>JBOGID010000428.1:0-6152 GCA_050742295.1 Acidimicrobiales bacterium | reverse complement strand
CGGCGATGGCGCCGGCGACGGTGTCGGCGTCGCTGCCCGCCGGCGGCCGCACCACCAGCGGCACCCCGGTCATCCGCCGGCCTCCGAGCCCACCGGGCCGACGACGACCGAGATGCCCATACCTGCGCCGAGAAGCATGGTGGCCAGCGCCGGGCGAAGGGCGGACTCGCTCACGGCCACGGCCACGCCCTGCTGGCGCGCCATCAGCACCGTATCGACCAGGCACCAGGCCCTTGCCCACCTGGACGAAGGCCACCGGGCAGCCGAAAGCGCGGCCGTAGAAGTTGGTCGCCGACTCGTCGGGCATGCCCACCTTGCGCCGTCCCTTCTGAACGGCGAAGTCGACCGGCCTCCCGTCGGCCAGGGCCTTGTAGAACTCCACCGCGAACTTGGTGGCGGTGGCGACGTCGATGTCGAAGCTCATGGCCACGACCGCGGGCACGCCCACCTCCAGCAACCGCAGGGCGACGCCCCGGAAGCCGGCGAAGGAATCGGGCTGGGCGCTCGTTGCAGGCCTGGAGGAACACGACAGACGCCGAGCTGTTCTGGAGGGCGTCGGCCACCGTCTGGTCGTCGATCCAGTGCGCCCGCTGGGGGTCGTCGGACTGGCAGAGGGCCAGCCACCCCTTGCCGTCTCGTTGGGCACGTACAGGAACTCCCACGGCAGCTCGCCCAGCCTGCCCACCTGGGGCCCGAACTGCAGGACGAAGCGCAGGATCGTCTTGGGCGGGATCTCGCTGAGCTGACGGTGCAGGAAGGTGCGGGCGTCGCCCTCGAAGAGCAGGTCGAAAAGGCACGCCCCCAGCAGCCGGAACTCGCCCCGGCTCTTCAGCCGGTCCTGGGCCAGCATCTGCATGAGGACGTCGATGGTCTGGCCCGTTCCCCCTTGGACTGGGCGACCCCGTCCTCGTCCACCCCCACGACGGTGATCGCCGTGGGGCTCTCGATCCTGACGGTGACCTGGACGTAGCGGTCGGGTTCCACGGCGTCAGAGGTCGAGGATCTTGGTGGCCTGGTAGAGGGCGGCGGCCCGGCGCGGGTCCTCGGGCTCGACCTCGGACAGGTTGGCCAGGGCGTTGCCCCGGTCGAGCTCCGAGGCCAGGCGGGCCAGGTACTTGTCGCGCAGCCGCTCGCTCTGGCTGTAGATCAGGTCGTGGCTTTTGATCATGGCCGCGAAGGCCGAGACCATGGCCGCCTTGGCCCGCTTGCGGGCGTCCTCGCTCGGGTCCTGGGCCTCGGCCAGGGCCTCCTTCACGAGGAGCGTGAACGAGAGCGAGTCCACGTCGTCGCGCTCGGTGGACGAGCCCACGCTGTAGAGCAGGAAGTCCGCCCCCCGGAACGGCTGGAGGGCGCCCTGTTCGTCCCTCCAGTGGAGCTGGTTGGCGGACACCCACAGGTCGGCCGGGTCGACGTCGTCGTCGACGAGGGCGAAGTAGCCGGAGCCGATCGACGCCGGCGCCGAGCTGTGGAGGGAGTGGTAGCGGCCGAACACGGGCTCGGTGCCGTCGATGCCGAGCACCGCCTCCACGCCGTCGAGCACGACGTCGGCCACGTCGAGGTAGAGGTCGAGGGAGCTGGCGAAGGGGAAGATCGACGACGCCTTCTCGACCATGCCGAGCAGGGCCCGGGCGTAGTTGTCGCGCTGCACCTTGTAGAGGACGACGGTGATCTCGACGGGCGCCCCCATATAGGGGTAGAGGCCGGCCACGTAGGTGTCGTCGAGGAGCATCGAGCCCGGGAGGGCGTGGCCCAGCTTCTTCTCGAGGGTCCCCCGCCCCACGATGTAGGGCACCGACGTGCGCTCGCCCCTGTAGCGGAACTCGGTGACGATGAGGGCCATGGGGTCCCACGTGGTGAACCACTCGCGCTCCTCGGCCAGCCACAGCTGGTTGAGCAGGACCCGGAAGTAGCGCTCCTCGCTCGTCAGCTCGGGCGGGGCGGCGCCCCCCACGACGTGGTCGGCGGGGATGACCACCGCTGTGGGGAGGTCGGGCGCCGCGCCCTTCGCCCTTCCGATGATCGCCTTGAGCCGGTCGCCGATCCCCATGTGCCCCCCACCCCCGTGGCGCCGGTCGCCACGCCGCTTCGGTGCCACGTCGATTGTGCCACCGGGCGGGTGGCTCAGGGGCGGGCGCGCTTGACCGGGAGCCGGCCCGCCCGGTCGAGGGCCCGCAGCGGCGGGACGGCGGCGATCACCCGGCTGAACGAGACCCCCTCGCCCAACAGGTTGAGGATGGCCACGGCGGCGAGTACGACGTTGCGGGTCGAGGGGGCGGTGGCCAGCACCACGCCGAGGCCGAGGGCGGCGCCGAGGGTGTTGGCGCCGGCGTCGCCGAGCATGAGGTGCTCGCGCAGGTCGTCGGCGAGCAGGGCGGCGGCGGCCCCGGCTACGACCGCCACCGCGCCGAGGACGGGGTCGGCACCGGTGGCGAGGGCCAGCACCACGAAGGCGGCCAGGCCCGCCTTGCCGGCCCGTCCCGGGCTCCGGTCGAGGAGGTTGCCGAGGTTGGCGGCCAGGGCGACGAGGGCGGCGTCGGCCAGCAGCCGTCCGACGGAGCCCCCCGCCACCGGGCTGACGGCCACCAGCGCCACCGCCGTGCCACCCAGGAGCTTGAACAGGCCGGTCGTGACGTGGCCCGTGACCAGGGCCAGGAGGTGGCCACGGAACCCCCGGTAGTCGCCCGAGCCGGCCACGTCGTCGATGGTGCCGAGCAGGCAGAACCCGCAGACGACCAGGAGGGTGAGGACCCGGGCCCCGGCGATGCCGGGGTCGTCGCCGATGCCGAGGGCGGCGGCCACGGCCCGGCCCGCCTCCACCGTGAGCAGGGCCAGGGGCAGGACGAGGCCCGCCGCCGTCGGGATCAGCTTGTTGCGGTAGTTGGGACGGGCCAGGGCGGGTTGGGCGAACCACGGCTTGGCCGCCAGCCACGTCACCCGCCCGGCCAGGAACCCGACGGCCGCGGCGGCGATGACCTCGACCATTTCAGCTGCCGGTCCGGGTCAAGAAGTGCGCGCCACGTAGGACGGTTCGAGTAGCACGGGCCGGTCGAGGGGCGGCGGTTCGGCCAGGCTCAGGAGGGCGAGGAGGGGGCCCACCTCCACGAGCACGAGGGCGGTGACCACCACGCCCGAGTCGTTCACCAGGAACCCGAGCACGCCGGCGGCGAGGGCGGCCAGCACGCCCGTGCGCAGGTGGGAGCCCGGCGGCAGCAGGTCGTTCCACCGCTTGCGGGCGAACAGCACGTAGACGAGGAAGCCGGCGATCACCGGTACGGCCCACGCCCACGGTGTCCGCCGCAGCAGGCCGACGTTGGCCGCCCACTTGCGGCGCACGGTCAGCAGCAGTTCGTCCCCGCCGTCGCGCCACGTGTCGGCCGCCAGCCGTCCCAGGTGGGTGCGGGACTCGGGGGCGCGCAGCAGGTCGATGCCGGTGGCGACGGCCAGGACGGCGACGGCCGCCAGCCCCGCCACCACCACCGTCTTCCAGGTCAGGCGCCGGCCGGCCAGGGCCAGCAGGGTGAGGCCGAACACGGGCACCAGGGTGAGGATCCCGCCCACGTCGTCGCCCAGGTCGGGGGCGCCGTCGACCACGATGACCAGCACGAACAGGGCGGCAATGGCGACCAGGGCGTCGCGCCGGCGAGGCGCCCGCCCGAGGTGGAGGACGGCCGCCAGCAGCGTGCAGGCGGCCAGCACCGCGAAGGTCGTGTTGCCCAGACCGTAGAAGCGGCCTGCGCTCTGGGGCGAGTAGCCGAGCAGGCCCCCCACCTGCAGGCGGCCGCCGGTGGCAACGTCGAGGACGAGCACGGCGACGGTCACGCCGAACACCCACGCCAAGGGGGCCAGAGGCGAACTGCGGGCGCGCCGGGCCAGGAGGACGATCGCCAGGATCACGGCCGGGAGCAGGACGACGCCCCACGGGCCGAGCCCGGGGGCGAAGGGGACGAGGGCCCGGAACAGGAGGGTCGCCAGCGGGAAGGCGGCGATGGCCACGGCCAGGTCCCGGAGGACCCAGGTGAACCGGTGGAGCTGGGCCCGGCTCTGCATCCAGGCGATCAGCCCGTAGACGGCAGCCTGGAAGGCGATGAAGACGAGCGTCACGCCCAGGTAGATCCGTTCCCGGAAGGCGATCTCGCGGTCGAGGCGGGCCAGGCGCTCGGGGTCGGGCGTGCCCGGGCGGAAGCGCAGGGCGTGGCCGATCATGGCGGCCGGCACGGGGACGTCGAGGGCGGCCAGGATGGTCGGCGCCAGGTCGGTGAGGGTGACCAGCCCGAGGCGGCGGGTGGACGGCGAGTGGAGGTAGCCGTGGGCGACGCCCGGCCCGCTGGCGACGAGCGGCGCCAGCCGCCACTCGTCCCCGGGGGGGACGACCGACGCCACCAGGATGAGGGTGTCGGGCGGGGCCATGTCCACCATGCGGCCCAGCATGCGATCGGCGAAGTCGAGGGCCCGGTTGCGGTAGCGGTCGACGAACAGGCCGGGAGCGATGCCCACGAGGTCGGCGGCCCGGTCGAGGTCGCCGGGGTCGACGAGGACGACGTCGGCGGCTTGGAGGGCCTGGTTGGTGCGCTCCAGGATGCGGGCGGGATCGGCCCGCTGGCTGAAGGGCGCCATGCGGTCGGTGAGCAGCAGGTCGCCGGGCTCGACCGAGCCGGTGTCGATGTGGCCGGCGCTGTCCATGAGAGCGGCGGCCACCGGGCGGCGCGTCGGCACCCGCACGCCCAGGCCGACCAGGTTGCCGGGCGTGTCGGCGTTGCCCACGGCGGCGGTGCGCAGCCCGGCGGCGTGGAGGGCGTCGCCCAGGGCACCGGGACGGGAGGCCGCGTAGCGCCCGGCGTCACGGCGCACGGCGGCCGGCTCCCTGACCTCGATCGGCCCCCCCGCGCCGCTGGCGTCCTCGGCCAGGGCGCCGGCCCGCACCCGGGCCCCGGCACCCAGGGTGGCGTAGGCCTCGACCGGCGTGGGTTCGGAGGACAGGGTGCGCACGGCCATGGCGGCCAGGGCGCCCGCGTCCACGAGGCGGTCGACGTTGGGAAGCCGGCCCGTGCCGATCTCGTCCCACTCCAGGCCGGGCATGCCGAAGATCAGGACCCGCTGGGGGCGTTCGGCCAGGGCGACGCTCGACGGCTCCCACTTATTGCCGGACCACAGGGCGGCGGCCAGGGCGACCAGCAGGCCGAGGGCGATGAGCCGGGTGCGGCCCCCAGGCGTGGTGAGCCGGGGCCACAGGGCCCGCCCGATGTCGGCTCCCTGGCGGGCCCGGTGGACGAACCCCCTGGCGCGCCGGCCCGTGTGGCGGTGCTCCATCACAACGGGGAGCTCGACCACGCGGGCGCCCCTGCGCAGGGCGTCGACGGTGAGCGCCGTCTCGAGCCCGAACCGGGGGGCCAGGTCGACGGAACGCAGCAGGTCGCCGGTGATGGCCCGCTGGCCCGACAGCGGCGCCACGACCTCGCGCTTGGCGCCCCAGCGGATGCCGAGGGCGGCCAGGCGCTTCACCGCCCCGAACCCGCCTCGTTTGCCCGCCGACGGCAGCACGCCGACGGTCATGTCGGCCCGGTTGGCGAGCACGGGGTCGAGGAGGGCGCCGGCCGCGTCAGCGGTGGCCCCCACGTCGGCGTCGATCAGCAGGTAGGCGCGGGCGTGGGGGGCGAGCTCGACGCCGGCGGCCACGGCGCCGCCCTTGCCGCGGTTCGCGGGCAGGTGGAGGACCCACGCGCCGGCCCCGCGGGCCTGGGCCGACGTGTCGTCGGACGACCCGTCGTCGACGACGATGACCTCGTCCACCGCCCCCAGGGTGAGCAGGCCCCGCACGGTTGCGCCGACGGTGGCGGCCGAGTCCTTGGCCGCCACGATGGCCACGACCGACTCCTGCTCGGGCGGCGCGTCGGCGACGGCCTGCTCGCTCATCGGTGTGCGCTCATTCCTCGCTCACCCCTGCCGGCTGGCGGCCCCGCAGCCAGGCCAGCTCCGGTGCGCCGAGGGCCCGCTGGGCGGCCACGTAGACGGCGGCCGCAAGCCCGATGGCGAGGGCCACGGCCAGGGCCGTGACGGCCCGTCCGCCCGTGAGAGCCCGCCCGACGACGAAGGCGACCGCCCCCGACCCCACCGCGCACAGGGCGGAACGGGCAAGTGCGGGGGCGATGGCGGTG
>JBOGID010000427.1:0-3667 GCA_050742295.1 Acidimicrobiales bacterium | reverse complement strand
GCGCCCGCCCGCACCACGCCCGCCGTCCGCCTGCCCGCGCCCGGACCGGCCGTCCGCATCGCCGTGGCCGCCGGCCGCGCGTTCACGTTCACCTACACGGACACGTCGGAGGCGCTGGAGGCGGCGGGGGCCGAGGTCGTCCCCTTCGACCCCCGCACCGACCCCGCGCTGCCCGACCGAGTCCACGGGCTCATCGCCGGCGGCGGCTTCCCCGAGGTCTACGCCACCGAACTGGCCACCAACCGGCCCCTCCTCGACGACGTGCGCAGCCGTGTCTCGGCCGGGCTCCCGACGTGGGCCGAGTGCGGGGGCCTGCTCTGGCTGTGCCGCACCCTCGACGGCCACGCCATGGCCGGGGTCATCGAGGCCGACGGCCACCTGTCGGACAAGCTGACGCTCGGCTACCGCACGGCCACGGCCAACCGGGACACACCGGCGGGCCGGCGCGGCAGCGTCCTTCGCGGCCACGAGTTCCACTATTCAAAACTCGACCCGCCGGGGGACGCCCTCACCCTGTCCAGCCGGTGGGCCACCCGCCCCGAAGGCTGGGCCACCCCGACCCTGCTGGCGACCTACCTGCACCATCACCCGGGCGGGGACCCCGCCGCTGTCGAGCAGTTCGTCACGGCCTGCCGCCTGGGAAAATACGGATCGGGCCATTTGTCCTATTAGGACGCGCGCTCAGGAGGCTGGTGTCAAAGCCCTCGTCCGGCGGCCGACCGCCCAGTTGGAGGGGTCGGGTCGCACGGGAAGGGGACGGCGTCGCTCCCGACCCTCGCCGGGATGATGGTCGCAGGCATGGTCAACGTCGAGCTGGGGCGCCACGCCGAGGGCGGACGGGTCGAACGGCAGCGCCTCCACAAAGCGATGTCGGCCTGGGTCTTCGCCGCTGCCGTCCTGCTCGAGCCCGGGATGGCGGGGTGGGTGGCGGCCGTGTCCTACGCCTACGCCGACGTGCGGGGGATGCGCACCCGGCGGTGGAAGTGGCTGGGCTCATGCGGGATCGTGATCATCGCCGCCTTCGTCTCGTCCCTGGCGTTCCAGGGTGTGACGGGCGGCGTGCTGGCGGCGTCGGGGTCGGTCGGGACGGTCGGCGGGGTGGTGCTGGCCGCCGCCGCGTTCCTGGCCGTGGAGGCGGCCCTGTTCGCCATCATCTCCCGGCTCAACTCCACCGATCACGAGGCCCAGCTCCGGGCCGCCCTCGCCAGCCGGGGCTTCTACCTGGTCGAGGTGGCGGTGCTGCTGTCGGGCGGCCTGGCCGCCGTGCTGTACCGCTGGTCGCCGGCGATGTTGGTGCTGGCCGTGCCCGGCTACCTGCTGATACAGCGGGGCATGCTCCACCAGCCCCTGCAGCACAAGGCCCGCCACGACGCCAAGACGGGCGTCCTCAACTCGGAGGCGTGGCGGTCGGCGGCCTCGTCGGCCCTGGTGGCGCAGCGCCGGATGGGCCGGCCCGTGGCCGTGCTGATCGTCGACTTCGACCACTTCAAGAGCATGAACGACGGGTTCGGCCACCTGGCCGGCGACGACGTGCTCATCCGCATCGCCGAGGTGGTCGTCGCCAGCGTGCGCAAGACCGACCTGGTCGGACGGTTCGGCGGCGACGAGTTCTGCGCCTTGCTGGGTGTCTTGACGTTCGAGGAGGCGGTGGCGGCCGCCGAACGAATCCGGGCCCAGGTCACCCAGCTGAGCTTCGAGGACCACGGGCTACAGGTGACGGCGTCCATCGGGTGCGCCGTGATCGACGCCGACGAGGCCCACCTCGACCTGGCCGCCGCCGTGGCCTTGGCCGACCAGGCCCTCTACCAAGCCAAGACCGAAGGCCGGAACCGGGTCTGCGGCCGGGCCTCGTCCACGGCCTGGCTGGTGCCCGACCTGGGTGCGCAACGGTCGGCGTAGGGGACGCCCCGTAGGCCCGCCCGTCGGCCCGTAGGCTCACGGGCGATGGACGACCGGGAGGTCATCGAGGCGTTCCTGGAGTCGGCGACGGCGACCGCGTTCGGGCCGTCCCTGCACATCGAGCGGGGGACGATGAAGGTGCACGGCTGGTGGTCGGTCGCCTACCGGGTGTCGGACCGGACGGTCCTGGTGCGGGACGAGGAGGCGCCCGACGGCTCGACGGCGGTCGCCGACGTGGCCGCCGCCCTGGCCGCCCACGGGCTGACGGCCGTGGGATCGGACATGGCCGGCATCGCCATGCTCATCTACACCAACCTCGACCTGGGCTACGGGCCGTGGACGGCGTGGTCGAACGATGCGGCCACGGCCGAGATGGACCTCAACGCCAAGGCCACCGAGGAGTCGTTCCTGGGCGGTGAGCCGTCTGTGGCCGCGGTGCCCACGCCGGACCCGGATATCGCGGAGAACGCCCGGGGCGCCCGCCGGCTGGCTGGCGCTGTGGAACGGGTGGTCGTGGCGGTGGGGGTCGACGCCGAACGGGTGGCGGCTTTGGCGGCCGCGCTGGCCGACTGCTGGTTCGAGCCCCGTGGGTTCGACGAGATCGATGCCGCGGGCTGCGGGTCCCTGCTGCCGACGCTGGTCCTGGTCGACGCCACGGGCGAGGCGGGCGGCGCCTTCCTCGTGGCCCTGCAAGCCGAGGAGGGTGTGCGGGCGCCAGTGGTCGCCATCACCGCCGGTGGCGAGATGCGGGCCGGTGGCGACGCGTCGGTGGACGCCGCCGAACCGCCCGAGACCTGGGCGCCGCTCATCCGCGACCTGCTGCGCTGAACGGGGTGGCGGCGGGCCGGCCGTGTGCCCTATGTCGTACCCTACGTTGGTGCGGAAGACGAGCGTCTACCTGCCCGACCACCTCAAGCGGGCGCTGGGCCTGCGGGCGGCGGCCACCGGGCGCAGCGAGGCCGAGGTAGTGCGGGCCGCCATCGAGGCCGAGGTCCGGGGCGAGGTGCGGGGCGGTTCGGCGGCGCCGGTCCCCGACCCGCCCGTGCGGGGACGGCTGGTCGGCGTCGGGGTAGGGCCCGGTGATCCCGACCTCCTGACCGTCCGGGCCGTGGCCGCCCTGCGCCGGGCCGACCGGGTGCTGGCCCCGGCCACGGCCGTCGACGCCGTGGGGCGGGCCGAGCTGATCGTCCGCCAGGCGGTGCCCGGCGTGCGCATCGAACGGGTGCCGTTCGCCATGTCCCCCAGCCGGTCGAGCCGTGACCGCTCGGTGGCGGAGGCCGCCCGTGTCGTCGCCCGTCACCTGGACGAGGGCGAGGTTGCGTTCGTCACCCTGGGCGATCCGCTCACCTACTCCACGTTCAGCTCGGTGGCCGCGGCGGTGCGACGGGTCCGGCCGGCGACCACCGTCGAGCAGGTCCCCGGCATCATGGCCTTCCAGGCTCTGGCCGCCCGCACGGGGACGGTGGTGACCGACGAGTCGCAGCGGTTGGTGGTGCGCACCGCGCTGGGCAGCGAGGACGTGGGCGCCGACCTCGACGACCCCCGCGCCACCGTCGTGCTGTACAAGGGCGGGCGGCGCCTGCCTGAACTGGCGAAGGCGGCGCTTGCCGCCGGGCGGCTCGAAGGGGCCGTGGCGGGCGAGTTGCTGGGCATGCCCGGCGAGCGGGTCGGCCCGCTGGCCGAGGTGGCGGCCGCCGGACCGGCGTCCTACCTGGCCACCGTCATCGTGCCGGCGGCGGCGGCCGGGAACGGGGGCGCGCCGTGATCT
>JBOGID010000426.1:0-3275 GCA_050742295.1 Acidimicrobiales bacterium | reverse complement strand
GCCTCAGGGGCGGCGTCGGCGGCGGCCTCGGGCGGCGGGCCGCCCCTCTGGTCGAGGAGGGCCTTGAGGCCGTAGGCGAAGTTGCGGGGCAGGGCGGCCAGCAGACCCGCGAACTTCTGCAGCGGTGCGGCCAGGGCGCCTGCGAACTGGGCCAGCAGGACCTCGCGGGGCGCCACGTCGGCCAGGGCCCCGGCGTCGCCCGCGCTCAGGACGGACCGGCCCAGCAGACCCCCCTTGATCACCAGGTTGGGGTTGGTGCGGGCGAAATCCCGGAGGGACTTGGCCACCATCACGGCGTCGCCGTCCACGAACGCCACGGCGGTCGGGCCCGTCAGCATGTCCTCCAGCTCGGTGAGCTCGAGATCCTGCACGGCCAGCCTGACCAGCGTGTTCTTGTAGATCTTGTACTCGCCGCCAGCGTTGCGGACGGCGGTGCGGAGGTTGGCCAGGGCGCGCACATTGAGGCCGCGGTACTCGGTGAGCAGGGTGGCGCTGGCCGACGACAGCCGCTCGCGCACCTCGGTGACGACGGCGACCTTGTCAGGCCTCGGATTGTCCAACGATCCTCCTCAGGGCGGGTGCGCGCGACGCCCTCCGGGGAGGTCGTCACCTCGTCAGGCGGGCGGCCCGAGGGCCACCACTTCTGCGCAGCGCGCACCGGATGTCTACGGCAACGGTTGAAACAGGGTACTTCAGGCGCTGGCGGCGGCCGCCAGATCGTCGTCGAGGGCCCGCATGGGGTTGGGCTCGAGCTTGACGCCCGGACCCATGGTCGAGGCCAGGGTGACGGCCCGCATGTAACGACCCTTGGCGGCGGCCGGCTTGGCCCGGTTGAGCTCGTCGATGACGGCCCGGATGTTCTCCAGCAGCGCCCGGCGGTCGAAGGACACCTTGCCCACGGGCACGTGGATGTTCCCGTAGCGGTCGGTGCGGTACTCGACCCGTCCGCCCTTGAACTCCTTCACGGCCTTGCCCACCTCGTCGGTCACCGTCCCCGTCTTGGGGTTGGGCATGAGGCCGCGGGGGCCGAGGATGCGACCCAGCCGGGCCACCTGGGCCCGCATCAGGTCGGGGGTGGCGATGGCCACGTCGAAGTCGAGGAAGCCGCCCTGGACGCGTTCGGCCAGGTCATCGGCGCCGACCACGTCGGCGCCCGCGTCCCGAGCCTCCTGGGCCTGGGCCCCGGCCGCGAACACGGCCACCCGCACCGCCTTGCCCGTGCCGGCGGGCAGGCCGACGGTGCCCCGAACGATCTGGTCGGCCTTGCGGGGGTCGACGCCCAGCTTCACCGCCAGCTCGACGGTCTCGTCGAACTTGGCGAACGACAGGCTCTTGACCAGGTCGACGGCCTCGCCCGGGCCGTGCTGCGCGGCGCGGTCGAACTTCCGCAGCGCGTCCTCGTAGTGCTTGGTGTCCCGTCTGTTGTTGCCCATCCTGTGTCCTTTCCCCGGCGGGTCCCCTGCACCCCGCCTCCTCGCCTTGGATGGGGCCCCTGCCCCACCCGGCGCTGTCCCTACTTCCTGACCGTGATGCCCATGGAGCGGGCGGTGCCCACGACCTGCGCCTTTGCCGCGTCGAGGTCGTTGGCGTTGAGGTCGGGCATCTTGGTACGAGCGATCTCGGCCACCTGCTCGTCGGTGACGGTGCCCGCCATCTCCTTGCCCGGGTTCTGCGAGCCCTTGTCGAGACCGGCGGCGGCCCGCAGCAGCACCGGCGTCGGCGGCGTCTTGGTGACGAACGTGAACGACCGGTCCTCGAACACCGTGATCTCGGCCGGCACGATCGTCCCCGTCTGGGACTCGGTGGCGGCGTTGTACTGCTTGCAGAACTCCATGATGTTCACGCCGTGGGGACCCAGGGCAGTACCCACCGGCGGCGCAGGCGTTGCCTTGCCGGCAGGAATCTGGATCTTCACGACCGCGGCAATGCGCCGCTTAGCCATCGTTCACTCCCTAAAGCTTGGCGACCTGGCTGAATTCGAGCTCCACCGGCGTCTCCCGCCCGAAGATGTTGACGAGGACCTTCAGCTTCAACTGGTCCTCGTTGATCTCGGCGATCTGGCCGGAGAAGTCGGCGAACGGCCCTTCCTTGACCCGCACGCTCTCGCCCACCTCATACATGGGCCGGCGCACCGGCTTGCGTCCGGTCTCGACACCCTCGGGCTGGACCTGGAGGATGCTCTCGACCTCTTTGCGGGACAGGGGCGTCGGGCGGGCCCCGAGGCCCACGAAGCCGGTCACGCCCGGCGTGTTACGCACCACCCGCCACGAGTCGTCGTCGAGCAGGCAGCGGACCAACAGGTAGCCGGGGAAGACCTTCTTCTGGACGACGACACGCTTGCCGCCCTTGAACTCGATCACGTCCTCCATGGGGATGACGCACTCGTAGATCAGGTCCTCCATGTTCATGGAGGCGATGCGGCTCTCGAGGTTGGACTTCACCTTGTTCTCATAGCCGGCGTAGGTGTGCACGACGTACCACGAGCCGGGCCGGTCATAGGGGCTCTCCACCCGCACTTCCGGCGGCTCCTGCTCGTCGCCGCCCTCGCCGACGAGGCCCGTCTCGCCGTCGGCGGGCGCGGGAGGGGCGCCGAGCAGCTCATCCTCGGTGAGGACGGTGCCGCCGAGGTCTTCCTCGGGCCGGTCGTCGTCGTCGGAGCCGGTGGTCTGGAACGGATCGGTGATGTCGGTCATGTCTTGAACAGCCAGATCACGCCCTTCCCGAAGGCGAGGTCGAGTACGAAGATCAGGGCCGTGAGCAGCAGGAGGGCGATAAGCACGATTGTGGAGTAGTGGATGACTTCCTTGCGGGCCGGCCACGCCACCTTCCGCAGCTCGGCCCGCACCTGGCGGACGTATTCCCCCGCCTTGATCCGCTCCTTGGCCGGACGCTGCGCGGCACGGGTGGGCGGCTCGCGACGAGTCGGTTGACCATCGCGATCCACCTGGCCCTGGCGCTGCATCATGCGCTTCATTTGTCGGTTCACGGCCACCTCTGGCACGAAACGGTTCTAGCGAGCAGGGCAGGAGGGACTCGAACCCCCAACCGCCGGTTTTGGAGACCGGTGCTCTACCAATTGAGCTACTGCCCTCCGAAGGGGCGCTCGGGGGCGCCGCTCGAGGATAGCAGCGACCGGCTACCCGGCCAGGCGAGGAGCGCGGCGGCGGGCCAGGAGGACGGCGGCGGTGGCGGCGCCGGCGGCCACGGCGGCACCCCCGAGGGCACCCAGGTAGGCACCCCGGCGGCCGGAGAGGAGCGAGCGGATGGCCCTCTGC
>JBOGID010000425.1:0-1677 GCA_050742295.1 Acidimicrobiales bacterium | reverse complement strand
TGGCACGGACCATGCGTCCCCCTTCAGGACAGGATGTTGCGGGGGGCCAGACCAAGCGGCAGAGCTGCTGCCCATGCAAGGTCCTGGCGAGCGTCGAGGCACCGCAATTCCATCCCGGCTTCCCGCGCGAGGTGCTCGACGATCTCGGCCTGCTCCTCGAGCGATTCCTCGGTGGGCGCGGAGAGGCTGACCAATGCTGCGTAGCCCATCTCGGCGAAGCCGGCGACGAGCTCTTGCTCGCGGTCGAGCAGTGATTGGGTGGCGCGCCGGTGACGGGCGTCGACCCTGCGCCCCTTGTCCTCCTTGGTGGTGGCGTCAGACTCAAGCTTCACGAGGTCCCGCTCGATCCGCCGGCGCGACTGGTAGGCGGAGACCGGGCAGAACACGACGGTCATCGTCCGCGTGAGTCCGCTTCCCGCGAGGAACGGTTCGAGCCATGACGGCGCTACGGGGAGGCGAGGCCAACATGTCACCTGGTAGGTCCGGTGGAACGCCCCGTCGACTCGAATGTGACGCCAGTAGGTCTCCAAGGCCATGGGTCCGGCGTTGGCTGCCGTGACAAAGCCGAGGCGCTCGACGAGGCGGCCGCCGGTTACCACCGGGCGGGACGCCACCGGGTCGAAGCGGGTCCGGACGGCGCGTTGGAACTCGCTCGCCGCCAGCGGCTCACCGGGAACCAATCCCGCGCTGCGTGCTCCACGGAGCAGGGCCTCAACCGATGACGACAGGGCGCGTGCCAGTTGGACATCGGAGTCGGTCGTTGACGCGCGCCGGCGTCCCAACCGATCGCGGCTCACCGTCATGGTCACGATGACGTCGTGCGCCGTGGCGCTGGCCGTTGCCCCGGCAAGGAGTTCGCCGTAGCTGGCGCGAGCCTCGCCGTTTCTTTCACCGCCTTCGACGCTGGCCAGCCAGGCCCGGTGCTCCTCGAGCCCGGAAGGCGACGCATAGTCGGACCATGTCAGGTGCGTCACCGGCCCTCGGTCGACGGCGAACTGGTTGAGGATGTCACCCCAACCCGACAGCAGGCGCTCCTGGTCGCTGCGCGCCTGCACGACGAACTGGGGACCCGCAACGCGGACGGCTGCGGTCAGCGTCTTCCGCTCGTCATCCCGCACCGCGCCGAGCCGCTGCCGTCCTCGCCAGGGGACGTCGATGATCGAGACCCCTGCGAGGCAGGGGGGTAGCGCCGTCGCTGCTCCGGCTGAGTCGGGGACGAGCGGGATCGGCGCCAACCATCGGCGGCCGCGCCCGAGCCGCATCCACGCCCACCCGGCGAGCATCGGCAGCCACTGCCACAGTACGTAACCGCCGACGCGGGCGAAGCTACCGACGACCCCCACCGCCGCCGGCACGGCGGCGAGCAGGAGAGGGACGCCCTGGGTTAGCCCGGTCACGCTGGCAACCAGCCCCCCGCCGATCAAGCCGCACTGGATAAGCCCGAGCCCGAGAAACACTCCTGACGTGTCGGCCGGGTCGAACCGGTAAACACGATCCTCACGCTCCGCTGCCATCGCCGCCTCCCGGTGAAGAATCGGCCTGCGGGGGCCGAGGCGCAGCCCGCTTCGGGGATGCCCCGCGAGGTGCCGGAGATGTAGGAGCCGCCGGTTCACGAGATGGTGTGCCGCCGGGGTCCGCCACGGAGGTCGCCGCTCGCGCTCCCGCGCGGGCCGCACT
>JBOGID010000424.1:0-8764 GCA_050742295.1 Acidimicrobiales bacterium | reverse complement strand
ATCCAGGACCTCGCCGTCTACGACACGCGCCTCACCGTCACCGTCGCCGACCCGACCCGCCTGGAGCCACAGCGTCTCGGTTTCGCTGCGGACGACGTCCGCTACGCCGAGGTCGCCACAGTTGTCGGCGGGGGCCGCGGCTGCGTCGCGCGCCCCGGCGACGGGCCCAACGTCGTCGTCGCAGAGACGCTCCCGCTGCACATCCAGCAGCACGCCCAGACCCTCAACCACGGCGCCGACATCAAGTTCACGAGCCTCGCCAGCGGCTACGCCCCGACCCTCGACGCGCTCGCGGCGGCGATGCGGACCTTCCTGCGGGGATGGGACTACAGCGCCGCCGTCACCACCGAGGAGCGGGACCAGATCACCAAGCTCCGCGACTCCTTCGAGGTCGAGGTGGAGCGCTTCGAGCTCGGATGCGACCTGCTGCGCAACGACCCGAACCTCGACCGCGCCTTCACGTTGGCCAACCGCACCTTCGCCGCCGCGAAGGGTCCCGCCGCCGGCTGGCGCCTGTTCCAACTCGTCTTCATGGTCACCGAGATGGGCGCCCTTGCCGGACGTGAGAACCCCACCGACCCGCGGCTGCGCGAAGAGCTCGACGCCGTCGACGTCCTGTGGTTCCCCACCGGTGGCGGCAAGACCGAGGCCTACCTCGGGCTCATCACCGTGACGCTCTTCTACGACCGCCTCCGAGGCAAGGAGCGCGGCACCACGGCCTGGATGCTGTTCCCCCTCCGCATGCTCTCCGTGCAGCAGCTCGCCCGCATCAGCGAGGTCGTCCACAACGGTGAGGTGGTCCGCGCCGCCGAGGGCATCGGTGGCGACCCCTTCACCCTCGGCTACCTCGTCGGCGCCGCCAACACCCCCAACAACCTCGCCCGTCCCGCCCCCAACGGCTGGTGGCCCGGCATCGACGCATTCGCCAAGCTCACCCCGGCAGAGCGTGACGAGCGCCGCCTAGTCGGCGCCTGCCCGGCCTGCAACGACCGCAACAGCGTCGGCCTCGACGTCCACATCGCCAGCCAGCGCCTCCTCCACGTGTGCCGCAGCTGCGCCCACGAGCTGGCCATCCATGCCAGCGACGAGGAGGTCACCCGGTACCAGCCGTCCGTCGTCGTCTCCACCGTCGACAAGATCACGCACTTCGCACGCAACGGGCAGCTCACCTCATTCAACCGCGGGCCACGCATGCGATGCCCGAAGCATGGCTACTACACCCACAAGGCGTGCGTCGCCGCCGACTGCAACGTCAACGTCAACACCCACACCACCCCGACCGGGTTCAAGGACCCCACACCGGCGCTCTGGATCCAGGACGAGCTCCACCTCGTGCGTGAGGAGCTCGGCGTCTTCGCCGGGCACTACCACACGCTCATGGCCGAGCTGGCGGTCGGAGCCGGACACGAGCCGTCCAAGGTCATCGCCGCCACGGCCACCATCGAACAGTTCGAGGACCAGCTGTCCCAGGTGTACGGGCGCACGCCGCGCATGTTCCCAACCGGCGGCGGCACCCTCGAGCGGTCCTTCTACACCGAGGCCACCGAAGACGTCCGTCGCCTCTACCTCGGCGTGCTCCCCTCCGGCGGAGGCACCGTGAAGGTAGACCTGGCCGCCACCATCACCGCCCAGCTGGTGGAGGACACCCACCACCTCACCGACGACCCGACGCCGCTCATCACCCGGCTCGCCGCCGAGGGCACCAACGTCTCGACGGCCGAGGCGCTCGACCACCTGTTCCACTATGAGTTGGCCCTCACCTACGTGAACTCCAAGGCTCACGGCGTCGCCGTCTTCGACGACATCAACCGCCTCTCGGAGAAGCTCATCGACGCCGGCTCTGACCGCGTGAACGCCCAGTACCTCATGGGTGAGACGTCGCTGGGTGAGCTGGCCGCCGCCGTCGCCGCCATCCAGGACAACACCACAGCCACCCCACGGGCCGACCGCATCCGCGCTCTCGTGGGCACATCGGTGGTCTCCCACGGCGTCGACCTCGACCGCCTCAACTTCGAGGTCCTCGCCGGCATGCCGCCGTCCTACGCCCAGTACATCCAGGCCGCTGCCCGTGCCGGTCGCAGCCACGTCGGCCTCGTCGTGTCGGTCTTCGACCGGAACAACCGGCGCGAGACCTCCATGTACCAGAGCTTCGCCACCACGCACGCCGCGCTCGAGCGCATGGTCGAGCCGGTGCCCGTCAACCGGTACGCCACCCAGGCCGTGAACCGCACGCTCCCGGGCATCATCTGCTGCCTCCTGTGGGACGAGACCCGCGACCCGGCCTGGCACACCGTCGAGAACATCGGCATGACCCGCCACTTCAAGGTCTGGTGGAACGCCAACGCCGCGGCGCTCATCCCACACCTCCGCATGCGGATCGAGCGGGCCTACCGGTGCCCGGTGCCCAACCCGACCATGGCCACCGACGAGCAGAAGCTCGTCGACGACGCCCTGGCCCGCTGGGAGAACGTCGAACGCCAGCGGATGCAGCAGTGGCAGGCCGACTGGCTGTCCGACCTGTTCACGTCGCCGGCCATGACCAGCCTCCGCGACGTCGACCCGCCCGTCGAGTTCTCCGGTGGCAACCGCGCCGGCCAGATCACATCCCGCCTCGCCTGATCAAGGATCCGTACCATGCAGCGCTCCACCACCCAAGTCCTGTACCGCTACCTCCCCGGCGCCGTCTTCACTCACGAGGACGGGTTCATCGCCCAGGTCCACCACCTCTCCGGCCGCCGCGTCAGCGACCTCAACCGCAAGGTCCTGCTCGACGAGCTGTCCGCAGAGCTCTCCCAGTGGCTGCCCCACCAGGTCGGCCTCCCCGACCCGCGCACGAACCCCGACGAGTACGTCATCTACCAGCCCGAGGAGGTGTCCTGGGACGTCTACCCCCTCACCTTCGAGTGCAAGAACCCCACCTGCGGGCGTCTCCGGCGGTGGTTCCGCCAGGACCAGGTCCTCAACGACACCAACGCCGCCGGCGCCATCCGCTGCCTGTCCTGCAACGCGAAGATGCGGCAGCTCCGCTACGTCACCGCCCACAACTGCGGGACCATGCAACCGCTCCACACGCCGAGCTGCCCGAACTGCACCGGCACCGCCGACATGTACCTCGAGGACCTCGGCTCGTTCCGCTCCTCGTCGTGGCGCTGCCGTGGATGCGGCGCCGCCATCAGCACCCGCTTCACCCCGTGTGACTGCGGCCAGTACGGGCGCGGCGGCGGCCAGGCATACCGGCAGGGCTACACCGCCCGCGACCAACGTCTCTGGTACCCCCAGACGCTCACCATCATCAACATCTCCGGCCAGACCTACGACAACCTCCAGCAGCACCCGCAGCGCGGCATCGCGGCCCTGGCGTCCCTTCTGGGCGACCAGACCGACCTGTCGGTGTCGCTCGGCGAGCTCGACCGGCCCAGCGGCGGCGCTCGGATGAGCGCACAGGACTGGGCGGAGCAGGAAGCACGGCTGCGTGCCGCTGGCGTAGACAACGCGCTCATCGACGACATGCGCTCCCGTCAGGGCCCGGCCATCACCGGCGTCGCCGCCGTCACGTCGACCATCAGCCCCGAACTCCTCGAGGCATCGGGCGCACGGCCGATGGTCGAGCGTGCCGGCCTGTTCGACACGCGCATAGTGGATGACCGCAAGAGCTTCAGCGCTCTCCACGCAGCGGCGACCGGCGCCGCGCTTACCGCCGCCACCCGCACGCTGGAGTCCATGAAGGCGCTCGGCATCGACGACATCTCCGTGACCCAGCAGTTCCCCATCGTCATCGCGAGCTACGGCTACAGCCGGTCCCAGAAGACCCCCGGCACCTCCCACATCGTGCCCTACTCACAGCAGCGCCAGTACAACGGGAAGACCCCCATCTTTGCGGTGCCCGCCAACACCGAGGCCCTGCTCGTCACCCTCGACGCTCGCTCCGTGCTCGGCTTCCTCGCACACGAAGGGGACTACACGGCTGCCGTGCCCGCGGATGCCCGCGAGGCCAAGCTCGCCCTGGCCGAGGTGTTCGCGTCGGACCCGGCCCTCGGTACGGACACCACGGCGGGGAAGGCCCGCCGCCTCGCCCACTCGGCCACCCACGCGCTGCTCCGTGCGCTCGATGACGGACAGAGCGGCTTCGGCGAGTCGAGCCTGGCGGAGTGGATCGTGCCCGACGCCCTCACCGCAGCCATCTACGTGGCGTCCTACAACGACTTCACCCTCGGCGCCCTCGACACGGTCCTGCGCCGCCGGGTCTCGCCGTGGCTGCTCCGGGCGGCCGACGACGTCAACCACTGCGACAACGACCCCATGTGTTCGCACACCTCCCCGCAACGGCCCCATGCCGCATGCGACCGGTGCCTGCACCTGTCATATGGATGCCGCACCTGGAACGCCGACCTCGACCGCAAGCTGCTCCGCCGCTTCTGGCGCTGGACCCAGCAGCAGGCCGCCACTCCGTGAACGGCCTCGTCGGCCTCGTCCCGCTGGCCGAGCTCCTCGCCGCGATGACCGGCAGCCGGCCGGGGGCGACGAACCTGGCGCTGCGCATCCTGCAGTCCGGTGCTCCCGGGCTGCCGGCGCCCCATGACGACACCCACGTCGCAGCCCGCTACGAGCTCGTCGCCGCCGGTGTGGTCACGGAGGCCGGAGTCCCCGTCCACGGTCGGGCCGCCGAGCTCATCGCCGTGTGCGAGCTGCTCGCCGCCAGCACCGTGCCCTCCCCGACGCCGCCGGCCGACCCGCGCCTGGTCCTGTCAGCGCCGCCCGGCACCGTCCCCGTTCTCGACAACGAGCGCCTTGACGGGCTGGTCCTCGACGTCATCCGCCAAGCGACGACCCGCCTCGACATCGGCGGCGCGTTCTGGAACGAGAGCGGCTTCGAGATGCTCGACGAGGTCCTTCTCCCCGCCCTGCGGACCCGCCACATCCCCACCACCATCTACGTGAACTCGCCCGACGCTGACCACCGCGTCGCCCTCGTCGACCGCCTCGAGAGCCTCCGGACCGCCGGTCCCGTGACCATCAGGTGGTTCCGGGGTCCCCGCCCCACCATGCTCCACGCCAAGTTCGTCATCCGCGACCGTCGCCACGGCTACCTCGGGACCGCCAACCTGACCTCGTGGGGGATGGCGGGCCACATCGAGGCCGGGGTGGAGCTCACCGTCGGTCAAAGCGAACGGTTCGTGCAGTTCCTCGCCCAGCTCGACGCCGCCAACCTCTTCGGTGACGCCCCCAGAGCAATCTCCTGATGGCCGCCCCGACCCGGCGTAGCGGCCACACTTCTCGCATGGGGAAGGGCGAGGCTCGACCGGGATGCCCGTGCTCGCGCGGTGTCCCCGGCATCGAGCCGGGGTCGTTCTCGCAACCCCGGTTGCCCGCGAGCTGCCCCCGGGCACAGTGACGGGCATGGCCAACACCTCTGACGCTCCCTCCGTCCGCAGTGTGCTGCGTCATCTCGACGTCGCCGGCCTCCAGACCGGCACCCGCCAGGAAAGCCGGGCGCGTCAGCACCATCTCCCGCCCATCAGCGTCTATCGGTGGTGGGCCCGGCGGACCGAGACGGTCACCGGCGCAATCGTCGACGCCGTCAGCACCGACAAGCCCGGCAAACTCCTCCTAGCGGATCCCTTCGCCGGCGGCGGCGTCATCGCACTCGCTTGCCTGCTGCGAGGCCACCGGGTCTACGCGCAGGACGTCAACCCGTGGGCGGCCCGCAGCCTGACCACCATGCTCGGCCTCCCCACGCTCGAGAAGCTCGAAGCCGCCGGCGAGCGACTGCACGCAAGCATTGCCCCGCTACTGACGGAGGCCTACGCCTCCACGCTCAGCGACGGCACCCCCGCCACCATCGCGAACACCCTCCGCGTGGCGACCGGCCCCTGCCCCGGATGTGCCCGAACGCTGAAGCTCTTCCCCTCGGCGACCGTCTCCCTGCTCGCCCGGGTCGACTGCGGCGGCGGCCGGGGCTACGTCGCCTGCCCCGCCGGGCACCTTAACCTCGCTTCCACCCGCAAGCGCACGACCTGCACCACCTGCCGCAAGTACGTCACCCCCACTGCCCGCTACACGACCGGCCGAGTGGCCCGCTGCGCCCACTGCCGATGGTCCGGAAAGCTGACCGAGCTCATCGGCACAGACGGGTTCACCTGGGAGGTGGTGCTCATCGAGCGCCACGCCGGCGGCCGACGGGAAATCAGTCCTCCCACCCCCGCAGAGCTCGACACCGCCGACAGCCCCCGATGGACGCCCGACCGCGACCTTCCCGCCATCGAGACCGGCATCGAGACGTCCGTGCTCCTCCGCCACGGAATGACGCACTGGCACGACCTGTACCCCGCGCGCCAACGCGCCATCATCGAGGCCCTCCTCGCCGCCTGTCCGGCAGCCGCGAACGGCGACGCACGAACCGCGGCCGCTCTTGAGGCTGCCGTCGTCGGATCCACCGAGATGGCCGGATACGCCTCGCGCTGGGACCCCCGCTACCTCAAGGCCTACGAAGCCGTCGCCAACCACCGGTTCAACTTCACGACCCTCGCCGCCGAACCCAACGTGTGGGGCGCCCCCGAGTTCGGTCGAGGCACCGTCGACCGGCGCCTCACCCAGCTCGCCAAGGCCGTGGTCTGGCTCGACGAGCGCATCGGTCGGCCTCTCACCGTCGAAGGCCCTACCTCTGCGACCGCCGGCCACACCAAGATGGCCGCCACCACCGACGCCCGGGTTGTGGCCGGCGGCAGCCAACGCCTCGTCCTTCCGACCGGCTCCCTCGACGCCGTCATCACCGATCCGCCGTACCACGACGACGTCCACTACGGGGAGCTGTCCGACTTGTTCCGGGCATGGTCCGGTGAGCGGACCGGTGCGCTTCACGGCGACGCCATCGTCCGCCAGCTCCTTGGCACCTCGGGGACCGACGCCTACCAGCAGCTCCTCACGGACATCTTCACCGAGGCGCACCGCGCCCTGCGCAGCGAGGGCCACCTCGTGCTCAGCTACGCCAACCGTCACCCCGGCGCGTGGGTCGCGCTCCTCAGCGCCCTCGAGGCCTCCGGCTTCCGGGCCGCCGGCTACACCGTGGTGCACAGCGAGAACGAGACCGACCACGCCAAGGCTGGCCGTCGTGCCTGCACCCTCGATGTGCTCATCGACGTCGTACCGGTCGACGGCCGACGGGTCTTGCAGCACCAGCCCACCGGGCCCACCACGAGCGAGGAAGAGGAGTTCTGCCGCCTGGTGGGCACGCACGCCCTGCGTATCGGCTCGCTCTCCAGCGGCTGGGCTGAGAGCTTCACCTCCGCCGCGCGCTCGGCAGCGTTCCTCTCCCGGCTGTCCCGCTAGACGGACGGGGTTTCACCCGCTGCTCTATCGCGGCGGCAGCTGGAACCGAACCGGGATCTCGAACACGACGTTGCCGCCGTCGCCGGTCACGTCTCGCCCGCGGCACTTTGAACCGCCTTGGTATCCGCGGGCGGCACACGGCTTCGTCCGGTCGGTGCTCGAGAGCAACCAGCTGGACTTCCGAGACAAGCAAGGGCGCGTCTGCAGAGTCTGAGCCTCGACTATCGCGCGCAGAGCGGTCGGGGACTCGTCGAACAGGCCCGCAGACGGCGGTCGCCAGCCACCCAGAAGGCCGGGTTCCTACACCCCTTTCGCACACCAGGAATTTTCTACACCCCACTCGCACCCCGAGATTCCGGTCATTTCCCGGCTCTCGTGGGCGCTCCCGGACCACGCCGGACAACCACCCCAAACACGCCGCGCACACGGCCTGACCAGCGCTTTCGCGCCATCGAGGCCGGCCACAACAGAGCGGAGGGAGTGGGATTCGAACCCACGGTGGGCAGGACCCACAACGGTTTTCGAGACCGTCCGATTCGGCCGCTCTCGCATCCCTCCGAACTGGCCGGAGGTCAGGCTAGCGGGCGGCGCCGGGCCGTGAAGAACGCCCTGAGCAGGGCGGCGGCCTCACCGGCGAGCACCCCCGAACGCACCGGCAGCTCGTGGTTGAGGCGGGGGTCGGCGCAGAGGTTGTAGAGGGTCCCGCAGGCGCCCGCCTTGGGATCGGACGCCCCGAACACCAGCCGGCCGACCCGCGCCGCCACCAGCGCGCCGGCGCACATGGGGCACGGCTCGAGGGTGACGACGAGTGTGACCGCCGAGAGGCGCCACGTGGCCAGCGCCGCCGCGGCATCCCGCAGGGCCAGGATTTCGGCGTGGGCCGTGGGGTCGGCCAGGTGTTCCCGCTCGTTGTGACGGCGGGCGACAACCTGGCCGTCCACCAGCGCCACGGCGCCGACGGGCACGTCCCCGTGCTCAAGGGCCAGCGCCGCCTCCTCGAGGGCCAGCTTCATGGCGATCTCGTCGTCCACTCCCGGCACGCTATGCGCCCGGTCGCCGGCCCAGGCCGGGACTCGGGAGCCGACCCGGACCGGCGGTCGACTTGGCCCCCGTTCGGCCCATCCGCCCTTGGACGGGCCGAGCCGGGACGCCGTCCTCGTAGGTACGCCAGCCGCGGCCAGAAGGATTGAGGCAGAGGCGCGTCGCTCGGGACGTCGCCGCGTCCCGAGTGGTCGGCGGAGGGAGTGGGATTTGAACCCACGAGGGATTGCTCCCTACACGCTCTCCAGGCGTGCCGGTTCGGCCGCTCCCGCATCTCTCCGAGGCGGACATCCTAGTGAGTGGCAGGGCCGCGTTCGCCCAGTCGAAGCGAGTGCGCCCGCCCCGCTACGATGACCGGTGGACCGTGCTAGGCGGGGAGCTCGTGGTGCCCTGTACC
>JBOGID010000423.1:0-6718 GCA_050742295.1 Acidimicrobiales bacterium | reverse complement strand
GTCCTCGTCCCCGTAGGCCGAAGGGTCGGGGCCGACGGCGGGGTCGCGCCGGCGCGGCTCCCCGACGCCGGGTCGCACCCACGCCACCGCCTCCAGGGCGACCAGGGTCGAGAGGCCGGCGGGGGACTCGAGGGCCACGAAGTCCTGCCCGATCGACGTGAGCCGTCCGGGCAGCTGGCGCCCGGCGGTGGTCGTCAGCACCACCGACGTCCGCCGTTCGGCCAGGCCGGCGAACACCTGGGCGAGGCGGGCCCCCTCCTCGGCCTGGGTGCGCAGCCACCGTTCCCGCACCCGCGACTCGGCCGCGTCGCGAGCGCGTGCCTCGGCCGCCCACCGCTCAAGACCGTCGACCCCGCCGCCGTACGCGTCGCCGTCGCCGTCGCCGTCGCCGTCGTCAAGCTCCTCGTCGTCTGCCATCGGGCGTCAGCCGTCTCTGCGTTCCCGCCGGCGTCGGCGGGCGACCCAGATGATCGCACCCACGGGCAGGCCGACCAGCACGACCACGCCCAGCAGCAGGAGCAGCACGATGGCCAGGCCGAGCCCGTCCCCATTGCCCGACAGAAGGGCGATGAACAGGAACAGGAGCAGGACGGCGACCACGCCGAAGATGGCGAAGAAGATGAACACCCCGGCCACGCCCGCCCCGACCACGGGGAGGGCGTCGGACAGCGCCCGCCGTCCCGCCTCGGTGGCGTCTTGGCCGCGGCTGCGGGCGAGGAGTATGCGCACCAGCACGTACGCCGCGCCGGCGCCGACGATCATCGCCACCCAGCTCCATCCGACCCTCATGCGGCTCCCGGCCGAGCGTACTGAGTACCGTCTTGGCCGTGAGCGCCGACTGCTTGTTCTGCCGGATCGTGGCCGGCGAGATCCCCTCCACCAAGGTCGCCTCCAGCGAACGCACCTTCGCCTTCCGCGACATCAACCCCGCCCTGCCGACCCACGTGCTGGTCGTGCCCCGCGAGCACATCCAGTCGGCCGACACCCTCACGCCCGAGCACGCCAGCATCCTGGCCGAGATGTTCGAGACCGCCCAGCAGGTCGCCCGCCAGGAAGAGCTCAAGGACCGCGGCTACCGGCTCGTCTTCAACGTCGGCGACGATGCCCAGAACTCGGTGCCCCACCTGCACCTCCATCTCCTGGGCGGCCGGCAGATGGGATGGCCCCCCGGATGAGGGCCAGCGGGTAACCTGGCTCACAGCAGCGTGGCATCCTCCTCCGTCAAAGTCCTCGTGCCCGGCAACCACCTGATGGTTGAGCTCCTGGGCCAGCGCGACGAACTCCTCCGGTTGATCGAGGCGGCGTTCAGCCGCGCCGAGATCCTCGTGCGCGGCAACGAGATCACCGTGGCCGGCGAGGACGCCGACCGCGTCGCCCGCCTCTTCGAGGAACTGGTCCAGCTCCTCCGCCAGGGCCAGCGCCTCGACGCGGCGGACGTGGGCCGCACCATCGACATGGTCAAGGCCGACGAGCGCCCGTCCGAGGTCCTGTCCGCCGAGGTCCTCCGATCCGCCCGAGGACGGGCGGTCAGGCCCAAAACGTCAGGGCAACGCCGCTACACCGACGCCATCGCCCGCAACGTGATCACGTTCGGGATCGGGCCCGCGGGGACGGGCAAGTCGTACCTGGCCGTGGCCATGGCCGTGCAGGCCCTCCATGCCCACCAGGTGAACCGCATCATCCTCACCCGCCCCGCCGTCGAGGCCGGCGAACGGCTCGGCTTCCTGCCCGGCGACGTCCTGGCCAAGGTCGACCCCTACCTGCGCCCCCTCTACGACGCCCTCTACGACATGCTCGGTCCCGACGGGTCAAAGCGCCTGCTCGACGGCGACACCATCGAGGTGGCGCCCCTGGCCTACATGCGGGGCCGCACCCTCAACGACAGCTTCCTCATCCTCGACGAGGCCCAGAACACCACGCCCGAGCAGATGAAGATGTTCCTCACCCGCATCGGGTTCGGCAGCCGGGCCGTCGTCACCGGCGACGTCACCCAGGTCGACCTGGCCGCCGGCCGCAGCGGGCTCTTGGGCCTGGAGCGGATCCTCTCGGACATCCCCGGCCTGGAGTTCGTCCACCTGACCTCACGCGACGTCGTTCGCCACCGCATCGTCCAGGACATCGTCGACGCCTACGAGCGGGCCACCGAACGGAACGCCGGGTGAGCGGTGAGCGGGTGACCGGGTGACCGCTCCACAGACGGTGGCCGTCTTCGCGGCCGACGAGCAGGCCGACGAGCCCGTCGAGTCCCTCCGCTGGGTCCAGCTGGCCGAGAAGGTCCTGGCCGCCCAGGGCGTCAACGGTGACGCCGAGCTGTCCATCCTCTTCGTGGACGAGCAGGCCATCGCCGAGCTGAACAAGCGGTTCCTCGGCCGCGACGGCCCCACCGACGTGCTCGCCTTTCCCATCGACGACGACGTGTACGAAGGCGGGCGCCTGCCCGACTCGCTGGGCCCGGCCGGCCCGGCCGACGACTTCGAGCCGTCGGACCTCCCCACCCTCCTCGGAGACATCGTGGTGTGCCCGGCCGTGGCCAAGCGCAACGCGCCCGACCACGCCGGAACCTACGACGACGAGATGGCGTTGCTTGTGGTGCACGGCATCCTCCACCTCCTGGGTATGGATCACGCCGAGGACGAGGAGGCCCAGGCCATGGAGCGCCGTGAACGCGAACTGCTGGCCCAGTTCCACAAACCATGAAGACCAAACCTCCAAGTACCAGGTCTTTCGGCGGCCGTCGCCCATGAACGGCGACGCCATCATCTGGGCGGCGGTGGCCGGCCTGCTGATCCTGGCCGCGTTCCTCGCGGTGGCGGAGACGAGCCTGACACGGATGAACCGCGTCCGGGCCATCGCCCTCCAAGAGGAGGGGAGGCGGGGCGCCAAGGCGCTCCTCCGGTTGGTGGAGCACCCCGAGGAGTTCCTGAACCCGATCCTGCTGCTGGTCCTCATCTGCCAGCTGGTGTTGGCCAGCCTCGTGGCCGTCCTGGCCGAGCGTCTGCTCGGCGCTGCTGGCGTCGCCCTGGCCATCGTTATCGAGATCCTCGTGATCTTCGTGCTGGCCGAGGCCGTCCCCAAGACCTACGCCGTGCAGCACACAGACCGCGCCGCCCTCCGGGTTGCCCCCCTGGTCCACGCCATCGCCCGTTTCCCCCTGATCCGCATGCTCACCCGGGCCCTCATCTTCATGGCCAACGTGATCGTGCCGGGCAAGGGCCTGAAGCGGGGCCCGTTCGTCTCCGAGGAGGAGCTGCTGGCGCTGGCCGACGTGGCCGAGGCGGAGGAGGTCATCGAGCGCACCGAGCGCAAGCTGATCCACTCCATCATCGAGTTCGGGGACACGGTCGTGCGCGAGGTCATGGTCCCCCGTCCCGACATGGTGACGGTGGAGGCGAGGGCCCAGGCCGGCGACGCCCTTGAGCTGTTCATGGCGGCCGGGTTCAGCCGCATCCCCGTCTACGAGCTGGGCATCGACGACATCACCGGCATCCTCTACGCCAAGGACCTCATGCAGGCCCTCAAGCACGGCGGTAGCGAGAAGCCGGTCCGGGAACTGGCGCGGCCGGCCCGCTTCGTGCCCGAGACCAAGCGGGTGGCCGAGCTGATGCCCGAGATGCAGAAGGACAAGGCCGACATGGCCATCGTCGTGGACGAGTACGGCGGCACCGCCGGGCTCGTCACCCTGGAGGACCTCATCGAGGAGCTGGTAGGGGAGATCGTCGACGAGTACGACGCCGAGGAGGCGCCCGTCGAGCCCCTGCCCGATGGCGGGATGCGGGTCAACGCCAGCATGCCCATCGACGAGGTCAACGAGCTGATGGACACCGAGTTCCCGGAGGGGGACTTCGACACCGTGGGCGGGCTGATGCTCAACCTGCTGGGCCACGTCCCCCACGAGGGCGAGACGGTGGACTATGACGGCCACCGCCTCCAGGCCGACAAGGTGCAGGGGCGGCGCATCGGCCGGGTCCGGATCTCCAAGGTCGCCAAGCCCGAGGACGGGGCCGGGGCCGGCGCCGGGGCCACCGACCAAGCCATGTCCGAGGACGTGTGACGGGGCCCGCCGACGGCGACGACCAGCCCCGGTTCCGGTCCGGGTTTGCCACCATCGTGGGCCGGCCCAACGTGGGTAAGTCCACCCTGTTGAACGCCGTGCTCGGCAGCAAGGTCTCGATCGTCTCGGACAAGCCGCAGACGACCCGCACGCAGGTGCGCGGTGTCCTCGACCGCGACGACGTCCAGATCGTGTTCGTGGACACGCCCGGCATCCACAAGCCCGTCACCGCCGCCGGCGAACGGTTCAACGCCACCGCCCGCCGGGCCCTCGACGACGTGGACGTGGCCTGCTTCGTGCTCGACGCCACCAAGCCCCTCGGGCGCGGGGACCGGTTTGTCGCCGCCCGCCTCCCCGCCGCCAACACCCTGTGCGTGGTCAACAAGGTCGACATCGCCGGTCGGGAGCAGGTCCTGACCCAGCTGCAGGCCGCCGCCGAGCTGGGTCTCGCCGAGTACTTCCCGGTCTCGGCCGCCACCGGCCAGGGCCTGGGGCCGCTGGTCGAGGCCATCGTCGCCCGGCTGCCCGAAGGACCCCGCTACTACCCCGAGGGGACCGTCACCGACGTGCCCGACGCCTTCTGGGTGGCCGAACTGGTGCGCGAGCAGCTACTGGCCGTCGCGAGAGAGGAACTGCCCCACTCCATCGCCTGCCGGGTGACGGACTGGGAGTGGCCCCGCATCACGGTCGAGATCCTCGTCGAGCGGGACTCCCAGAAGGGCATCGTGATCGGCAAGGGCGGCGAGGTCCTCAAGCGGGTGGGCACGGCCGTCCGGGAGCAGCTGACGCCCGGCGCCTACCTGGAGCTGCGGGTCCGGGTCGAGCCCGACTGGCAGCGCCGCCCCCACGCCCTCGACCGCCTCGGCCTGTAGCCGCCGGGCGCTTCACCGAACCGTGGCCGATGTCCTGAAGGTCTCGCGCTCGTGCGAGATCCCCCTCGACGAGCTGGAGTGGCGGTTCAGCGGATCGGGCGGCCCCGGCGGCCAGCACGCCAACACGGCCAACACCCGGGCCGAGGTCCGCTTCGACGTGGCCGTCTCGCCGTCCCTCGGGCCGCGCCAACGGGCCCGCCTGCTGGACAAGCTCGGCCCCGTGGTGCGGGTGGTGGCGTCCGACGAACGTTCCCAGGCCCGCAACCGAGACCTGGCCCTGCAGCGCCTGGCGGCCCGGCTCAACGAGGCTCTGAAGGTCGATCGCCCCCGCGTCGCCACCCGGCCGTCGAAGGGCGCCAAGGCGGCGCGGCTCCAGCACAAGCGGCGTCGCAGCGAGGTCAAGCGCCAGCGGGCCCGGCCCGAGACCGGTGACTGAGAGGTCCGAGGCCGCCCGTAATCTCGACCACGTGAGCCCGCGCGCCGACCAACCGGGGCCAGTCCGACAGGGTCGTGCTCTACGCGCCGTCCCCGTGGGAGGGGGAGCAGCGTCGCCCATCTCGATGAGTTCACCTACCCGGCGGGCTCGTCCAACTCGCTGGGCACGCCGTTGCTCAACTCCTCCGAGGCGGTGCACAGCCCGGGGCCGATCGCCCTCTGCACCCAACACGGCCGGGACCCTCAACCGCGGCCCCGGGCGATGGCAGATCTGCTTCCGGGGGGAGGGGTCGGGCGGCACCCTGCAGGCCACGGCGCCCGCCTCGTTCCAGGTCGTCTGCCCCCTGCTGGTAGAGTGGAGCGGTGCTCCGGCGACCGTCGGAGCGCGCCTTGGCAACGACCGCCTTGGCAACGACCGCGTTGGCAACGACCGAACGAGCGAACCTGAATCACTGATGCCCGATAAGAGCGCCACGATCACCAACTACCGGCTGCACGAGACCGACACGGGCTCGCCCGAGGTCCAGGTTGCGATCCTCACCGAACGCATCAACCACCTCACCGAGCACCTGAAGGCCCATAAGAAGGACCATCACGGTCGGCGCGGCCTGTTGATGCTGGTGGGTCGCCGGCGGCGGCTCCTCGACTACGTCCGGCGAAACGACGTCGAGCGGTACCGGGCTCTCATCGCCCGTCTCGGCCTTCGCCGATAACAAGTTGCACCACCGAGCGGCCTCCGGGCCGCTCGTTTCATACCAAGACAGATACAACGATCGGCAGCGGTGAGGTGTCAGCTGCCAGTTGCGAGCTCCCCGGTGGTGCCATCGGGTGGCTCACAACTGGGAACTGGCTCCGCCGTCGCCACGATCGCCGGACCGGCGTGAAGCCGGCCGGCCAAAGGAGCCATCCATGGCGGAAGCCATTTCCGTGTCCGGTCCCGTGACCGGCACCGACAAGACTCTGTCCTTTTCCGCGGGCAAGTTGGCGCAGCTGGCCAACGGCGCGGTGGTCGTCCAGATGGGCAACACCGTCGTCCTCGTGACTGCGACCATCGCCAAGGGCGCCCGCGAAGGCGCCGACTTCTTCCCCCTCACCGTCGACATCGAAGAGCGGATGTACGCCGCCGGCAAGATCCCCGGCTCGTTCTTCCGCCGGGAGGGCCGGGCCACCGACCAGGCCATCCTGACCTGCCGCCTGATCGACCGACCGCTGCGCCCGTCCTTCCCCGACGGCTTCCGCAACGAGGTCCACGTCGTGGGCACGATCCTGGGCGCCGACCAGGAGAACCCCCACGACGTGCTGGCCATCAACGCCGCTTCGGCGGCCCTGATGCTGTCGGGCGTGCCCTTCGAGGGCCCCA
>JBOGID010000422.1:0-8692 GCA_050742295.1 Acidimicrobiales bacterium | reverse complement strand
GCGTGGAACCGCACGACGCCACCGAGCTCACGATCGAGCGCCTCGATCACCTCGGCTGCTTCCTCGGAGGACGGGTGACCACCGGCGAAGTCGACCATGGTGCCGTCGTCGCCCACGGTGGCCAGGTTGCAGCGGTAGGCCACCTGGTCGGGGTCGAGCCGCAGGCCCATGGCTGCGGCCTCGATGGGCGCCCGGCCCGTGTGGTAGCGCGCGGGGTCGTAGCCCAGGATCGACAGGTTCCCGACGTCGCTGCCGGGCGGGAAGCCGGGCGGGATGGTGGCGGCCCGGCCCACCTCACCGGTGGCGGCCAGGGCCGCCAGGTTGGGCATGGCCGCCGCTTCGAGGGGCGTGCGCCCCCCGAGGGCCGCCACCGGCTCGTCCGCCGCGCCGTCGGGGACACACACCACGTACTTCATAGCGCGGCCATCGTAGAAGGCGGGCCAACCCCGCCCGGCGGGCAGACTCTCGCCCGAACCGGGGTTGCGTCCAAGCATCGGTACTCTCGTTCGTCGTGCGACATCCGCGCCTTTTGTCGCTTGTCGCCGCGCTGGCCGTAGCCATGACGGCCTGCGGGGGGAACGACGGCGCCCAGTTGGGGAGGGGCACGGGGCCATCGACCACGGCGGAGCCGGGGGTCAGCACCTCGTCGGCGGCCGACCCCGGGACGGGCCCGACCTCCGCCCCGCCCGCCACCCAGCCGCCCGGTCCGGGGACGACCCAGCCCCCCGCCCCGGCGACGACGCCACCCCGTCCCACCACGGCGCCCAGGCCCACGGGCCTCGCCGCCGTGTCCATCAAGCTGACGCGGATCGCGACGTTCACCGAGCCGGTGGCGATGGCGTTCCGGCCCGGCGATGGCGCCCTGTACATCGCCGAGAAACGGGGCCGCATCCGGGCGTTCCGGGGCGCCGTCGACCCCACGCCCGTCCTCGACATCGCCGGCGAGGTGAGCACCGGCTCCGAGCAGGGGCTCCTGGGGCTGGCCTTCTCACCTGACGGCAAGCTCTACATCAACTTCACCGACACGGCCGGCGACACCCACGTCGTCGAGTACGCCATGGCCGGCGGGGCCGCCGACCCTGCGACCCGCCGGGAGGTGCTGTTCGTCGACCAGCCCTTCGCCAACCACAACGGCGGGCACCTGGTGTTCGGCCCCGACGGGCGGCTATGGATCGGGCTGGGCGACGGGGGCGGCGGCGGCGACCCCAGCAACAACGCCCAGCGCCTCGACACGCTGCTGGGCAAGATGCTGCGAATCGACCCCCGTCCCAACGGGCCCGCGGCCTACACGGTGCCCGGCGACAACCCGTTCGTGGGCACGGCCGGCGCCCGCCCCGAGATCTGGGCGTACGGGCTGCGCAACCCGTGGCGGTACTCCTTCGACCGCCAGACCGCCGACCTGTGGATCGGCGACGTAGGCCAGAACGCCCGCGAGGAGGTCGACTTCCAGCCCGCCGGCCAGGGCGGCCAGAACTACGGCTGGGCCCGCCTCGAAGGCACCCGGGCCTACTCCGGCACCCCACCGGCCAACGCCGTGGGCCCCATCATCGACTACGGGCGGGTCGGCGGGAACTGCGCGGTGACGGGCGGCTACGTCTACCGCGGCAGCCGCATCGCCAACCTGAACGGCGCGTACCTCTACGCCGACTACTGCGAGGGCGCGATCCTCGCCCTGCGCCAGAGCGGGGGCGACGTGGTCGACCAGCGTGCGTTCAGCCTCGTCGCCCGCAACCTCACGTCGTTCGGCGAGGATCCCTCCGGCGAGCTCTACGTCCTCTCCCAGGACGGCGGCATCTTCCGCCTCGAACAGGGCTGACCCGGCCGGCGGTTACAGGCCCAGTTCGGCCCGGACGGCGCCCAAGTCGGCGTCCACCGGGGAGGGGACGGCGATCTCGGCGATGGCCCGGTCGGGGTCCTTCAGCCCGTGGCCCGTGAGCGTGCACACGACGGTCGCGCCCGCGAAGGGCGGCCCCGCCTTGAGCAGCCCGGCCACCGACGCGGCCGACGCGGGCTCGCAGAACACCGACTCCTGCCCGGCCAGGAACCGGTAGGCGTCGAGGATCTCGGCGTCGGTCACGGCCCGGATGGCCCCGCACGACTCAGCGGCGGCGCGCACGGCCCCGTGCCACGACGCGGGGTTGCCGATCCGGATGGCGGTGGCGACCGTCTCGGGCCTGGCGATGGGATGGCCCTCCACGATGGGAGCCGCCCCCGCAGCCTGGAAGCCGTGCATCTGCGGCAGCCGGCTGGTGAGACCAGCCGACCGGTACTCGGAGTAGCCCTTCCAGTAGGCCGTGATGTTCCCGGCGTTGCCGACGGGGATGCAGTGCATGTCGGGCGCATCGCCGAGCACGTCGCAGATCTCGAAGGCGGCCGACTTCTGGCCCTCGATGCGGTACGGGTTCACCGAGTTCACGACCGTGACGGGGTCTTTCTCGGCCAGCTCCCGCACCAGCTCCAGGGCGTTGTCGAAGTTGCCCCGGATCTGCAGCACCTGGGCCCCGTGGATCAGGGCCTGGGCCAGCTTGCCGAGGGCGATGTAGCCCTCGGGGATCAGCACTGCGCACTTGAGCCCGGCCCTTGTCGCATAGGCCGCGGCCGACGCCGACGTGTTCCCGGTGGACGCGCAGATGACGGCCTTGGCCCCGTCCTCATGGGCCTTGGAGATGGCCAGCGTCATCCCCCGGTCCTTGAACGAACCGGTCGGGTTCAAGCCCTCGAACTTCAGGTAGACGTCCGCCTCGACCAGCTGGGACAAGCGGGGCGCAGGCAGGAGCGGCGTGTTGCCCTCCAGCAGCGTGAACACCGACTTCTCGGCGATGGCGGGCAGGAACCCGGCGTACTCGGCGATGACGCCACGCCAGCCCACGGCGGCCACGAGGAGCTACTCCGCCCCGACGACCCGCAGCAGCGTGCCCACCCGGTCGACGACGTCGAGGCCCCGGAGGTCGCGCAGCGTCGCCTGCATGGCCCGCTCCTCGGCCGTGTGGGTCACCAGCACCAGGCGGGCCTCGTCGCCCAACCCGAGCTGCTCCATCTTCCAGATGGACACCCCGTGGCGGGCCGTCACGCCCGCCACCTGGGCCAGGACACCGGGGCGGTCGACCACGTCGATCGTCACGTAGTAGGCCGAACGCAGCTCGTCCACTGGCCGGATCCGGGCCGGCACGGGCGCAGGCACCCCGGACACCCGTCCCTGGCGAAGGTTGGCGGCCGCGTCGATCAGGTCGCCCAGCACGGCCGAGGCCGAAGGCCGCCCCCCCGCCCCCCGCCCGTAGAACATGAGGTCGCCCACCGCCTCGCCCTCCACGAAGATGGCGTTGAACGAGTCCCGCACCGACGCCAGCGGGTGGCTCAGGGGGACCATGGCCGGGTGCACGCGCACGGCCACGTCGCCGTCGACGGCCTCGATGATGGCCAGCAGCTTGATGGCGTAGCCCAGCCGGTGGGCCATGGAGATGTCCTCGGGGGTGATGCCGGAGATGCCCTCCCGGTACACGTCCCCGGCCGCCACCTGGGTCCCGAAGGCGACGGTGGCGATGATGGCGGCCTTGGCCGCGGCGTCGTACCCCTCCACGTCGGCCGTCGGGTCCCGCTCGGCGTAGCCCAGGCTCTGGGCCTCGGCCACCGCCTCGGCGAACGTCCGGCCTTCCTCCGCCATCTTGGTCAGCACGAAGTTGGTGGTGCCGTTGACGATGCCGAGGATGCGGCGCAGGCGGTCGCCGGCCAGGGACTCCCGCAGCGGGCGGATCAGGGGGATGCCCCCGGCCACGGCCGCCTCGAACAGCAGGTCGACGCCCGACCGGGCGGCAGCCGCGAACAGCTCCGGCCCCTCGTTGGCCAGCAGTTCCTTGTTGCCGGTGACGACGGGCTTCTTGGCCTCGAGGGCGGCCAGGATGAGCCGGCGGGCGGGCTCAATGCCGCCGATGACCTCCACGATCACGTCGATCGAGGGGTCGCTGACGACCGACTCGGCGTCGTCGGTGAGCACGTCGTCAGGCAGCTCGACGGCCCGGGGCTTGGACACGCTGCGCACCGCGACCCTCGCCACCTCCAGGCGGAGGCCGGTGCGGGCGGCGATGGCCTCGCCGTGGTCGCGGATGAGCTCGACGAGCGCCCCGCCGACGTTCCCGCAGCCCAGCAGCCCGACCCGTACCGTCTCCTGACCCATCCCGTTCACGCTACTGGTCGAGGCGGAGCAGGTCGTCGAGCGTTTCCCTTCTGACGACGGTGCGGGCCGCGCCGTCCCGCACGAAGACCACGGGCGGCCGGGGGACCTTGTTGTAGTTCGACGCCATCGAGTGCCCGTAGGCCCCGGTCACGGGCGTGCACAGGACATCGCCCACGGCCAGGTCGGCAGGCACCGCGGCGTCGCGCACCACCAGGTCACCCGACTCGCAGTGCTTGCCCACGATGGTGACGGTGCGGGGCCGTTCGGCGGTCGTGGACCGGGGCAGGAAGGCCTCGTACCCGCTCCCGTACAGCACGGGACGGGGGTTGTCGCTCATCCCGCCGTCCACCGAAACGTAGGTGCGGACGCCGGGCACGTCCTTCACGGTGCCCACCCGGTAGAACGTGAGGCCGGCGGCGGCGGCGATGGCCCGCCCCGGCTCGACGGTGATGCGGTTGTCGAGCCCGGCGGCCCGGGTGGCAGCCAGAAGCGTCTCGGCCCACCCGGTGATGGTGGGCGCCTCCTCGCCGTCGACGTAGGCCACGCCCAGGCCGCCCCCGAGGCACAGCTCCTCCACCCCGAGAGGGCGGACGAAGTCGGCCAGCGCCTCCACCGCCTTCTCGAACGACCGGGTCAGGAAGATCTGGCTCCCGATGTGGGCGTGGACGCCGACCAGCTGCAGGTGCGGGGACTTGGCCGCCCGGACCACCGCCTCGCCCGCATCCCCGCTGGCCAGCCCGAACCCGAACTTGGAGTCGGTCTGGCCCGTCATGACGTACTCGTGGGTGTGGGCTTCGACGCCCGGGGTGACCCGGACGAGGACACGCACGGGCGCCGTTGGCCGCGGCAGCCGCTCCAGGCGGTCCAGCTCGTCGAACGAGTCCACGACGATGCGGATGCCCAGATCGGCGGCCGCCGTCAGCTCGCCCTCGGACTTGTTGTTGCCGTGGAGGACGAGGTGCTCCGGCGGCACACCGGCACTCAGGGCCACGTGCAGCTCGCCGCCCGTGGCCACGTCGACGTGCATTCCCTCCTCGAAGGCGAGGGCGGCCATGGCCTTGCAGAGGAACGCCTTCCCCGCGTAGGCGGCGTTCCCGGGCCCGAAGGCGGTCACGGCCTCCCGGCACCGGGCCCGCAGGTGTTCCTCGTCGTAGATGAACACGGGCGTGCCCACGTCCTCCACCAGGTCGAGCACGTCGATGCCCCCGACCGACAGCCGGCCCGTGGCGGCGTCGACCGAAGCCGTCTGGGGCAACAGCCGCAGCGCCAGCGCCGACCCGGGCACGGTCACATCGAATCGGGCGCTGAGACCCCGAGCAGCCCCAACGCGATGGCGAGCCCGATCTGGGTGGCCTCGACCAGCCAGAGCCGGGCCTGCGTCAGCTCCGGGTCGACGCCCTCCCCCAGCACCCGGCAGTCGTGGTAGAAGCCGTGGAAGGCCCGCCCCAGCTCCTGGGCCCACGAGGCGACCTTGTGGGGGGCGCGCGTCGTCGCGGCGTCGGCCACCACCGAAGGCAGCTCGGCCAGGATGCGCAGGACCTCCAGCTCCCGCTCGTGGGTAAGCGGCGACAGGTCGATCGAGTCCAGCGGCCGCCGGTCGACGCCCAGCTCGGCCGCCTTCCTTCCGATCGACGCGATCCGGGCGTGGGCGTACTGGATGGAGAAGACGGGGTTCTCGGCCGACTGGCTGACGACCTTCTCGAGGTCGAACACCTGGCGCGTCGAGATCGACTGCAACAGGAACGTCAGCCTGGCCACGTCGGGACCGACCTCGTCGACGATCTCGGCTAGCTCGACGAAGTTGCCCCGCCGCCGCCCCATGCGCACGACCTCGCCCCCCCGCTGCACGGTGACGAGCTGGCCGAGCAGGACTTCGAGGTCGTCGGCCTGGTGGCCGATGGCCTGGACGCCGGCCTTGAGCCGGGCGATGTGCCCGTGGTGGTCGGCGCCCCAGATGTCGATCAGGTGCTCGGCGCCCCGCACGAACTTGTCCCGGTGGTAGGCGATGTCCGAGAGCAGGTACGTCGGCTCCCCGCCCGTCTTGAGCAGGACCTCGTCCTTGTCCAGGCCCAGCTCGGTCGTCCTCAGCCACGTCGCCCCGTCCGCCTCGTAGACGAGGCCGTGGGCCCGCAGGTCCTCAAGGGCGGCGGCGATGGCCCCCGACTCGACCAGCGACTGTTCGCTGAACCAGGTGTCGAAATGCACGTTGAGGGCGCCCAGAACGCCCGACAGGTCGCTCATCACCCGCTCGTAGCCCCACGTGGCGGGGTCGGCGCCGGCCGGCATCTCGGCCGCCCAGTCGATGATGTACTGGCCCTGGTACCCGCCTTCAGGCAGGTCCTCGCCGGCGCGCCGGGCCGCCAGGGAGGCCACGAACAACTCGATCTGGTTGCCCCGGTCGTTGATGTAGTACTCCCGGTGCAGTTGGTGGCCGGTCCTCACCAGCAGCCGGCACACGGCGTCGCCATAGGCCGCCCACCGCCCGGCGCCCACGTGCAGGGGGCCGGTGGGGTTGGCGCTGACGAACTCGACGTTGACCCGCTGGCCGTGGCCCAGGTCGGGTGCCGCGTAGCCGTCCACGCCGGCCGCCACGACGGTGCGCAGGACGTCGTGCAGCCACGACGAGTCGAGCCAGAAGTTGAGGAACCCGGGGCCGGCCACGTCGACCTTGGTCACGTAACGCGGAAGGTTGTCGGTCAGGTGGGCCTGTAGCGCCGAAGCCAGGTCCCGGGGCGAACGGCCCGCGGCCTTGGCCGTCGTCAGCGCCACGTTGGAGGTCCAGTCGCCGTGGTCACGCCGGTCGGTGGGCGTGACCGTGATGGCGGCAGGCGGCTCCACCCCCACCGCGGTAAGGGCGTGGTCGAGCGCCTCTTGAAGGACTTCTTTGACCATCGGAAGGCTCCGTAGGGGTCGGGGTTAGCGTCGGGCCTTGGCCAGCACGGCGTTGACCCGGTCGATCAGCTCGAGGGGATCGAACGGCTTGGTGACGTAGTCGTCGGCCCCCGCCTCGAGGCCGGCCTTGACCTCGGCGTTCTGCGCCTTGGCCGACAGCAGGATGATGGGCACGGCCCGTGTCTTCGGTTCGCTGCGCAGGGCGGTCACCAGCGCCAGCCCGTCCATGCGGGGCATCATGATGTCGGACAGGATCACGTCGGGCTTGTCCCGTTTGGCCCGCTCCAACCCCTCCCTGCCGTCGCTGGCGCTCACGACCGCGAACCCCTCGATCTCGAAGTTGACGCGCAGCAACTCGAGGATCACCGGGTCGTCGTCGATCACCAGCACCTTGGGCATGGCGAATTCTACCGGCCAACCCCCGCGCCCCGTCCGGGAGATACCATGGGCCCCGAGCCCTCGTAGCTCAGGGGATAGAGCACCGCCCTCCGGAGGCGGGTGCGTAGGTTCGAATCCTACCGAGGGCGCTGCGGGAAACCGCTCGTGACCAGCGCAGAACCTGGGCTGGGCCCAGACGAGCGCACCTCCGCCGATCCCCAGGCCGATGCCGACCAGGGCGGCGAACGATCCGGCGACGAGCGAGACGGTCTTGGTGGTTGAGCTGCGTGTGTTCACGTCGATGCCTCCTAGGTGGCTGGTGTCAAAGCCCTCTTTCGGCGGCCGACCGCCCCGTTGGAGCTTCGGCTGCAACGCAAAAGGGCTGCTGGGCTCCTACCGAACAAGGAGGCCGGAGACCATGAAGGCCCTCTACAGCGAGATCACGATTGAGGCTCCGCCCGAGCGGGTCTGGAGCGAGCTTGTCGACTTCGCCCGCTACGGGGAATGGAACCCGTTCATCGTCTCCCTCGCCGGCGAGCCCGAGGACGGCGCCCGGTTGCGGGTCCGCCTCCAGCCGCCGGGCGGACGCGGGGTCACCCTCAAACCGACGGTGACGAGGGCGGTGGAGCCCGACACGTTCGAGTGGCTCGGCCACCTCGGTGTGCCGGGCATCTTCGACGGCCGCCACACGTTCCAGCTCCGCCTGTGTGCGGAAGGCACCCGGTTTGTCGAGCGGGAGGAGTTCCGCGGCGTGCTCGTCCCGCTACTGGCCCGGAGCCTCGACCGGGGCACCACCGCCGGCTTCGCCGCCATGAACGCCGCCCTCAAGACGCGCGTCGAGGAGGTGCCGGCGCCATCGGCCGACTGGTAAAATTGCTTCATGGCGGTGAACGGCGAAGACTGGGCCCTGGCTCCCTCACCGGCGGAATCCCACCGGAACCGCACGCTTCTCGCGGTTGCGGCGGCGGTGGTCGTCGGGACGGTCGCCGCGATCCTCGTTCCCGGGTTCCGTGACCGGCCCGATCCGCCCGCCACGGTCACCGCCGGCCGCGACCCCGCGGCTCAGCTGCCGCTGCCGGCACCGGTGGCGGTCACCCTCGATGTCCAGGTCGCCGCCGGCTGGGAGACGCTGCGGGCCGACGGCGACCGGCTCGTCGTCGGCACCCGCCGGCTGGAGACCCGCGACCTCGCCCTCGCCCTCCTCGCCCGCGACGACGCCGCGTTCATCGCCTTTCCCGCCGATGGCACCGT
>JBOGID010000421.1:0-14562 GCA_050742295.1 Acidimicrobiales bacterium | reverse complement strand
TCCCGAGGCAGGTCAGGCCTCGATGCGACACACCGGGCACGGCCGGCTCCTTCTGTGTAGTGGCTCCGTCCGCCTCATCGTGGTGGATGACCCACGCATCGGCAGAACGGGCCGGCCGATCCATACTGACGAAGGCGCGGGCCTCCCCCCTCATAGTTCGAGCGAGAATCCCCGTTCCAGCACCGGGCGCTCCCGCGCACCAATCCCCGGCTCCGCTGGGCACCTCGGGAGCCTGAGGGGCGATGCCGTCGAGTCCCTGGCGCTCAAGGTCCATCGCGTAGGTGGAGCCGGCGATCTCCCGGTCCAGGTACTCCATCCGGCGCAGGGCCTCGGCGTGCTTGATCTGGAAGTGGAGGTGCCGTGGTGGTGGCCCTCGAGCTCGGATGCGGACGTTCGCCGTCCCGCAAGTGGTGCTCGACGAGCTGGCCGCCCACCTACCGGACCGGGCGGACGGCGCCGGAGGATCTCGTGCTCCAGGCGCCCAGCGGGGGGCCAGGTCCGCGCCACGAACTTCCGGCTGCGGATCTACACGCCGGCGACGCGCAAGGCGGGCCTCGAAGGCCTCACCTTCCACCGGCTCCGCCACTCCGCCGGCCACATGATGCGAGAGGTCGGGGTATCGCTCGAGGTCATCCAGCAGCGGCTGGGCCACGCCTCGATCCGGACAACCGCCGACATCCACGGGTCACTCCCGGAAAGGTCGACCGTGACGTCGCGGGGCGGTGTTGCCGGACGAACTCTTCCGGACCGCTGGTGGTGCAGATGTGGTGCTGGACCATCCGGCCGAGTCGTCGCCCCCCGTAGAAACCCCGCTGACCTGCGGTTCTGTTCAAATCCCGGTGGAGGTGGCGCAACTTCTCTCCAACCCTGACCACCCGGCGGCCTCGTTCGTGGGGTCTCGTGGGGTCTCGTTGCTACCGAGGGACCGCGAGTGACGCCACCTCGTCAGGATCGACCCAGTCATAGCCACGGTCGTCTCGCACGGACGTGATCTCCCCGTGACGGATCGCCAGAAAGACGACCGTGCCTGGGACCCCCGTACGGCGGACGGCTTCTGTCACCTTGACGCGCTCAGCCATCGCCCAACGATACCTGGGCGACGAGGGGTTCCGGCGGTCGAACCGGTCGCGGACCATGCGCAGGGTCTCCTCGATCAACGCCAGGTTGGATAAGGCGTCGCTGGCGGTCGCCAGGTCCGACGCCTCGGCCAGTCCCCAGAGGATCTGGGCCACCTCCTGCTCGGTGAAGCAGATCTCAATCTCGTCCAACGCGGCGACGCTACGCCGTGACGTCGGTTCGAACGTCGAGCATCAGGGTCCTTCGGAGTGGAGGTGGTGCAAGCTCTTTCCAACCTTGACCATCCGGCCTCTGCGTTGATCGATGCCTGGCCGCCGCCCCAGGCTCGGCCTCTAGGTCGCTGGTGTTATTCGCGATCGGCGCTTCGCGCCGAGGCGGCCGACCTACCCCTGACCAGCCCTTTTACGTTGCAGCCGAAGCTCCAAACGGGCGGTCGGCCTCTCTCTAGCTAGGCAGCGGTAAGGCGATGCCTGCCGTCTCGCTGGGTGATCCTGGCGGGGCAGGGCGAGGTCTACTCCGTGGGTGCTGGGCGTGGAAGGCTCGATGCCCGATGGTGGCAATCGACCCTCGACGGAAGGTCTGGCTCGCCCGCAGGCTCATCGCTGAGCATGCATTCGACAAGCTGCGGCTGATCGACTGGTTGTTCAGCGAGTTCTCGGCCGCCTGTGACATGGCGGAGGTCATCGAGGAGACAGTCCCACCCTGACGGGGCGAAGGAGCTCCTTCTCACGCTGGCGTGGACGCGTCCGCTGCACGTCGTGGTTATCGTGGACGAGGTGCATCAGGAAGATCGCGTCGTGACCGTGTACGAGCCCGACCCTGCCCGGTGGTCCGCCGACTGGCGCAGACGGCGATGACGCGTTGCGGGCGATGTGATCAGGGGGACCGTCGAGCCGTCCGGCGGGCGAAGATGGTCGAGCGCGCAGGTCGGGTGGCCATCGTCCTGGAGGTCCCGATGGAAGAATGCTCAGCGTGTGCAGCGCGCTACCTCGATTGGGATGTAGCCGGGCGACTCGACCAGCTTCTCGACGCCATGCTGGCGAGCGATGTCGAGATCGCCACCCGGCATTTCGAGGCCACGACTGCGGCGTGACGCCCCCAGCCCACCCGATTAGCCGGCGATCGGTCACCCGATCATGGCACTGAGCAGGGCGGACGTTGTAGTAAGAGCAACGGCCGGTGGAGGTGAGCGGACTCGAACCGCCGACTTCCACGTTGCGAAGGTGCCACGGGACTCCGCTTAGACCCGCCGGAGTCGGGTTTGGGCTGGTCAGACGGCATGCGAGTTCCGCTGGAACCCGCTCCCTCCGCTCTATTCGGCTCGATTTGATGGGCAGAAATATGGGCAAAGGGGCCCGCTGGGACCTTGCCGGACCTCCAGACCCAGGTTCTTCCCCCAGTCCAGGGATGACCACCGGTGGGTCTCACGAGTCCCCGGGCGCGGTGCGCATTCGTTCGCGTGATCCCCGTCGGCGCGGCGTCCCGTCACCCGCCCCCGTCGGCGGCTTCGACCCTGTCTTCCAGGGCGCGAGTCGGCCCCTGCAGCCCGCCTGTCGCACGAACAGAGGTACTGGACTGGCATCATGGAGACGTGCCGCGCTACTTCAACCTCGAGCGCTATCCGGGCAAGTACGTGGCCATCGACATGAAGACCGACGAGGTCGTGTTGGCGACCGACACGCCGCAGGAACTCGAAGTCAAGATCAGAACCCAGGGCCTCCGCAACGTCATGGTCATGCGGGCGCCCATGGAGGACGAGCCGCTCTTCGTCGGCCCGGGCTGAATCGCGCGGTGCCGAGCCCGTTCCCATGGTTGTACCCGTACGCCGCTGAGCGGAGGCCGCGACGCGGGCGCGAGGTGCTCCGTCCCATCGTGCCCGTCAGCTTGGTGGCCGGCGCTGACCATCTGGCGCCGTCGGCCGCGCTGATCGACACCGGCTCCGAGAGCGTCCTTGCGGCTGGCTGGCTCGCTGACGTTCTCGGCGTCGACCTGAGCGCCAACCCGGACAGGGTGACCGTTGGGATCGGTGGGCAGGTCGCCGAGGTCACGTTCGTGGAGGTCGGGCTCCGCCTGCACGCGGTCCACGATGTCGATGAGGCCGTCGACTGGCGAGCGGACGTCGGCTTCGTACCCGGCTGGCCCGCCCCGTTCCCGATGGTTCTCGGCCAGGTCGGGTTCCTCGACACCTTCACGGTGACGCTCAGCCGAGTGGCCGCCATGTTGGCGATCGAGGCCGCTGACGTCTTCGACGCCCGCTTCGGCACAGGCGCGCCACACTGACGGCGAGGCCGACAGCCGGGTGGAGGATCGACGTGGAGGCGCACAGAACGCTCCAAATCTCAGACTGCGCCAAGCAACCGTTACGGAGCCCAACTGGCCGCCGGCTCGAGCAACTCCACCAGAGAGTGGCCGACCGAGGTCGTCCAACAGCGACATGTCCTCCGCACGCACGCAGGCAAACGACCCGGCCTTCAGCGAGCCCTGCATAACATCAGGATCCGGCGCGCCGACTTCGAGGCTTCTGGAGAGCTGCCGCATCTCGCCTGGCGACCTCAAGCACCTTCACCCGTAGGTCGGCGGCCCGGACCGCGAAACCCCAGCCGTCTGAGCAAGCCCGGCTACCTGTCGTTGGTCCTCCGGCGCCTACCGAATGTCCGGGTTTGGTGACTCAGGCATAGCCGCGCGCCTGGAGCCCGTACAGCTCGGCGTAGCGGCCGCGCTTCGCCACGAGGGCGTCGTGGTCGCCCACCTCGCTCACCTGGCCGCGTTCGAGGACGACGATGAGGTCTGCCATCCGCACCGTGGAGAAGCGGTGGCTGACCAGCACGGTGATGGCGCCGGTCGCCCGCCCCGCGGTGCGCGCCTGCTCGCTGAAGCGCTCGAACAGCGCGTGCTCGGTGGGAGCGTCAAGGCTGGCGGTGGGCTCGTCCAGCACCAGCAGCATCGGCCCGCAGCGCATCATCGTCCGCCCCAGCGCGACCTTCTGCCACTGGCCGGTGGACAGCTCCACGCCGCCGTCGAACTCGCGGCCCAGCTGCGTGCTTAGCCCATAGGGGAGGGCGGCCGCGAGGTCGCCTCCACCACCTCGGCCAAGCGCGCCCACGACCGCCGCCTCACGGTCGAGGTCAGCCAGCAGGCCGACCCCGATGGACTCACGGGCGAGGAACTGGAGCCGGGCGAAGTCCTGGAAGCTGGCCGACGTGCACGCCCGCCAGCTGTCGACGTCGAAGCGGCGAAGGTCGACGCCGTCGAGGTGCACCGACCCCTCGGTGGGGTCATAGAACCGCAGCAGCAGCTTCACCAGCGTCGTCTTGCCCGCGCCGTTCTCCCCCACGATGGCGACGGTCGAGCCGGCCGGCACGTGGAGGTCGACGCCCGAGAGCACGGTCTCATCGGTGCCTGGGTAGGTGAAGCCGACCCCGCACAGGCTCAGGCCGTCGCGGACGCTGGCCGGCACGGGCACCGGATCGGCGTTCGCCGAGGACGCCAGCGTCGCCGCCGCGTGCTGCTCGAGCCAGCGGTAGTGGCTCACCGCCTGCGTGGTGCGGCTGATCCATGACGCGTTGTAGACGAGGCCGGTGAGCTGGCTGTTGATCTGGGCGCCCAAGGTCAGGGTGAGCACGACGTCGCCGACCGAGAGGGCGCCGTCGACTGCCCGCCGGACGACGAGGAGCACGGCGGCGAGATAGGCCACCCCGAAGCACGCCCAGCCCGCCGCCCGCAGGGCGCCGGTTCTGATGCTTGTCGACGTTCGCCGCCTCTCCATCGCCTCGAAGGTGGTGCGGTGACGCCGCGCCAGCTCGTCGGCCAGCCCGAAGAGGCGGACCTCCTTGGCGGCGTCGGGCAGGGTGGCCAGCTCGAAGATGTGGCGCAGCCACCGCTCGTCTTCGGCCTGAGCGTCCCGGAGCCGCCGCCACAGGGCCTCGGCCCGCGTCGCCGCCCACACGGACGGGATGGCGGCCAGGGGGAGGGCGACCATGAGCGGGCTCAGGCGCGCCAACAACAGCGTCGTGGTTCCGAACTGGACTATGCCGGCGACGGTCCATGCCAGCGGCATGAACGGGTTTACCAACGAACCCCGCTGCCGGCGCAGCAGGTCCATGCGGTCCTGGTAGTCGGCTCGCTCGTGGTGCTCCAGGGTCGGCAGCCCCGCGGCCAGGCCCATGACCCGCTGGTCGATGTGGAGGATGGTGTGCTCTCGGAGCCGCATGCGCAGGATCTGGTTCGCCCACTCGCAGAAGTGCTGGGCGGCGGCCAGGCCGGCGATGAACGCCACCCCGGCTAGGGCCTCGGATCGGCGGCCGTTGACCACCCCGTCGGTCAGCCATGCGATGCCCACCGCCCAGATCGCCCATGTCAGCGACAGGGCCGAGGACATCACCAGCGCGCCCACCGAGCGCGCCGCGTCGGCCCGCCACGACAACCGGACCATCGTCCCCAGGGTCCGGAGCCGCTCACCCACCGCCGCCTCCGTCGCCCGTGCGGAACCGGCGGGCCTGTAGCTCGTACATCTCGGCGTAGCGGCCGCCGGCGGCCAGCAGCTGGTCGTGGCTGCCGTCCTCGATCACCCTCCCCCCGTCGAGGACCACGATCCTGTCGGCCCGGCGGACCGTCGAGAAGCGGTGCGAGATCAGCACCGTCGTGAGGCCGTGGGTGAGCTCGAGGTAGCGGTCGTAGATCTCCGCCTCGGCCCGGACGTCCAGGGCGGCGGTGGGCTCGTCGAGCACGAGCACGCGAGCGCCGCCGACGACCGCAAAGAGCGCTCGCGCCAGGGCCACCCGTTGCCACTCGCCGCCGGAGAGGTCAGCGCCGCCCGTGAACTGCCGGCTGAGACGCGTGTCCCAGCCGCCCGGCAGGCCCTCGATGATGGCGGCGGCGCCTGCTCGCGCGGCCGCGTGCTCAACGGCGCGGCGATCGCCGGCGAGGTGGAGAGCGCCCACGGCGACGTTGTCGTAGGCCGAGAACTGGTAGCGGGTGAAGTCCTGGAAGACCGCCGCCACCTGCCGCTGCCAGTCCCGGGCGTCGAGGTCGCGCAGGTCCACCCCGTCGACGGTGATGCGCCCGCCGGTCGGTTCGTACAGGCGCGCCAGCAGCTTGACGAGCGTCGTCTTGCCGGCGCCGTTCTCGCCCACGATGGCCAGCGAGCAGCCCGCTTCGATCTCCAGGTCGAGACCGTCGAAGACGTCGGTGTCGCGCCCGGGATAGCGGAACCTGACGCCTTCGAAGCGGATGCACCCGCTCCGAGGGGCGGCCGGCGCGCCGTCGTCGGCGGCCGACGTCGCGCCAGGGCTCATCGCCTCGAGGCTTTCCAGCACGCGCAGCGACGCCATGCCGTCCTCGAAGCCCTGGTGGTTGTCGCTGAAGATCCCGAGCTGGGCGGAGGCGCCCAAGGCTCCGGCGTAGACGACGACTGCGCCCACGCCGATCGTCCCCGCCAGGCCGGCGTCGGCGATCACGACGAGGACGACGACGTCGAGGACGAAGATCATCCCGCTCACCGCCAGGGCGATCAGCCCGCCCATCCGGCGCGCCCGCCAGATGGGGCCCATGGTGTCGAGGAAGTGGGTGCGGTAGCGCTCGACGAGCCAGCGGTCGAGGTCGAAGACGCGCGTTTCCTTGGCCGCCGCCGGCTCGGTCGCCAACCGCCGGAGGTAGAACGACCGGCGCAGCGCCTCACTCCGGCCGAACACAACGGCGTTCAGGGTGCGCCAGTTCCGCCGGCGCCAGGCGAACCCCATGCCGTGGCCGGCCACGAGCAGCGGTGGGATCCACCACCGGAGGGTCCCGAGGATGGCGAGCGACGCCAACGCCATCAGCCGCCGGCCCCACACGTGGCTGGCGTGGTACGCGGCCCCGCCCGGGGTCCCGCCGGTGATCGCGCCCTGCGCCTGCTGGACCCGGTCGAGCATCTCGGGGTCCTCCAGGTGCCCGATGCCGGGCGGGGCGGTGGTGGCGGCCATGACGCGAAGGATGAGGCGCTCGTCGATGCGCCCCATGAGCAAGGTCCCGATTGTCTCCCGAACCGGCGTCAAGCCCTGCTGCAGCACATAGCAGGCGCCCGCCACCACCAAGGCCGCCGTCAGCCGGCCGCCCGCCGGGGATCGTGCGCCGGCGGTGGCGGCCGCTGCGACCGACCCGACGACGGCGCCGGAGGCCACGTTGAACGCGGCGGGGAGGAGGCCGATGAGCACCGTCAGGGCCGCCGTGGCCACGGTGAGCCGACGGCTGGCCCGCCACGCCAGCTGGGCCAGACCGAACCGGCCGCGGACCCAGCCGCCGATGGCGCCCCCCTCGCCGTCGCCGATGCGCCCCACCGCCCCCAGTCTCGCCGTGCGCCGCCATGGCGTCCCCGAATTACCGTCGAGCCCGATGGCGGACCACCAGCCCCGAGTCGCCGGGGCAGCGGCGCAGGGGGGCGGAGACTCCCCGTCGGGGGAGTGCGAGGGCAGCGATGCTCCCAGTGGGCGCGGCGACCATGCCGTCGCAGACCATGAGTCGGCGGGACGACACACTCCGTGAACATCGTCGTCGCCCCGGCGTAGCCAGCGGGAAGCCAAAGGGCTGTCCTCCTACTCCTCGCCGAGGTAGCGGCTGACGCCGGCGACGGTGGCGTCGGCCCGGAGCCGGGCAATGGCGGTGGCGCCGTCGAGGAGGTAGTGATCGAAGAAGTCGAGGGTGGTGTCGACGACGACCTTGCCCTGGGGGTCGTTCACGTCGCCGCCGTAGGGACGGCCGTGGTCGCCGCCGAGGATCGTGACCAGGAACCTGGGCGGCGGCGTGTCGTCGTAGGCCATCCTGCCGAAGCGGTACATGATCGTCGCGTCGGCGTCGCCGTGAATGTAGAGCATGGGCGTCCGGATTCGAGTCCAGAACTCGCCCGACCCGAACTGCAACTCGCCCGACGCGAGCACGACCGCGGCCTTGACCCGTCCGTCGTAGCAGCACGTGTTGGCCGCGAGCCCGAGGACCGTCGCGCCCCCAGCGGAGTGGCCGGCGGCCCCGATCCGGCCGGGGTCGACAAGCCCGTGCAGCGGGCTGGACCCGTCGCGGTTGAACCGGAGGACCTCGGTGATGACGTAGCTGAGGTCGCCGGGCTGGTTCATGATGTCCATCGCGCCCACCACGACGTCGGGCGCCCGCCGGTCGCCGAAGGGGAACGTCGGCGCCGCCACCACGTAGCCGGCCGCGGCCCACGCCCGCTGGAGGCCGATGCCGCTGCGGTTGTTGCCGCCGTTGCCGTGGGCGTAGACGACGAGGGGGTAGGGAGCGCCGGGCTGGCCGGCCGCGGGCGCGGTGATGCGGGTCGGGAGGGTGCGGCGGTCGGAAGCCGGCGTCGCGCCGACCGCCTCGGTCGTCCGGCCCGTGTCGACGAGGGTCTCCTCGAACTCCTCGATGGCCAGCGCGGGACGGGTCCGCGACGCAGGCTCGGGCGATGCGGAGTCGGGCCGGCGATCCCCCGCGCCCCCCTGGCACGCGGCGGTCACCGCCATCAGGACGGCGAGGGTCGAGCGCAGTTCGGCGCGCACGCATGGGACCATACGGACGGCCGCGAACGTGGGAGGAACGTGACGCACGACATCCGGATTCGCCTGTCGGGTGTGCTCGCGGTCGAGATCGACGGGGTGGCAGCCAACCTCTCTCCGCTCGGCCGGCTCGCAGCGCTGGCCTTCGGCCACCTGGTCGCCGAACGGGGGCGGGCGGTCTCGCGCGACGAGCTGGCCGACGTCGTCTGGAACGGCAAGCCGCCCGCCACCTGGCCGCACGCCCTCCGCAACACCGTCAACCGCGTGCGCCGGGCCCTGCCCGACGTCGGCGTGGTGGCCTCGACCGCGGGGTGCTACAGCCTCCGGCTGGCCCGCGGCGCGGTGGTGGACGTGGAGGAAGCCGCCGCCGCGCTCGACCTGGCCCGCCGCGAACAGTCGGTCGCCGCCGCCCGGCGGGCCGTCGCTCTGTCCACCAGCCCCTTCCTCGCCGGCCTCGGCGGCGAGTGGGTCGAGGGACGGCAGGCCAGGCTCGCCGAGTTCCATCTCGATGCCCAGGAGGTCCTCTCCGAGGCCGCACGGCGGGCGGGCGACGATGCGCTGGCAGTGGCTTCGGCCGCAGAGGCTGTTGCCCTCCAGCCGCTCCGCGAGACCGCCCACCTCCGCCTCATGCAGGCCCACGAGGCCGCCGGCAACCGGGCCGAGGCGTTACGGGCCTATGAGCGGTGCCGGCGCACGCTGGCCGACGAGATCGGTGTCGACCCGTCGCCCGCGATGGAGGCGGCGTACCTGGCGCTGGTGGCCGAGGCGTCGTGGGGGCCGGGACGGCTGGCCTACCCGATCACCAGCTTCATCGGCCGGGTGGACGAGGTCGCCGCCGTCGACTGCAGTCTCAGGTCGTCCCGGCTCGTCAGCCTGGTGGGCATCGGCGGCATCGGGAAGAGCCGTCTCGCCCTCGAGGTCGCCGCCCGGGCCGAGGCCCGGTTCCCCGACGGCGTCTTTCTCGTCGAGCTGGCCGGCCTGCGCGACCCCAGCCTCGTTGCCGCGGAGGTGCTGGCTTCGGTGGGCGGGCGGCCGGCAGGCCCCGAGCCGACCACCGATCTCCTCGTCCGGCGCCTCGCCGCCGGGCACAGCCTGCTCGTCCTCGACAACTGCGAGCACCTGGCCGGGGCCTGCGCCGAGCTGGCGAGGTCGGTGCTGCGCCGGTGCCCGAACGTCCGCATCCTGGCGACGACGAGGGCGCCGCTGGGCGTCGCCGGCGAGACGACGTGGACGGTGCCGCCGCTCGCCCCCACCGACGCTGTGCGGCTGTTCGCGGAACGCTCCGGCGCCCCCCACGACGACGATGGGGCCGTCGCTGTCGCTCGCCGCCTCGACGGCATCCCTCTCGCCATCGAGCTCGCTGCCGGATGGGCGCGGACCCTGTCGCCGGCGGACATCGCGGCCCGCCTCGACGACCGCTTCGAACTGCTCGCCCCGCTGCGCTCGACCCTCGACTGGAGCTACGAGGCGCTGTCGCCCCAGGAGGCCCAGTCGCTGCGCGGCCTGTCGGTGTTCGCGGGGGCGTTCACCCTTGCTGCCGCGGCGGCCCTGTCTCCACTCGACGAGATGGACCTCCTCCGGGCGCTTTCGACGCTCGTCGACCGCTGCCTCGTCGTCGTCGACCGCGCCCGGCGGCCGCTCCGGTACCGCCAGCTCGAGACGGTCCGCGAGTACGCCTCGGCCCGGCTGGCGGAGGCCGGCGCGGCGCGGGAGTGGCAGCGCCGCCTGCTCGTGTGGGCCGTCGGGCTGGCTGAGGCGACCGGTGAGCAGAACCACGGCCTGGACACCCTCGACGCCGAGCACGACAACCTGCGTGCCGCGCTGGCCGATGCGGCCGATCCCGAGCTGGGCGGCCGACTGGCCGTCGCCCTGGGGCGGTTCTGGGAGGTGCGGGGCTACTGGGCCGAAGGTCGGTCGCAGCTCGCTGTTTGGACGAACCGGAGCGACGTCCCGGCTCGCATACGGGCGAACGCCCTCAACGCCGCCGCCAACCTGGCGCAGCACCAGCGCGACTACGACGCGGCGCGGTCCGGCTACGCGGAGTGCCTCGCCATCCGCACCGCGTGCAACGACGAGCTTGGCGCGGCGGCGGCTCGCCACGGGTTGGCGAGCATCGCCTTCCTGGCGAGCGATCTCGACGGCGCCCGGGCATCCTTCTCCGAGAACCTTGAGGTCGCTCGCCGCCACGGGGCAAGCGCAGTCGAGGCCGCGTCCTTGCTGAACCTCGGCGTCATCGAGCAGTCCCTCGCCATGCGCGGCATGGCTGACGGGACCACGGCCTCCAAGCTCCTCCTCCAAGCGCTCGACGCCTCTCGGCGCCTCGGTGACCGCCAGCGGGTGGCGTTGGCCCTGGAGAACCTCGGCACCCTCGCCGCCTTTCTCGGCGACGATGCGGAAGCCCGTTCACGCCTGGAGGCCAGCATCGTCATACGGCGTGAGATCGGCGACAGGGCGGGCATCGCTGTGTCGCTCAGGGCCCTCACCCGCGTTGCGCTGCGCCAGGACGACTGCGACCGGGCACGCGCCCTTGCCGACGAGTACGTCGCCATCGAGCGCGGGTTGGGCCGGCCGTACGACACGGCTGAGGCCCTCGCCGTGCGAGCGGAGGTCGCGACCAAGGCCCACGACGACACCACCGCCATCCGCCTTCTAGACCAGAGCGTCGAACTCCACCAGGGCATGGGCGACGGAGCCGCGCCCCAGTGGATCGTCGCCGCCCGGACGGCAGCCGTCGCCCGTTCTGTGACCGAGTCAGGCTGGGGCTCCGTCGCCCGACGGGCCATCTGACCGGAATGAAGAGGAGGATCCTCGGCCGACCGCCGCGCAGAAGTCGGCCAGCACGTCCACCCCTGTCAGCGTGGGTCAGCACGCCCCGACCGCCGGGAGTGGCACCACCCGGGCGATGACCAGTGGCGAGCGCTACGCGTCGTGCTGGCGGCTGCGCACGATTCGCACGGCGAGGCATTGGCTTCAAACTGCAACCCCGGGTTGGCATCGCTGGAAAGACGTTGTGCTGGGCTCGGTCACCCGCCTCGGCCGTTGCCGGGACCCATCCTGGTGCGGGACGCCTCTCGGCGTACGTGCCGGTGCGGCATGCGACCCCGCAGTACTTCTGTCGCAGTCCTTGCCGGCCTCGTCCGGGTATCGCCTTGGAGCATCGGGCGCAGGGGACTGTGGCCGGCGGGCCGGGCGGCGCGTGCACGCGTTGGTTCTTGTCGTTGGAGGCGCCGACAGTCACTACCTTGCAGCTGCTGGTCAGGCCGACCCCGACGCCGTACGAGAGATCCGCGGCGGCCGTCAACCGCGCCCTCCGAGCGGTTCAGGATCTGACCCCCTCGGCTTGAGCCGAAAAATCACACTGCACGCTGCGCAACCATCGGTAGGGTCGCCTTGTTGATGAGCAGACGGCGCCAGGACAACGAGAACCCAGAGGAGCGACGCGCCCGGCGGCTACTTGAACGAGAGCTGAGGTGCGCGCTCGGGCGGGTGCCTGGCGGTCCACTTGCGACTGTGGACTGTCGCTGGCTGGACCCGGCCGGTGGCGGCGTGGGCGTCGAGGTTAAGCGCATCACAAACGAGACCTACAACGACCTGACCAGCGCCTATCGAAAGGCGCGCCACGAGGACTCGGCCGTGTTGTCCGGTCGCTGGACCGTGATCCTCGATCGCCCGACCCTGTCTACGAGCCTCGCACCGGTCCCGCCATTCCCGGAGGACGACCACGAGCACTCGATAGCCGACTTGGAGGCGTTCGGCACCGTCACGCGGCGGGCTGATCGCGTCGCCGAGTGGCGAGCCACGCACCCGGGGCCCAGACGGGTCAGTACTCGGCTCCGAGACCTCGCGGCCGACCTTGAGCCCAGCCTGATGGTGCTTGAGCGTTATGGCCACACCAGCACCCGCGGGCTGCACTGGCTCGGTCAGCCGCCGGCGTTGGCCCAGGCCATCCTCACCATCGCCGCGCGCACTGGTGGCGCTATGTGCGTGCGGCACGAGCTTTTCCCCGGCCAGAGGCCGGGCACCGATATCGCTCTTGAGTCGACCTACCTCCGGACCGATTGTGCCGACACCCTCGTCGCCCGCCTCGACCTCTGGCTGCGGAGCGAAGCGAGTAAGAACCTGCGCGGGTCTCTCGCCAACGAGCCGCCTGGCACTGAACGCCACGCCGTCCTCGTCTTCGATGCGGCAACGGAGCCCGAGTACCGGTCCGCAGTCGAGTTGGGCACCGCGTTCTGCCCGTCGCAACGGGTCGACCTGCCCGACGAGATCGACGTTCTGTGGTTCATCCTCGGTCCTGTGGCTGCTCGCTTCGCGGCTTCCGACGGTTGGACGACCAGTCCGATGCCCGACGCGGACACCTATCGCCGTGCCGACACTCGCGAGGGCGCTAGGTGACGTCGGGCCACCCGGTCGTGCTGTGCTTTCCGTACCTACCCCTTGGGAAGCCTGTCGAGTTCGACGGGTGGTGGCTCGGGCCCGTCCGGGCGTTCGAGGGGCCGTGGGCGAGCGCTGACTTCGAGACTCGCGTCCGCCAGTTCCTCGGGGGCTTCGCTACGCCCGGCGGCAGCACCGTCGAGAACCCCTCCCTCCTGGCGCGTGTCGCGAAGGGTGCCGACGGGCAGGCTCCCACGGCCACTGAGCATCGGGCGATTCACCAAGCCGTCTTGTTCGCCACGATCAACTCGAACCCATGGTGGACGCCCGGGGCACAGGCGTGGAACGTGGCCACGGCCGACAACGCCGACCTCTGGGTCCAGCCGCTAGAGCTGGCCGACGGCTCCATCACCCTCGAACGAGGGCGGCGCGTCCGCGCTGTCGTCGGGGGCTACAGCGTCGCCGAAAGCGACTTCCGGATCCCCGCGCCGCTGGAGCTGCGCCTTCCCTTTGGGGTCCGCCTCGACGAGGACCTCCTGGCGGCGGTGTACGACGTCCTGCTGCACCCCGCAGCGGGACACGCCGATCGGATAGCGCGCATCGCGGTCGCGATGCAGTGGGTGACGAAGGGCTGGCTCAACACCGCAAGCCTCTCGGAGAGCGATCAGCTCGTGTTTCTGAAGACGGCCAGCGAGGCCCTGACCGGGGAGACGCGACAGAGCCACGTTGCGGCCGCCCGGCTGAGGGACCTCTTCCGTGGCGCCCTGACTCAGGAAGGCGAGGGCCTCGGGGTCGACGCGCTGCTCTGGAGCCCGAACGAACCGACGTTCACGCGAACCTGGACCAAGAGCTCCGGCGCCACGGCGCAGGAGAACGTTACGGCGATCGAACATTGGTACGGCGCACTGGCGGACGCCCGAAACGACGTCGTGCACGCTCTCGGGTCGCCGAACCTCGTCTATGAGCAGCCCGGGTCTGCATATGCCGGACCGCTCGTTGAGGTCGGAGACCGGGTCATGCGCGAGGCGATCTGCGTTGAGCTGGGCGAGTGCGGTTACCCCGACGTCTGGCGCCGTGGTCTCACTCGGGCCTCGATGGCTGCGCTCCGTCACCTTCGGGCGGAGGCACCCGACCGGGCCGACGGGGGAGGATGACTGTCGGCATCACGATGGCAGGGACGCTTATGCGGGGCTCAAGCATGTTTCGCAACGTCGCTGAGCGACTGGTCCGTGGTCGGCCTGACGGCGGTGCTCGCGGCAGTGACGGCCTACTACGCCTGGCAGACGCAGCAGCTCGTCGGCGAGATACGGGAGGCCCGTCGACTTAGCGTCATGCCGACGCTCGCTCTCGGTATCCACGCTCGTGGAGCGAAGTTCGCAGAGATGGGCAAGCCGCCCCACCGGGCCCGGTCAGCGGGCCGCCGCACCCCCGCTGACCTGGACTTATTGGGTGGAGGTGAGCGGACTCGAACCGCCGACTTCCACGTTGCGAAGGTGCCAATTGTCTCCGCTTAGAACCGCTGGAGTCGTGTTGAGGCAGGTCAGAGGGCATCTCAGTTCCGTTGGAACCGGCGTCTACCGCTCTAATC
>JBOGID010000420.1:0-2131 GCA_050742295.1 Acidimicrobiales bacterium | reverse complement strand
GGCCCAGAACGGCGGGGGGTTGGAGACGCTGGCCCGCCGGGTGCGGCCCCAGGCCACGGCCGACGACCTCGTGCTCGCCGACCCCGCGGCCACCCAGGTCATGGAGGTCGCCCGCCGGGCCCGGCTGCGCCAGCGGGTCATCGGGGAGTGGCACATGCTGGGCGTCGGCGTCCGGGGCGCGGGCATCACCGCCCTGTTCGCAGGGCCGTCGGGCACCGGCAAGACGCTGGCGGCCGAGGTGATCGCCGGCGTACTGGGCCTCGACCTCTACGTCGTCGACCTGGCCAGCGTCGTCGACAAGTATGTGGGGGAGACCGAGAAGAACCTGGAGCGCATCTTCAACGGAGCCCAGGGCCTGAACGGCGTCCTGTTCTTCGACGAGGCCGACGCCCTGTTCGGCAAGCGTTCGGCGGTGAGCGACGGCCACGACCGCTACGCCAACATCGAGGTGGCTTTCCTGCTCCAGCGCATGGAGCAGTTCGACGGGGTGTCGCTGCTGGCCACCAACCTGAGCGCCAACCTCGACGACGCCTTCGCCCGCCGGATCGACCTGCGGATCGTGTTCCCCCTGCCCGAACCGCCTGAGCGCCGCCGGCTGTGGGATCGGCACCTGCCGCCCTCGCTCCCCATGGAGGACGACATCGACGTAGAGTTCCTGGCCGGCGCCTTCAAGGTGGCGGGCGGCGACATCCGAAACATCGCCCTCGCCGCCGCCTTCGAGGCCGCCCACCACGACCGGGCGGTGACCATGGCCGACCTGGTGCGGGCCACGGCCCAGGAGTACCGCAAGCTGGGCCGCCTCTGCACCGAGGAGAACTTCGGGCCCTACTTCCACCTGGCCGGGGCCTGACGCGGCGGTGCACGAACGGGCGGTGCGGGTCTCGTCGGCGGCGGGCGTGGAGATCGCGGCGGTGCTCTGCCTGCCCGAGGACGCGCTGGCGGGGGCGCCGGTGCCTGCCTTCGCCCTGATCGCGGGCAGCGGGGCGGACACCCGTGACGGCGACCTCGTGCTGGAGGCCTATTCAGATCTGGCGCCGGCGCCCGGCACGGTGCGCCGTGTCGCCCACCACCTGGCCCACCACGGCGTGGCGTCGTTGCGGTGGGACCGGCGGGCGTTCGGCTCGTCGGGGGGCGACCGGGCGACCGTCAGCTACGACACCGACCTGGAGGACGCGGTGGCCTGCTTCCGCTGGCTCCAGTCCCAGCCCGAGGTCGACGGGGCGCGGGTCGGGGTGGCCGGGCACAGCGCTGGAGCCCTCGTCACCTGCCGGGTGTGCCGCGAGGTGGACGAGGTGAAGGCGGCGGCCCTGCTGGGTGCCCTGTCCTCACCCATCGAGGACATGTTGCGGTGGAACGTGGGCCGCGTCGCCCGGCACTGGGACGGGTTCACGGACGACCAGCGGGCCTGGCTCCAGACGAACATGCCGGCAACGCTGGCGCGCAGTGCCGGCATGGGGGAGGTGCTGGCGGCTGCGACTCGGGGGGATCCTGAGGTGACGCTGGAAGGGCACGGCATCACGCTGGTGATGCCCACGGCCCGGCTCCGCCAGGACCTGGCCACGTCCTACGAGGGCGAGATGGGGCACGTGCGCTGTCCCGCCCTGGTGCTCCACGGCGGCGACGACCTCAACGTCCCCGTGGACGACGCCCTGACCACCTACCGGGCCCTGCGGGCGGCCGGCAACGACAACGTCGAGCTGCGGGTCATCCCCGGCCTCGACCACTACTTCAACCCCGTGCCCGCCGACCCCACCCAACGGGTGTGGAACCGGGTCAGCCAGGCCGGCATGCTCCAGCCCATGGCCCGCGAGGCCCTCGAGGCGATCAGCACCTGGGCCGCCCGGGTGCTGTAGCGGGCTCGCACGGCGGCCAGCCCGGCCGCCGGTGGCCGGTCAGCTGGTCAGCCGGCCAGCTGGTCGGGGTCTCCGGGCCAAACGCGCCAAGGTGGCAAAGAATTCATCCACTGTGTGTCCTGAAAGGAGAGTGTGGGCGAGGTAGAAGATCGCCAGCACGATCCGTGCTGTGCCAGTGATGGGGGCAGACCCAGACCTCCCGAAGTAGTCCTGCCCGCGGAGATCAACTCGAGCCGGCGGCCAGGCGGTAACTGATGGGGCGGCGGTCGCCGGGGATG
>JBOGID010000419.1:0-1738 GCA_050742295.1 Acidimicrobiales bacterium | reverse complement strand
CGCACCGACGCCCGGGCCGCCATCGGGCTGGACGAGGCGTGTGAGCGCGCCCGGATGGCGGCCGGCGTGGGCGTCGACGCCGTCTTCGTGGAGGCTCCCGAGTCGGCCGCCGAACTGGCGGCGGTGGCGGCGGCCACGCCCGGCCTGGTGCGGGTGGCGAACATGATCGAGGCCGGGCGCACGCCGCTGTTCACGCCCGCTGAGCTGCACGACCTGGGGTTCGACCTGATCGTGTCGCCCCTCACCGGCCTGTTCGCCACCGCCCGGGCCTTGTCCGAGGCCTACGGGGTCCTGCGGGCCAAGGGCACGCTGCGCGACGACCTCGACCTGGTGACCGACTTCGGCAAGTTCAACAGGCTGATCGACCTCGATTACCACTACGGCCTCGAGGCGCGTTACGCCGAAGGCGAGTGAGCGAGCCCGAGGCGAGCGGACCGTTGACCATGGCGGGGCCCCGCTTCGCCTCGTTGGCGCCGCTGCGCCACCGGGACTACTTCCTGATCTGGATCGCAGCCCTCGTCTCCAGCCTGGGGACGTGGATGCAGACGGTGGCGGTCGGTGTCCTCATCGCCGACCTGACGGGCCAGGCGGGCTGGACGGGGCTCGTCGGCGCGGCCGCATTCCTGCCCATCGGCCTGCTGTCGCCCGTGGGCGGGGCCATGGCCGACCGGGTCGACCGGCGCCGGTGGCTCGTGGCCACGACCGTCGGGGAGGTGGTGTTCGCCCTCACCCTGGCCGTCCTCACCGGCACCGGGCACATCAACGCCCCGGTGCTCACCCTGCTCGTCCTGGGCGGAGGCTGCATGGCCGCCCTCGGGCTGCCCGCCTTCCAGGCCATCCTCCCCGACCTGGTGCCGAGGGAGCAGCTGCTGGCGGCAAGCTCGCTGGGCCTCATGCAGTACAACCTGGGCCGGGTCGTGGGGCCGGCCCTGGCCGGCGTCGTCCTGGCCGTGGGGTCGTACACGTGGGCCTTCGCCATCAACGCCGTCTCGTTCCTGACCGTGCTGGCGGCGGTGGTGGCCGTGCGCCTGCCGGCTCCGACTCCGACCGACGAGGCGGGCGGCCTGTGGACCCGCATCCGCACCGGCGCACGAGCGGCCATGGCCGAGCCCGGCTGCCGGGTCGCCATCGTGTCGATCTCGGTCATCGCCTTCCTGCTGTCGCCGTTCATCGCCCTCGTCCCGGCGGTGGCGCTCAAGCTGTTCGACAACGCCAAGACGGGGACGTCGGTGCTGATCACCGGCCAGGGCATCGGCGCCGTGGCGGGTGCTCTGATGCTTGCCTCCCTGGCCGCCCGGTACGGCCAGCGCCGGGTGCTCGTGGTCGACGCCGTGCTGCTGCCCGTTCTCCTGCTCCTCTACGCCGCAGCCCCGAACCTCCCGGCCGCGGCGGTGGCCATCGCCCTGGTGGGGGCGTCCTACGTGGGGGTGCTGTCGGGGCTCGGGACGGTCGTGCAGCTACGGGCGCCGGCCGCGCTCCGGGCCCGGGCCCTGAGCCTGTACATGGTGGCGTTGGGCGTGATCTACCCGGTCGGCGCGGTGGTCCAGGGGTTCATCGGCGACCGCATCGGCCTGCGGGCGATGACGGCTTCGACGGCCGCCCTGTTCCTGGCCCTGGTGCTGGTGCTGCGGGCGGTGCGGCCCCGGCTGGCGGACGACCTCGACGCCCCGGTGGACGAGACCACGGTCATCCCGGCGCCGCCCGAGGTGGCAGCCGGCCTGCGTGGCCCGAACGCCGT
>JBOGID010000418.1:0-11702 GCA_050742295.1 Acidimicrobiales bacterium | reverse complement strand
GCCGGCCCCGCCACGCCGTCCAGGGCGAGCAGCGACTCGTACGCCTCGACCAATCGAGCCGCCGGCCCGTCGTCGGCCCGCAGCGGCACGCCCCGTTGGAGCACGGCCTCGCGCCGCCTCGCCCCCGCCCGCCGCGCCAGGCTGCGCAGCGGCAGCATGCAGCCCAGGGTCAGCATGATCACGGCCACCACGACGGCGATCCCGGGCCCGTCCGTGGCAAGGGCCCAGATCAGCAGCCCCGCACCCCCGGCCGGCAGGAGCCCGTCGAACCAGGTCGGGCCGCCGTCCGGGTTGGGGAGCAGGTCGTCGGTCAGGTCGTCGAGGTCGTCCCGAGCGCGGCGGCCGCTGCCGTCGGAGGGGCGGATCATGGGGCCGGCGGCGTGGGGCACGACGACCATCGAACTGTCGAGGTCCTCGCCGTGCACCGCCCCAGTATGGACGCGCTACCCCACGTCGGAGAGGCCCACCGAGAACTCGACCTCGGCCCGGAAGGCCAGGCGGTCCGCCGCCCGGGTCGGAGAGGCGAACACGTGGCGGACATCGCCTGCACGCCACGCCCCCGTCACCATCGGACGGCTGGACGGGGCGGCGCCCAGCGACCCCCACAGGGCCTCAGCCAGGTCGCTGACGGTACGGGGCTGGCCGCTGCAGATGTTGACGGGGACGAACCCCTCGCCGACGGGTGCGGCCAGCGCCGCCAGGTTGGCGCGGGCCACGTCGGCCACGTGCACGAAGTCGCGGGTCTGGCGGCCGTCCTCGAGGACGAGGGGCGCCCGTCCCGCCTCGATGGCGCTGCGGAAGATGCTGGCCACGCCCGCGTACGGCGTGTCCCGGGGCATCCGCGGCCCGTAGACGTTGTGGTAGCGCAGGGCGACCGCCGTCGAACCGACGTGCTCGCGCACGAACGCGGCAACCAGGTGCTCCTGGTGCAGCTTGGTGGCGGCGTAGACATTGCGGGGGTCGACCGGAGCGTCCTCGCCAACGGGCTCGGGTGCAAGATCCCCGCCGCACACAGGGCACGGGGGTTCGAACCACCCCGCGTCGAGCCGCGTCGCAGGACGCGGGCCGGGCCGCACGATCCCGTGCTCGGGGCACCGGTACCGGCCCTCGCCGTAGACGACCATGCTGCTGGCCAGCACGATCCGCCCCCCGAACCCGGCCCGGTGCAGCGCCAGCAACCCGGCCGCGGTCCCGGCGTCGTTGTCGTCCACGTACGCGGCCACATCGGCGAAATCGACGCCCAGCCCGACGCGCGCCGCCTGGTGGGACACGGCGTCGACGCCCGGCGCCAGCACCCGTTCCCACGTCGCCGCGTCGCGCACGTCGCCGGTGATGTAGCGGGCGCCGCCGTTCGGCCAAGACGGCTCCTCGCGGTCGAGCACCACCACGTCGTGCCCTTCGACGACCAGCAGGTCGACGACGTGGGACCCGATGAAGCCGGCGCCGCCGGTGACCAGGACCCTCACTTCGACGCGGGCGATGGCGGGGGCAGCGGCAGCCGCACCGTGAACCGGCAGCCCGGCCCCTCGTTGGCCACCACGATCTGGCCGGCGTGGGCGTCGACCAGGCCCTTGGCGATGGCCAGGCCCAGACCAGCCCCGTTGTCGGCCCCCGGCGTGCGGGCCCCCTCGCCCCGGAAGGCGAGGTCGAAGACCCGGGGCAGGTGGGCGGGCTCGATGCCCCCGCAGGCGTCGGCCACCGACACGTAAGCGGTGTCCTCGTCCACGCCCGCCTCGACCCAGACGGTGCCGTCCGACGGCGTGTGGCGGATGGCGTTCTCCAGCAGGTTCCGGAGCACGCGGGACACCTCGGGCGTGGACAGCATCAAGGCGGGCGGCTCCTCCTTGAGCCGTCCTTCGAGGCGGACGCCCTTGGCCGATGCCACCGGGTCGGCGGCCGCAATGGCGTCGGACACCAGGTCGCTCAGCGACGCCCGTTCCAGTTGGAGGCGTAGCGCCCCGGCCTGGATGCGGCTCAACTCGAACAGATCGTCCACGAGTTCGGCCAGGCGGTCGGCCTCCTGGCGCAGGGTCCGGTGGTAGCGGGCCACGGTCTCGGGCTGGTCGACGACGCCGTCCTCCAGGGCCTCGGTGATGGCCCGGATGGCGGCCAGCGGCGTCCGCAGGTCGTGCGACACCCAGGCCACAAGTTCGCGCCGCGACGACTCAAGGGCCCGCTCGGCGGCGCGGGCGTCGTCGAGCTTGGCCGACATCGCTTCCAGCTCGCGGGCCAGCGACGCCAGTTCCTCGCCCGCCGGCCGCAGGGAGTCGCCCGACCCGCCGCCGCTGCCGTCTCCGGCGCCGATCCGCCGCACCACGTCGGCCAGCGACCGGCTGCCGATCGCCACCCGTTCGCCCAGAAGCAGGGCCACGACCACACCGACCGTCCCGCCCGCCAAAAGCACGACGGCCAGCGTCTTGAGGTCGTGGGACGAGACGTACATCTTGTTGGCGGCCACGATCGTCCCCGCCGCCACGGCACCCACCGCCGTCAGGGCCACGACGACGATCTGGGCCGCGATCGACCGTCCCCGCACGGCGGCGAGGATCAGCCCCCCGGCGACTCCTGCGACGGCGGCGGCCCCCACAGCCCAGGCCGAGAGCTTGAGGGAGTCGGCGGCCGACATGCCCAGCGCCACCGAGACGGCCAGGGTGACCGCCGCCCCCACGGCGCCCGCCGCCGCCGTCGCCCGCCGCATCGGCGTCACGGCACGAACCGGTAGCCCACGCCCCACACCGTCTGGATGTGGTCGGGCTTGGACGGGTCGGGCTCGATCTTCTCCCGCAGTCGCCGCACGTGGACCGTCACCGTCGACGTGTCGCCGAAGGTGTAGCCCCACACCTGTTCGAGCAGGGCCTGGCGGGTGAACGCCTCCCGGGGATGGCGAAGGAAGAACACCAGCAGCTCGAACTCGCGCTGGGTGAGGCTGACCACCTTGCCGGCGACGGTGACTTCGCGGGCGAGGACGTCGACGTCGAGGTCGCCGGCCTGGAGGCGGGACGGACCGCCGCCGCCCGCGGCGCCTACCGCCGCAAGCGGCGCCTGGGCCCGGCGCAGGACCGACTTCACCCTCGCCACCAGTTCTCGCGGGGAGAACGGCTTGGTCACGTAGTCGTCCGCTCCGAGGTCGAGGCCGACGATACGGTCGCTCTCCTCGCCCAGGGCGGTGAGCATGATGACCGGGATCGGGGCCAGCTCCCGCAGGCGCCTGCACACCTCCAGCCCGTCGAGGCCGGGGAGCATGAGGTCGAGCACCACGAGGTCGGGCGGGTCAGCGGTCGCCCTCTCCACGGCGACCGCACCGTCGCTGACGGACTCGACCGAGAAGCCCTCCCGGTCCAGGTACCGGGACACGACCTCGGCCACGGTCGCGTCGTCGTCCACCACCAGCACCCGGGTCACGGGACAAGCGTACGGACCCGATCGGCTGTCGGCCGCGCCCGCGGCGCCTGTTCAGCGATTCGTAAGCGGCTCAAGCTCCGTGACAAGCCGGCCGATGGTGGGTACGCCCATGAGCGTCGGCCTTCCCTTTCCCGAAATCCTTGCCGCCGCTCAGGCGGGCGCGGGCTGGGCTCGGTCGCGCCTGTACGAGTCCACGGCGCCCGCGGTCGCCGGCTATGTGCGGGCGCAGGGGATCGCCGACCCGGCCGACGTGACCAGCGACGTGTTCGTGGCCGTGCTGACCGGCCTGCCGTCGTTCCGGGGGGACGAAGCGCATTTCCGCCGGTGGGTGTTCACCATCGCCTACCGGCGGGTGACCGACGTCTGGCGGGCCCGCTCGAGGCCCGGGCCGGTCGTGCCGGCCGCCTCCGTGCCGTCGGCTGAGGACGTCGCCCTCGACCGGCTAAGCGGCGAACGGGCGGCCGAGTTGCTGGCCCGGCTCACCCCCGAACAGCGCCAGGTCGTGGCCCTTCGGGTCATCGCCGACCTCAGCCTGGAGGACGTCGCCCACCTCCTGGGCAAGCCCGTCGGTGCCGTCAAGGCGCTGCAGCACCGGGCCATCGCCACCCTTCGGCGCCACCTTGTGGGCGAGGCCGTATCCCCGTGACCCCTCCCTCCGATAGCTGGGGTGCGATGCGCGACGAGCAGCCCCTCGACGACCCCCTCCTCGGTGACCTGTTGGCCGAGATGCGGTCGTGGGGCGGGGCGGCGGCGCCGGCGCCGTCCGAGGCGCTGGCGACCCTGCTCGCCGCCGATCCCACCCGCCCCATCGCCGGCGAACCTGCGCCGCCGCCGCAGCCGAGGAGGAAGAAGATGATGGTGAGCAAGCTGGCGGCCCTGGGCCTGGCGGCCAAGGCCGCCCTCGGCGTTGGTGTGGCCGCGGCAGCGGTGACGACCGTGGGCGCAACCGGCGTCCTCCCCGACGCCGCCCAGCACGGCGTGGCCGTCGCCGTCGAGGCCGTCACCCCGTTCCAGCTGCCCGACCCCCTCGGCAGCACGACGACCACGACCACGACCGTCGCGGGCACCGGCGGTGCCGCGGTTGGCGGCGACACCGACGGCGACAACGAGGACGGTGCCGGGGGCACGGGCCAACCCGCCAACCACGGTGCCTGCGTCTCGGCCATCGCCAAGGACAAGTCCGTGACCGGACGCGAGCACGGCCAGGCCGTGTCCGCGGTCGCCCGGTCGGACTGCGGGAAGGACGCCGCAACCACCGGCACGACGCTCGGCACCACAACGGCATCGACGTCGACGACGAGCACGACGGTTGTGGGCACCAGCGCGAACCGCGGCGCCGGCGCCAAGTCCGGGAACGGCAACTCGGGGAACGGCAACTCGGGGAACGGCAACGGCAACGGCGGCGGGAACTCCGGTCGCGGCTGATCGCCGGCCTTTCGACAGAGCGCGGCGTCGAACCCAGCCCGTGACGCGCTCGGTCTGCTGAGGCGAAGCCGGTACGTCGGCGGCGTACCGGCTGGCCCGGCCTGCGGGCGCGCTATTCGGCGTTGTCCTCGGCAGTCTGGTGATGAGGTCGTAGGCGCCGATGACCGGTACTGCTGTTCCTCGGCCATCGCCTCGTCGGTCAGCTCGTCCCGCTCTTCACCGCCGTCTTCCTCGAGCACTCCCTTGGGAGGCATGACCGGCGCATGGTGCGACCGCAGGCCAGCGCGCCACCGGCCGCCAGGTGGTTGAATCGATGGCGGCAACACCAGGGGGGTCGAACCATGAGAGTGCGGGTCGCAGTGTTGGTGTTGGTGCTCGTCGCCGGCGCAGCGTGCGGGGACGGCGGGGGTGGCTCGAGCAGCCAAGGGGCGTCGACCACGGTGGCGGCGGCTCTGCCCTTCGATCAGCAGACGGTGACGGTCGCCACGCCGGGCGACGTGTTCATCACCCGTGACCGCAACCTGCTCGGGATGTGGCCCGACAACGCCAACATCTGCGAGACGCTGGTCGGCGCGGGCGAGAACCTGCAGCCCGTGGGCGTCCTGGCCACCCGGTGGACGCTCGTGCCGCCCAACACGTTCCGCTTCGAACTGCGCCGCAACGTCCGGTTCCACAACGGCGCGCCGCTCAACGCCGAGGCCGTCCGGTCCTCGATGGCGCGGGTCGTGGAGAAGTCGCTGGCGTTGACCTCGTTCGTCGGCGCCGACTCGACCAAGGTCGTGGACGAGTTCACCGTCGAGATCACGCCCACCCAGCCGAACCTGCGCCTGCCAGAGCAGATCTCCCACCCGAACTTCAGCATCGTCGCCCCGGGCACCGTCCCCAACGACAAGCCGGTGTGCACGGGGCCGTTCGAGTTCGTGGAGTACACGCCCAACGACCATCTCACGGCCCGCCGCTTCGAGGGCTACTGGGGCGAGAAGCCCAAGCTCAAGCAGCTGACGTTCAAGTTCATCCCCGATCAGAACACCCGCCGGCTCGCCCTGGAGTCGGGCGACGTAGACGGCGTGTACTTCCTGCCGCCCCAGCAGGCGGCCAGCGTGAAGGCCAGGCCCAACCTCAAGCTGGCGCCCACCCCGCCCGGCGCCGTCGTTGTCCTGTCGTTCAACCTCCACACCGATGCGCCCTACAACCTCATGCAGGACATCGACCTGCGCCGGGCCCTGGCGTGGAGCCTCGACCCCAAGGCCCTGGCCGAGGTGCAGTGGCAGGGGACGGCCCAGCCCCTCAACACCGTCAGCCCGCCGTCGGTGCTGGGCTCGATCGCTTCGGAGATCCCTCCCATCACCAACGACCTGCCCAAGGCCACCGCCCTGCTCGACCAGAAGGGCTGGCGCGCCGGCGGCGACGGCATCCGGGAGAAGGACGGCCGCAAGCTGTCCCTTGTGGCACCCGCCCAGTTCGACTTCGAGCCCGAGAGCCTGCAGTTCATCCAGGCCCAGGCCCGCAAGGCGGGCATCGACCTGAAGGTGGAGAAGGCGGCGGACGGCGCGGCCTACTCGTCCAAGATCAACTCCGGGAACTGGGACGTCGACATCAACTACTGGAACCAGAACGACGCCAACCCGGCCAGCATCGTGTCCCGCCTCTGGTACGGGAAGAACACGGCGGCCCGCATCAAGTTCACCAACGTGGGCGCCAAGTTCGACGCCCTGGTCGACGAGGCGCTGGCCGCGCCGGACACCACCACGTCGGCCCGCAAGGCGGTCGACGCCATGAAGGTCCTGCTCCAGGAGCAGGTGGGCGCCATCCCCCTGACCAGCTTCCCGCAGATCTTCGCCTTCAAGACGAGTGTGGCCGGGTTCACGGCTCACCCGTCAGTGAACCTCCAACCCTGGACCTCCACCTACCGCACCGGCTGAGCGCGCCAGGCCGATGAGGCGCTACGTCGCCTCCCGGGTGGCGTGGCTGCTGGTGGCCCTGTTCGGGGTCTCGGTCATCACGTTCGCCCTGGGCGTCCTGGCGCCCGGCGACCCGGCCGAGATCGTCGTCGAACGGCGGCTCAACCAGCCGCCGCCAAAAGACCTGGTCGAGGCCCAGCGGCGCGAGATGGGCCTCGACCGCCCGCTGCCCGTGCAGTACCTCAACTGGCTGTCGGACGCGGTCCGGGGCGACCTCGGACGGTCGTGGCTCAAAAGCCTCAGCGTGGCGGACGCCCTGCGCCAGCGCATACCCCGCACGGCGGTGCTCGCCTTCACGGCGGCCGCGGTGTCGATCCTCATCGGGGTGCCGGTGGGCGTAGTGGCGGCCACGCGCCGCAACGCGTGGGCCGACCACGTCTGCCGGGTGGGCGCGCTGCTGGGCGCGTCCCTGCCCAGCTACTTCATCGCCTACGTGCTTATCTTCGTGTTCGCGGTGCGGCTCAACGCGGTCCCCGCCTTCGGCTTCGGCTCGCCCGCCCACCTGGTGCTGCCCGCCATCACCCTCGCGTTGGGGCCGGCCGCCGTCCTCACCCGGCTCACCCGCTCGGCCGTGCTCGACGTCCTCGACGAGGACTACGTCCGCACGGCCAGAGCCAAGGGGGTGCGCCAGCGGACGATCCTGTTCCGGCACGTCCTGCGCAACGCCGCCGTCCCGCTCCTCACGGTGGCCGGCCTCTCGCTCGGGCACCTCCTGGGCGGGTCGCTGATCGTGGAGTGGGTGTTCGCCTGGCCCGGGATGGGGGACCTGGCCATCGGGGCGATCCACGACCGGGACTACCCGCTGATCCAGGGGTTCGTGCTGTTCAGCGCCCTGGTCTACGTGATCGTGAACTTCGCCATCGACCTGGGTTACGCCTGGCTCGACGCCCGCACCCGGGCCCCGGAGCGCATGTAGGACCGTGGCCGCCACCGTGCCCCTCGACCACGCCGTTGGCCTCGAACAGGCCGCGCCCCGCCCCCTCGCCCGACCGATCCTGCGGAAGCTCACGTCGGACCTGACGGCCCGCATCGGGCTCGGGCTGGTGGCCCTGTTCCTGCTCATCGCGGCGGTCGGGCCCAGCCTCGCCCCCCACGACCCTCGGGAAGTCACCACCGACCGCCTGGTCGGGCCCAGCCTCGACCACCTGTTGGGCACCGACGGGCTGGGGCGCGATCTGTTCAGCCGGTTGCTGCACGGGGCCCGCCTGACGCTCGGTACGGCCCTTCTGGCTGCCGTGCTGGTGACGGCCATCGGGCTCGTGATCGGGACCCTCTCCGGCTATGCCGGAGGGCTCGTCGACTCACTGCTCATGCGGGTGGTGGACATGGTGCTGGCGATCCCCGGCCTGGTCCTGGCCCTGGCCGTGGCCGGCCTGTTCGAGCCGAGCCTGGTAGCGGTGATGCTGGGGCTGGTGACGATCTGGTGGGCGGGCTACGCCCGGGTTGTGCGGGGCCTTGTCCTGAGCGTGCGCAACCGGCCGTTCGTGGAGGCGGCCCACGCCGTGGGGGCGTCGCGGTGGCGCATCCTCGTCCGCCACATCCTGCCCAGCGTGGTCTCGCCCGTCATCGTGCTGGCGACCCTCGACGTGGGCCAGCTGGTGCTGGTGATCTCGGGGCTGACGTTCCTGGGGCTGGGGGCGCCGCCGCCCACGCCCGAGTGGGGCGCCATGCTCAACGACGGCCGGGTCTACTTCCTCTCCGACCCCCAGGTCGTGATCATCCCCGGCATCGCCATCAGCCTGGCCGTCCTCGGCTTCAACCTGCTGGGGGACGGCATCCGCGACGCCCTCGATCCGCGCCTCACTGCGGCGGGCGCTACGGCGCGGCCTCGCCTGCTGGGCCGCCGGTGGGCGCGGCGCCGGCCGCCCGGCCCTTGAAGCCGCGGGTCGCCACCAGGAGCACCAGTCCGACGACGGCCAACATGGCCACGCTGCCAAGGAGGAAGTACACGACGCTGCTGGTGCCGCCCGACCCGGGCCCGTCGCCGTCGAGCTCCCACAGCGCCGAGGTGAAGTAGTAGTCCTCGGTCGGCTGCTGGACGGTGCCGCGCCGCGAGTCGGCCCACGCGAAGTGGGCGGCTTCGTCGGTGGACGCCACCGCCGCCGGGCCCATCAGACCGTACTGGGAGTTGAACGTGTAGCCCTCGTTGCGGTGCATCGAGCGGTCGCTGATGCGGACGTTCCTGCTCCACGTCTTGCCGCCGTCGCTCGACGAGGCGTAGTACAGGTCCCAGTACAGCTCGGCGTTGAAGTCGGCGGGCGGCTGCACCGACGCGCTGCTGCGGAAGTCGTGCCAGGCCACGTCGATGCGGCCGTTGGGGGCCACACTGACACCCGGGAAGTACTGGTCGAGGTTGGTGCTGTCGTCGTTGAGCTTCTTGCGCTCGCTCCACGTGCGGCCGCCGTCGGTCGACGCCTTGAACCAGATGTTGGTGTCGCTGGTGGCGGTGTCGGCCTGGGCGAACACGACGTAGATGTTCCCGCTCTCGGGGTCGACCGTGCCCTCGGGGATCCACTGGCAGCGGTCACGGGACCCACAGGTCACCGGGCTGTCGTCGACCACCCGCACCTCCCACGTCTTGCCACGGTCGGTGGACACGCTCATCAGCAGGCGCCCGCCGGCGCCCGCCACGCCCGGCGACGTCGACGGGCCGGCGGGGTTGTTGGGGTCGGCGGGCGGGGTCCGCTCACGGGTGAAGGCGTAGACGGTGCCGTCCGGTCCCACGGAGATGGACGGTACGTAGGCGCCCCACATCTGGGCGCGGGGCACGCCGGCCATGGGGTCGACGGGCGCGCTGAACGTCCTCCCGCCGTCGGACGACGCCGCGATCATGTTGCGGATCGGGATTACGCCGAACGTCCCGTAGGGCGGCGTGCGGTCGGCGTGCTGGTAGCGGGCACCGGCGTAGACGTAGCGCGGGTCCTTGGGGTCGACACCCATGCGGACCAGGCTGAAGTGCTCGCCGCCCATCTTCTTGGTGCCGTCCTGCTGGGTGAACTCCACGCCCTCGCGGCCCTTGTGGGCGATGGCGAACTGCCACGTGTCGCCCAGGTCCTCGCTGCGGGCCGTGTACAGGTCGTTGACGATCTGCTGGCCGCCGGCGTTGTCACCGGCCGACGTGAGGAAGAGGGTGCCGTCGGTGCCGAACTTTGCACCCAGGTAGGGGCCGAGGTCGGGGCGGACGCACGTGGCGTACTGCTGCGGCCGGGCGATGCCCTTGCCGGCACGCCACGTCTGGCCGCCGTCGATGCTGGCGAAGGCCACACATTCGCCGGCGTTGTAGTTGGCCCCGGCGATGACGAACGTGTCCTTCTCGATCGGGCTGAGGGTGAGCTGCGGTTGGTTGAACGCACGGGCGGGACGCAGGTCGGTCGTGACCTGCTTGCCGGGCAGGACGAGAGGCTCGGCCGGTTGGGCACCGGCACCGCCGGTCGCGGTGAGGGCGGGCAGGGCAAGAAGCCAGACGCCGAGACCGAGCTTCGAGGACCGCCGGGACAGGGAGAGGAGCCGACATTTCATACCGACCTCCACCGCATGAATCGCCGTGCCGCAAATCGGGTCCCCAGCCGGGGGGAGCCTACGGCGGGCTCATCTCGACGACAAGGAGTCTCAGGCGGTATGGCGGAAGCACCGGCGGTAGGCCAGCGGTGATGTCGCGACCCCGCGCTGGAAGTGCAGGCGCAGGCCGGCCGCCGACCCGAACCCGCACCGCGTGGCGATCCGCTCGACGGGCTCGTCGGTGGTCTCGAGGAGCCGCTGGGCCAAGATCACCCGTTGCGCGAGCAGCCACTGGCGCGGCGTCGTGCCGGTGGCGTCGCGGAACCGGCGGGCGAAGGTCCGGGGAGTCATGGCCGCCTTGCCCGCCAGGTCGTCCACGCTCAGCGGCTGGTCGAGGTTCTCCAGCATCCAGTCGAGAAGCTCGGCGAGCGGGTCGCTGTTGGCCTCGGCGGGGACCGGCAGCTTGACGAACTGGGCCTGCCCGCCCTCGCGGTGGGTGGGGACGACCATGCGCCGGGCCACCGCATTGGCGACGTCGGCACCGTGGTCCTTGCGGACGATGTGGAGGCAGAGGTCGATGCCGGCGGCCGTGCCGGCCGAAGTCAGGATGCTGCCGGTGTCGATGTAGAGCACACGGGGGTCGACCTCGATCCTGGGGTAGCGCCGGGCCAGTTCGGCGGCGTACATCCAGTGGGTGGTGGCGCGGCGGCCGTCGAGCAGGCCCGCCTCGGCCAGCACGAAGGCGCCGCTGCACACGGACAGAAGGCGGGCACCCCGGTCGTGGGCGTCCCGCAGGCCTTGGAGCAAGTCGTCGCGCGGCGGGTGGCGGATGAACGCCCACCCCGGGATGATGACCGTGTCGGCCCGCGCCAGCTGCTCCAGACCGTAGGGCGTGTCGAGGCGGAGGCCTTCGTTGGTGACGAGGGGCGGCGGGTCGGCGGCCGCGATGCGATGCTCGTACCAGGGGTCGACCAGCTCGGACCGGTCGAGCCCGAAGACCTCGCACGCCACCGCGATCTCGAACATCGACGGCGCCGCGCCCACCACGGTGACCACCCGGTGCGGCTTCCTGCGCTTCGAACGAGCCATGGCAGTATTCTAGCGGAGAATGTCTTTCCTGCCACTCGTCACGAAGGCCGCGGGCCGCGATAATCGTCTCCATGAACCCGCTCGCTGCCGAGCAACTCGCTCGAACCCACTACCAGGACCTCGTGCATCTGGCCCAGGCCGACCAGGCCGCCCGGTCGCTGCGGCCCGTCAGTCCGTGGCGCCGCGCCGTGGGCCAAGCCCTCGTCGGAGCCGCCGTCGGTGTCGGCCTGCCCCGTACCCGCCGCCCTGTCGTGCTGCGCGAGGCACGGGCGCTGCTGGCCGACGACTGCTGCCGCGCTTGACGGTCAGGCGTTCGCGGCCCCGCCC
>JBOGID010000417.1:0-2697 GCA_050742295.1 Acidimicrobiales bacterium | reverse complement strand
ACCTCGGGCACGGCTACATCGGCACCGAGCACCTGCTGCTCTCGCTCCTGTCCAACGAAGGCACGCCGGCCAGGCAGACCCTCGAGCGGCTGGGCGTCACCGCCGACGCCACTCGCGACGACATCATCGGCATCGTGGGGCGGGGTGAGGGCGCCGGCAGCGGCCACATCCCGTTCACGCCCCGGTCCAAGAAGGTGCTCGAGTTGTCGCTGCGCGAGGCCCTCGCCCTCAAGCACAACCACATCGCGCCTGAGCACATCCTGCTCGGCCTGCTTCGCGAGGGCGAGGGCCTGGCCGCCCAGATCCTGTTCAAGCGGAGCGTCGACCTGCTGGGGCTGCGCGAGGAGATCATCCAGCAGATGCCGCCGGGCGAGAGCAAGCGCAGCTTCCTGCGCCGCGGCGCCCGTGCTACCGACCCGCTGCGGCCGATGACCGCCAGCGCCGCCCAGGTCGGGGTGCGGGCCGCACACCTCGCAGGCGGCGCGCCCGTCGCCTCGCACCACTACCTGCTGGGCCTGTTCGAAGACGACCAGAGCGTGGCCGCCAAAGCCCTTGCCGCCCTGGGCGTGACCCGTGAGGAGGTGGAGGTCAAGCTGGCCGAGCTCGGCACCGAGGGCACGTCCGACGAGCCGCCGGAGCAGTGGGGGGCCCGCAACACCAGCCTGGAGGCCGAGGGCGACCTGGTGACGGTCCGCATCGGCGACGCCGACCTGGCCGCACGCGTCCGGGACATGTTCCAGAGCCTCCACGTCGACCTCCTGCGGGGGCCGCAGTTACCGGGTGCCGACACCATCTGGATGGCGGTGCGCCCCGCCGTCGAGGAGTCGGTGCGGCGCCTCGAGCAGTCGTCGGCGGCGGCCGAACAGTGGGAGCCCCTCGCATGGTCGAAGGCGGGCATCGCCACCTACTCCGTGCTCAGCAAGCCCACCGGCCCCACGTCGAAACTGTGGACGGCGGAGGGCGTCAACCCCCAGGCGGTGCGGACGTTCCTCGCCGACGTGCTCGCCGAGCGGGCGCCCGGCCGGCGGGACGAGGACCGGGTCGCCTACCTCAGCATCGCCGTCAGCCGGGTCGGCGACGTGGTCCCCGACGCCGAGGACCCCGACGCCCTCATCGTGTCCCACTGGTCGTGCGGACCGGGCGGGCCGCGCCTCGACTGGCCCCGCGTGCCCCTCGCCGACCTGGTGGCCGCGGCCCTGGCCGACCTCAATCAGGAGCCAGCCGTGTAACGAGTAGCGTCGGCCCGACCGTGGCAGAGGGAGAAGTCCGTCTCGCGGTACCGGCCCAGCCCGAGTACCTGAGGATGACGCGTCTGCTCGCCGCGGGTGTGGCCAGCCGGGTCGGGTTCACCCTCGACGAGGTCGACGACCTCCGCATCGCCATCGACGAGCTGTGCTTCTCCCTCGTCGGGCCCAGCGGCCGCGAGGGCACGGTGACGGTCCGCTACCAGCTCCTGCCCGACGGGCTCGTGGTCGAGGGCGAGGGCCACTTCACCGACAACGATGTCCACCACGCCCCCCTCCTGTCCCCCCTCTCGATGCAGATCCTCGGCGCCCTGGCCGACGAGTGCCAGCTCGAGCCGGGCCTGGAGGGCCCGACCTTCCGCCTCGTCAAGCGTCACCGGGTGGAGTGAGTTGACGGCGACGGATCCCGACGGTCGCGACGAGCTCCGCCGCAAGTTCGAGGAGTACGCCAAGACCCGCGACAAGGGCCTGCGCGACGAGCTGGTCACGACGCACATGGGCCTGGCCGAGTACCTGGCGCGCCGGTTCACCAACCGGGGCGAGCCCCTCGACGACCTGCTCCAGGTGGCGTCGCTCGGGCTGCTCAAGGCCGTCGACCGGTTCGACCCCGACCGGGGCCTGGAGTTCTCGACCTACGCCACGCCCACCATCGTCGGGGAGCTCAAGCGCCACTTCCGGGACAAGGGCTGGGCCGTCCGGGTGCCGCGGCGGGTGCAGGAGCTGCACCTGCGCCTGGGCGCGGTGGTGAGCACGCTGTCCCAGGAGCTGGGCCGTTCGCCCACCATCCCCGAGATCGCCGATGCGGCCAAGGTCGCCGAGGAAGAGGTGGTGGAGGCCATCGAAGCGGGCCACGCCTACCGGTTCACGTCCCTCGACGCCCCCGCGGGCGGCGAGGACGAGAGCGCCCTGGCCCACCAGCTGGGCGTCGAGGACCAGGGGCTCATCGACAGCGAGCACCGCGTCGCGCTCTCGCCGCTGATCGCCCGCTTCCCGCCCCGGGAGCGGACGATCCTGCACCTGCGCTTCTTCGAGGGCATGACCCAGTCCGAGATCGCCACAAGGTTGGGCATCAGCCAGATGCACGTCTCGCGCCTCCTGGCCAGGAGCCTGGCCCAGCTGCGCGAGGCGTCCACGGAAGACACCTGACCCGATTGACCCGAGTGACCCGATTGACCCGAAAGGCAGTGACGCGGTGAACCTGACGTTGATCGTCAACCCCTCGGCGTCGGCGTACACGCCCAAGCGTCGCCAGCTGGTCGAGGAGGCCCTGCGCGACGGCCACCAGCTCACCGTCATCGAGACGACCCATCGCAACCACGCCACCGAGCTGGCCCGCCAGGCTGCGGCCGACGGGGCTGAGGCGGTCGTGGTGATGGGCGGGGACGGCACCCTCAACGTGGCGGCCAACGGCGTGGCCGGCACGAACACCGCCCTCGCCCCCCTGCCGGGCGGG
>JBOGID010000416.1:0-3587 GCA_050742295.1 Acidimicrobiales bacterium | reverse complement strand
GTCCAGGCCGCTCCGGCCCCTGACCCTGCCGCCGCGGCCGAGCCCGCCACGGCTGCCGCCGCGGCCGAGCCCGCCGCCGACACCGAGGCCCAGGCCCAGGCCCAGCCCGAGCGGGCCGCCCTGTCGGTCGTGCCCAACCGGGGCGACGACGCGGACACCGGTGACGATGCAACCGACGATGCAGCCGACGACGAGGGCGCCGACGACGAGGGCGCCGGCGACGACGCCGCCGAGGGCGAGGGTGGCGAGACGGTGGGTGGACCGGGCGCCGGCAAGCGTCGCCGGCGGCGCCGGTAGGGAGCCGCCTTCAGGCCAGCTTGTGCCGCCGGACCTCGTTGGGCTGGCGGTGGAGGCGGTCACGCAGGCCCCACCAGCTGACCAGGGTGAGGGCCTCGACGATGATCCGGCTGGACATCTTCGACGTGCCCCGCTCGCGGTCCCGGAACTCGATGGGGCGCTCGGCGATGCGACCGCCCAGGCGGGCCACCCGGTAGACCATCTCGATCTGGAACCCGTAGCCGTCCGCCTTCACGCCGTCGAGGTCGATCTGGCGCAGCAGGTCGGCCGAGTACGCTCGGTAGCCCGACGTGGCGTCCTTGACCGTCATCTGGAGGGCCCAGCCGGCGTAGAGGTTGCCCCAGCGGGACAGCGTCCGGCGGTGGAGCGGCCAGTGCGGGATCGAGCCGCCGGGCACGTACCGCGACCCGATGGCCAGGGAGGCCCCCTGCTCGACGGCCTTGAGCAGGTCCGGGAGCGAGGCGGGGTCGTGGGACAGGTCGGAGTCCATCTCCACCAGCACGTCGTAGCCCCGGTCGAGGCCCTCGCGGAACCCGTCGCGGTAGGCGCTGCCCAGGCCCGACTTGGCGGGGCGGACACGCACGTCGATGCTGCCCAGCTCGCGGGCCGCGGCCTTGGCGATGTCGGCCGTGCCGTCGGGACTGGAGTCGTCGACCACAAGCACGTCGGCGTCGGGGACGGCCGCCCGCAGCCGCCGGAGGACCTCGGCGATGTTGTCGGCCTCTTGGTACGTCGGCAGTACCACCAGCGTTCGAACGGTCACAGCCTACGATCTCCTTGTGGTCGACGGCCCCAAGTCACGGCGTTCGGGCCACGCCGGGCGGGCGCCGGTTCCGGGTCCCTCCGCGCTGCCCTCGGTGGGGGCCAGAGCGGTGGCGTTCGTTGCGATCCTGGTGGCCGGGCTGAGCGGCCTGCTGATCGGAAAAGCCCTGGTCGACGTGCAGTGCGACGGCGACTGCGGGGTGGCAGCCGGTGCGGGCGCCGTGATCGGGGCGGTGGTGGCAGCGGGGGGGGTGGCCGTGGTGGCCGTCCTCGTGCTGCGGGCCATGAGCGAGTGGAAGGCAAAAGGCCCAACTCGCCCCTGACTTCCCGAACGACCGATGTTAGGCTGTCCGAAGTGAAGAACTTGGGTCTTCCTACCGTAGGCCTGGCCCGGGTGGGCTGGGTCCGTGTGGAGGTCGGCCACGGCCGCCCGACGTGCCACGTGGTGGGGACGACCGGCCGCCACATAGCCGTTCACCAGGTCCCCCTCCAGGTCGCCACCGCCCTGATGGCCCGGGGGGTGCCGTCGGTCGTACGTCATCCTTCGGTACATCGGCCTGTGCCGGCCGAGACCTGAGCGGATCCTCGTGTTCATCTGCCACTGCCGGGCCGTGACCGACCGCACCGTCCGGAACACGATCGCCAAGGGCGCCTGCTCGGTGGGCGACATCGCCGCCCGCTGCGGCGCCGGCTCCCGCTGCGGTGGCTGCCACTTGGTGCTGGCTAGGATGCTGGCCGACGCCGGGCTCGCGCCTGAGCCCACCCACAACGAGGACTTCTGCGCCGCCTAAATGCCTTCAGTTCGCTAAATGCAGAGCGATCCCGCAGTTCTGGAACTGCTGAACGAGTGCCTGACCGCTGAACTGACCGCGGTCAACCAGTACTTCGCCGACTACAAGATGTGCGAGAACTGGGGCTACGGGCGCCTCGCGGCCAAGTTCCGCGAGGACTCGATCGACGAGATGCGCGACGCCGAGAGCTTGATCGGCCGCATCCTCTACTTCGACGGCGTCCCCAACCTGCAGCGGCTCGGCTCCGTGCGGGTGGGCGAGACCGTGCCCGAGAAGCTGGCCTTGGCCCTCGATGTCGAGAAGGAGGCCATCGCCCGCCTCAACGCCGGCGTGGCCCTCTGCGTCGACAAGGGCGACAACGGCACCCGCCAGCTGCTCGAAGGCATCCTGGAGGGCGAGGAGGAGCACGCCGACTGGCTGGAGACCCAGCTCGCGTTGATAGCCACCATCGGCGAGGCCCTCTACCTCGCCCAACAGATGGACCCCGAGGCCTCCGCCCAGTAACCGGGCCGCATGACCAGCGCCAGGTACAGTCGATCCTGTGAGCGAGGCTCAACCACTGCCACCCGAAGGTCCGTCCGACCAGGCAAGGGAGCCGGTCTCGGCCGAAGCGAAGCAGTGGCTCGCCCGGCTTCGCCGCAAGGCCGCCGACCCAAGTACCTGGTCGGTCGAGCCTCGTCCGCAAGAACACCAGTAGGCGCAGGTACGTTCGGCGGCAATGGACAACTGGGTCGTCGACGTCGATGAATCCTGCCCCAGGGAGTTTCGCGAGCACCCTGCGTTCGATGCCTGGTTCGAGTCCCTGAAGTCCGCCCCACGGCACGCCACCCATCGTCGGGTGGTCCGCTCACGGACTGCCCGAAACAGATGGCCCCCTCGACACCCTCGTCGAGTTCGTCGTCGTCCCCAAACCGCTCCAGTTCGGTGACGGTCCCCCTTATGCGATCATCGGCATTCGAGGCATCCGGCGAAGATCCTCCGCCGAGTAGCGCTCCCCGGCAAGTTGACGACCTCACAGGTCGCTAAGGGCTAACCCGCGCCAAAGGGGCCGGATCAGCCCAGGAGGAGGCGGCGGAAGCCTTCGGCGTAGGGGACGCCGGCGAGGCGGCCGCCGTCTTCGGCCCGCTGGCGCAGGACATCGCCGAACAGCTCGGCCGTGCCGCCCTCGTGGCCGAAGGCCGCCGCCTGGAGCTGGCTCTCGTGGCACAACAGGGCCCGGACCTTGGTCTCCAGCGTGTCGCCCACGTCGACCCACACGTTCGGCTCGAGGGTGCCGGACAGGAGGACCTGGCCCACGGCGTGGGCCGGACCGGCGTCGGGGAAGTAGTGGGGGCTGCCGGCGGCCGGGGACACGGCGTCGAGCGTGGCCCAGCCCGCCACCCGGTGGTCGCGGTGGTTGAAGTACGTGTCGCCGAAGAACACCGCCGTCGGGTCGGGGCAGATGACGACGTCAGGCCGGACCCGCCGTACGACGGCCACGATCTCCCGCCGCACGGCGGCGTCGTTGGCCAGGTCCCCGTCGTCGACGTCCAGCCGGGCGTGGCCGGCCAGGCCGAGCACGGCGGCGGCGGCGGCGACCTCGCCGAGGCGCCGCGACGCCAGCGCGTCCGGGTCGTCCGCCGGGTCGCTGGACCCCTTGTCCCCCCTCGTCAGCAGCAGCAGGTGGACCTCGGAGCCGGCGGCCGCCCAGCGGGCCAGCGTCCCCCCGCACGAGATCTCGGGGTCGTCCGGGTGGGC
>JBOGID010000415.1:0-2891 GCA_050742295.1 Acidimicrobiales bacterium | reverse complement strand
CCGTCGAGGCAGCCCTGCTCGGCCCGGGGGGCGGCTGCGCCCAGGACACGACCGATGGTGCGGGCGTGCACGCCGAGGCGGGCGGCGATCTCGACGTTGCTCACGCCCTCGCCCGACCACCGCCGGGCCTTGGCCGCCTGGGCCACCGACAGGCTGGGCCGCCGGCCACGGCGTCGCACCAGGCCGGCCGAGCCCTCGTTGCGGGCCCGGCCCCGGAGCATGGACACGTACACCGGGGTGAGGCCGAAGCAGGCGGCCACCTCGATCCCGGGGTGGCCGGCGTCGGTCAGGGCCACCACCGCCAGGTTGCGCATCCCGATGTCGGCGCTGTCGTAGCGGCTCACCAGGTGCGGGCCCCGGGTGATGAACGTCTCGCCGCCGTTGACGAAGCGCTGCAGCGCATAGGGCTCGGGCATCCCCGGCAGTTCACTCGCAGCGGCGCTCGTCATGCTTCATCATAGCCGGTGCAAGCCCGGTCTTCAACGATATCCGCCGACTCCTCGCCGGGCTATCGCCGCAGGTCAGGAGCGATATCGGTCAGCGACTTCCGGAGGTCTGAAAATCTTCCGCCGTGCCCGCCACTGATCCGTCGCTCGGCCTTGTGACTGACTTGTCACGCAGCTTGACATCGTTCGCGGGTGGTGTCAATGCGCGATGTGCGATGGTTGCACGGACGACCAACCCGACGTCGCGCGATCGGAAGGGAGTGTTGGTCGCAACGCCGCGTCGGCCTCACGGATGTGGCCGACAAGCTGCAGCCGCGACAAGAGTCCATGCGGCCGCGTACCCGTTAGTGGCAACATCGTGGGGCGACGGGGAGGCCGGCGCCGGCCTCCCCCTGGCCCCGAGAGGGGCCAAATCGGTTGTGCCGCGAGAAGGTAGCGAGCGGAGAAGGCCCGGGGTCGAAGGGCCGAGTACCGCTATGCGGGACTACCCGTCACCCCCGCTCCGGACCTCGTCGGGCCACCAAGAGCAGCAAGCCGGGGAGGTCTTGCGCTGCGTCGAGGACGTCGCCGAACTTCCACGCGGCGTTGGTGGGGTACTCGCTCAGGCGGGTGACGCACAGTCCGGCGTCCGCCAGGCCAGTCACGATCTCACCCAGTGTCCACGCGAACTCGTACTTCGTGGTCGTCGCGTCGCGGCCGGCCGCGAAGTGGGTCCACCCCTGCGTCTCGATCGGGCCGGGACCGGCGAAGTAGCTCGACTCGATCTGAAGAGTCCCGTCAACGCTCTCCCACCGCATAGCCACCGGGTGGTAGTCCCAAAGGACGAGGCGGCCGCCCGACTGGAGGGCGCGGGCGATGGCGGCAGCCCAGCGATCGATGTCCGGCACCCAGACGAGGACGCCTCCGCCGGTATAGACGAGGTCGAACCCGCCGGCCGCGATAGCCGGCGGCAGGTCGCCCACGTCGGCGGCGACGAACCCGACCTCAATACCCGCGGCGTCCGCCTTCGCTGTCGCCAGTTCGACCTGGCGCGGGCTGATGTCCACGGCGACGACATGCGCCCCAAGGACGGCGAGGGACAGGCTCTCCTCGCCCGTCGCGCACATGAGGTGCAGTACTCGGTGGCCGCGTACGTCGCCCAAGGCCTCGACGACCCGCGCGTCGAGGGAACAGCCACCGCCCGCGAAGAAATCGGCCGTGTAGGTCCGGTTCGACCAGCGGCCCATGCGCACGTCGGCGATCTCCTCCCACGCGGCGCGGTTCTGACTGGCGGCCTCCGCCCAGTCGCGGGGCGCTACCACTGGTCGAGGGCAGCCATGGGGTGGAGCACAAAGCCGTGCACGTCGCCGACGAGGGCCATCAACGTCGCTTCGTCCACGTCAGGGTGTACCGCCACAGGAGGCGCCGCCGGTAGGTAGCGCCCGGCAGCGCACGGGTGGCCAAACGCCGCGTTTGGCCATACGTCAGCGATGGCGGCCACACCTTGGGCGAGCCGTCCTCCACCGACGGCGCCGCGCGGGTGTGCCAACGGTGAGCGATGACGCCCGCGAGGTCGACCGGTAGATCGACAGCCTGGCGGCTGCGGGCACAGCCGACGACCGCCAGGCGGCCGCCGATCCGGAGCAGCTGCCGCATGCGCTCCAGCGCCACGCCGACGTCCATTGTGGTGCAGAGACGCGACGGACGCGATGAAGTCGAACGACTCCGCCTCGAACGGATGGGTCAGGAAGTCGCCGACGACGTACTCGATCCCAATGTCGTCCGCATAGCGTGCTTGCGCGATGGAGGGTTCGTGGATGTCGATCCCGACGACGTGTGGAACGGTGCGCCGGAGCCGGCGCGTGAGCAACCCCTCGCCGCAGCCGACGTCGAGGGCGGTGTGTGCGTCGGCGGGCACCGAGTCGAGTACGGCGGCGTGGTATTGGATGTTGTGATTCCACCCGCCGTTCATACCCGCGATGCTCGCGCAGACGTCTGGCGACCGCCTCGCGAACTTGTGCCCGGGCAGGAAATCCCATCCACGGCCACGGGTACTGGCCCGGGCGAAGGCGACGAGGACCGGCCGCGGAGGGGCCCGTTCCAGATGAGAGGAAGGGGCGACTGAGCGGCGGGCAGCCCGGCGGCTCACGATGTTCCTACTCCTCGTTCAGGAGGTTGGCGATGCCCACCCACCCCAGCCAGGCCCCGCCGGTCGTTCGAGCCGGCATCTACACCCGCATCTCTTGGGACCCCCAGGGCCAGCGTGCCGGCGTCGAGCGCCAACGCGTCGACTGCGAGGCGCTCTGCACAGCCAGAGGCTGGGAAATCACGCACTACTTCGAGGATTATGCCGACGCGCGCGTTATGCCGACCCTTCTTGCGAGGGCCTTGAGCCAGTGGGATGGAGCGCAGAAGTTGTCGGCATAATCAGAGACCCTCGAGGAACGCGAGGAGCGGGTCGGGCGG
>JBOGID010000414.1:0-5223 GCA_050742295.1 Acidimicrobiales bacterium | reverse complement strand
GGTCGGTCCGGCCGGGTCGGTGCGCGCCGTCGACGCCGACTCCGGCGCGGTGGACGCGGCGCGGATGGCGGCGAGCCGGGCTGGCGTCGACAATGTGACGGTGGAGGTGGGCGACGCCACCGACACCGGCATCCCGCCCGCCAGCGCTGACGTCGTGATGATCCGCCACGTCCTGGCCCACAACGGCGGCCGCGAACAGGCCATCGTCGACCACGCCGCCACGCTCGTCCGGCCCGGCGGGTCCGTGTACCTGGTGGACGTGGACCAGTCCGCCATCCGCACCCGCCCCGTGGATACGGACCTCGCCGACCTGACGGAGCGGTACGTCGAGTGGCACCGCCGGCAGGGCAACGACATCGCCCCCGGCCTCCGCCTGGGCGAGCTGCTGGCCGGCGCCAGCCTCGAAGCCATCGCGCACTACGGGCGCTACCAGATCTCTGCGGTGCCGCCGCACTTCCGCACGCCGGCCTGGGCGGGGCGGGACGCCCTCCTCGCCGCCGGCATGGCGACGGCGGAGGACGTGGCCCGCTGGGACGCGGCCTTCGACCGGGTCGACGGCCAGCAGGCCCGGCCGATCGTCTTCGTCCCCCTCTTCTTCGCCTTCGGTCGCCGCCCCGCCAGCTAGCTCTAACTACCGCCGGGCGGTGATGAGCCAGGCGGCCGCTGCGAACCGCACACCGTCTTGGTCCGCCGCCGCCTCGAGCGCCCGGTAGGTAGCGTCGAGGGCGCGCTGGCGGTCGGCGTCGTCGAGATCCTGGGTCAGGCCCTTGACGATGCCCATGCGGCGGACGAAGGCGAAGGCCTCGTCGGCGTCGGCGCCGAGGACCAGGGGCTGATCGACGGGGGCGACGGCGACAGCTTCGAAGCCGGCCGAGCCCAGCGCCTGGCGCACGTGGTCGGGGTCGGCGAGGCCGAAGGGGCCCGGCATCGACACCGGTGGCTCACCGAGCGGCCGGCCGATGGCCAGCGCGTCGCGCAGGGCGCGGATCCACTCGTTGTCGGCCAGGGGGCGCCACGAGAGCATCGCCAGGCGGCCGCCGGGGCGGAGGGCGCGGCCGATGTTGGCGAAGGCGTCGACCGGATCGGCGAAAAACATGGCGCCGAAACAGCTGATGGCGACGTCGAACCGGCCCTCGTCGAACGGGTACACCTGGGCGTCGGCCTGCTGGAAGCGGACGTTGGTCAGGCCCTCCGCCGCGCTGCGAAGGCGGGCCACGTCGAGCATGGCCGACGACAGGTCGACGCCCAGCACCTCGCCCGGCGCCGCCAGCCGTGCCGCGTCACGTGACGACTTGCCGTTGCCGCAGCCGATGTCGAGCACGTGGTCGCCGGCGGCGATGGGCCCGGTGGCGAGGAAGGCACGCCACAGGTGGACGCTGCTGGTGTCGTAGAGGTCGGCGTCCTGCGCCCAGCGCTCGCCCTCCTCGCCGTCCCAGGCCTTGGCCATGTCGACGTTCGCGATCGCCATCTCGTCCACTTGCGCCATCCTCGTTCCTCCTTGGTGGAGTATCGTTTACTCCTCAGAGGAGGATCTGTCAATGGCGGCTGTTCGGGAACTGACCACCACGTCCTACGCCATTCTCGGTCTGCTGGCCCTGCGGCCGTGGACGACCTACGAACTGGCGCAGCAGATGACCCGTGCCCTCGGGCAGTTCTGGCCCCGGGCCGAGAGCAACCTCTACGCCGAACCCAAGAAGCTGGTGGCGCTGGGCCTGGCCGAGGCCTCGCCCGAACCGGTCGGCAAGCGGCCGCGCACCCGGTACTCGATCACGCCCGGGGGCCGCCGGGCCCTCGCGGCGTGGATGGCCACGCCGCCCGCCTCGGCGGGGCCGGTCCTGGAGTTCGAGGCCCTGGTGAAGGTGTTCTTCGCCGAGGACGGATCCAAAGACGACCTGGTGGCAGCCATCGACGGCGTCCGGGACTGGGTGGAGGAACGGATCGCCCACGGAGCTCACATCCCCCGCCAGTACCTGCAGGGTGAGGGCCCGTTCCCCGAGCGGCTGCCGTGGCTGATCCTCGCCGGCACGTTCCTGACCGAGCACGCGCTGGCCATCGGGCGCTGGGCGGAGTGGGCGGCCGGTGTGGTGGAACCGTGGCCCGACGAGGTCCGTACCGCCCCGCCGGACTGGGAAGCCCTCGAACGGATGGCCGACCGGTGCGACGAGTATCTCCGGGACGTGGCGGCGCGCAGGCGGGCCGGCTCGCCTACAGGGCCGGAAGCTTCTGGCGGCAGCCGATGAGCTCGGCCAGCGGGTCCCCCACCTCCTGCACGCGCTCGACCACGGTGCGGATCGTCCACCGGTCGGGGCGCAGATCGGGATCGTCCAGCTCGTCCCACGTGATGGGCACCGAGACCGGCGCACCGGCGGCGGGCCGGGCGCTGAAGGGGGCCACCAGCGTCTTGTTGATGGCGTTCTGGGTGTAGTCGAGGCGGGCCAGGCCCTGGCGGCGGTCTTTGTGCCACTCCCAGCTCACCAGCTCGGGCACGGTGTTGCCGACGGCCCGTGACACCTTGTCCACCCACGTGCGGGTGTCGGCGAACGTGTAGCCGGGCTGGACCGGCACCCAGACCTGGACGCCGCGCTGGCCCGTCACCTTGGGCATGGCGGCCACGCCGAGATGCTGGAGGGCGGTGCGGTAGAGCCGGGCCAGGACGAGCACGTCCTCCCACGGCGTCTGCGTGCCGGGGTCGACGTCGATCAGGGCCCACGTCGGCTCGTGGACATCGGGCAGCTTGGACGTCCAGCCGTGGAGCTCGAGGGCGCCGAAGTTCGCCATCCAGACGAGCGACGGCACGCTGTCGAGCACGGCATAGTTCGTCGTGCCGCCCTTGTCGCCCTCTGCGAGGCGCCACCGCCTGAGCCAGTCGGGCGCGTGGTCGGGGGTGTCCTTGTGCCAGAACCCGGGCTTGTCCACCCCGTCGGGGAACCGGTTGGTGTTGACGGGGCGGTCGTAGAGGTACTTGAGCATGGACGGGGCGATCACGGCGTGGTAGCGGATGAGGTCGCGCTTGGTGACCGGCCCTGCTTGCGTGGCCCGGGCCGGGAACAGGACCTTGTCGAGGTTGGTGAGCCGGAGCTCGCGGCCCTGGACGGTCCAGTGGCCGCCCTTGCCGGGGAGGGCGTCGAGGGCGGCCAGCTCGTCCTCCGTGGGCGGGTCCCATGTGGGCACGGCGGCGGCGCCCAGGGGGATCGACGCCTCCGCCGCGGGCAGGTCGCTGCGCCACATCGCGTTGGGGGCGGCCGCCACCTCGTCGTTGGTGCGGCCCGACTTGACCGAGTTGGGGTGCTCCTCGGGGTTCCAGCCGGGCTGGGCGTGCTCGTCGTTCTTGTGGAACATGAGCCACTGCTCCTTGCCGGACCGGTCCTTGTCCCGGCGGATGAGGATGAACCGGCCCGCCAGCTTCTCCCCCTGGACGTCGAAGTGGAGCTCGCCCTTCTCCACCGCCTTGACCGGGTCGTCGGTGCCGGACGGCTGCCACGTCCCCCAGTCCCACACGATCACGTCGCCGCCGCCGTACTCCCCCTTGGGGATCACGCCCTCGAAGTCGAAATACTCGATTGGGTGGTCCTCGACGTGGACGGCCAACTGCTTGGCCTTGGGGTCGAGGCTCGGCCCCTTGGGCACGGCCCAGCTGGCCAGCACGCCCGCCATCTCCAGCCGGAAGTCGTAGTGGAGGGCCCGGGCCCGGTGCCGCTGCACGACGAAGCGCCCGGTCGACGACGAGTTGGCGGCGCCCGCGGGCTCGGCCGTCACCGAGAAGTCGCGCATCGACTTGTACTTCTTCAGCCGCTCCTGGGCGTCGGCCGGCATGCCCGAGTTTCTACCTCGACCGGGGCGTAGGGTCACACCGATGACTGCCGAAGCAAATGCCGAAACGCTGCGCAAGGTGTACGACGCCCTGGCTACGGGGAACTTCGTGGGCCTCATGGCCCTGCTGTCGAACGACATCACCGCACACGTGCCGGGCAGGAGCCCCCTACGGGCGACTATGTCGGCAAGAACGAGGTCGGGGGCTACGTGGGCAAGCTGGGCGAGCTGTCGGAGGGGACGCTGCGGTTCGAGCCCCACGACGTCACCGCCAGCGAGGCCCACGCCGTGGGCCTGGTTCGGGACCTGGCCGAGCGGGGCGACAAGACCCTGGCCATGAACAACATCCACGTCTGGCACCTGGCCGACGGCGTGCCGACCGAGATCTGGATCTACCCGGGCGACGTCTACGCCTGGGACGAGTTCTGGTCGTAGCTGCGGTCGGCCACCGCCATCGCCTTGCGGTACAGCTCGGCGAAGTCGTCCGCCGCCAGCCGGAACCGCTCCCCCGCCAGGTTGCCGGAGTGGGCCTCGAGCAGGTCGAACAGGCCGAGGTGGACCCACTCCCACAGCATCGAGCCGAAGTTGTAGGCGACCATGGCGTCGCCGACCTGGGCCCGGATGCGCGCGATCTCGTCCCGGTCAAGGCCGGCCTGGTGAAGGCGAGTTGCCGTCCGCTCGTCGTCGGCGACGGTGAACTCGGTGTCGAGGAACGGCTCCAGCAGGTCGGCCCATACGTCCGGCCGGCGACGCACAGGGACGGCGTGCTCCTCGCAGAACGCCCGCAGATCGTCCGTTCGGCGGAGACGAACAGGGTCTCGCCGCTGCGGAGGCGGATCTCGGGCGGGGCGGCGTCGGCGGTCCACGTCGCGGATGTCGACCGTCGAGCCGTGGCCGTGGGGGTGGACGCTGGCCCCCACGTAGGGATAGCTCCGGTACCGGATCCCGGTCGGGCCGAACTCGACGACACCGCCGCCGGCGCCGGTCACGCCAGCCTCTCGGGGGCTATGCGGACGGCCACGGTCTCAGTTTCGGGCGCCGCCTCCCCGGCGAACCGCAGCTCGACCTCGCCCGCCGCCTCGGCCCGGAACCGGAAGTGATGAGCCGGGCCTCGTTCCTCCTCGGCCACGAGGGTCACCTCGGGCGAAGGGTTCGTCCACTGCCACGGCCCGGCGGCCGTGGGGAACGACACCTCGAACAAGCAGCCGGCCACCATCCAGAGCACAGGCGACAGCCTCCCGCGCCACCATGGGACCAGCCGACCGGTGGCATGCTGGAGCCGGAAGTCTCACCACCCCAGGCCAGTGGAGGACGCACATGACACCGCCGGCAGCGACCCTCGAAGAGCAGGCTCCCCCCGAAGCGGCCGTCGCGCTCGCACCGACGCCCGCACCGACGCCCGCACCGACGCCC
>JBOGID010000413.1:0-5652 GCA_050742295.1 Acidimicrobiales bacterium | reverse complement strand
GTCGAGGACCAGACCACGACCTCGTCGATGTCACCGGCGAAGCCCGGGGAAAAGGTGCCGGGCGTCCGTGTGCCGCCGACGACCGGCGAGCTTGCGGTCGCAGTGACCGAGAACGTGCCGGTCGCCGTCGAGAGGGCGTCCCCGTCGTGCAGCCCGACCGTCCATGACGTGCCCGCCCGGCGGAAGCCGACGGCAGCGACCTTGCCCACGGTCGCGGTCGCGGCCGGCGAGATGCTCAGCCCGCCCCCGTTGTTCATGAGCTGGACAGCGCCGGACGGTTGAAGGGCAAACCGGACGAAGTCACCACCCCCGACGTCCTGGTAGAAGATGGTGTCGCTCACAGCAGGCAGGGCAGAAGGCCGGATGAGGAGGAACACGCCGTGGCTCGTGCCCGACAAGCCGGCCTGCGAGGTCCCGACGACCACACCGGCCCGCGTCCCGAGCGACGCTCCTGAGTCCTCGTCGGCCACCAGCAGCCCGGTTGCCTTCGCCCGCTGGCGGGCCGCGTAGGCCGCCTGGCGGTTGTTGCCCGTCTCGTCGCGGGCCACAGCGAGCGAGTCCTGGTCCCCGAGCCGCCAGTAGGCGGAGGGTGCCAGGGCAAGCGCCTTGCGTCGGAACCCGACGCCCCTCTCCTTGTCCCGCTCGGCCAGGCCGAGGGCGTCGACCGCCCAGATCGTCACGGTCGGCGCGTCGTCCGGGTCCTCGTTGACGACGATGCGGTCGATCCAGCCGGCGAAGCAGTCGAAGGTCGAGCCGAGTGACCCCCGGAATCGGATCTGACGGTTGCGCACCAGATTGGGGAAGTAGGCCGACGCAGGGTTGTCGGGGTCGAGCTGGTTGTCCCCGTTCTCGGCCAGGACGCGCAGCCAGCCGGCGCTGTCGCTGGTGGCGGCGTCCTCCTGGCCGTGGGACCACTCGACCTCGACGACCTTGCGCCCGCCCGCGATCAGGTCCGTCCATGTTGGCGAGGCGGCGTACATCGTCGCCGTCAGCGCCACCTCGAGGACCGGGGTGACGCCGTTGACCTGGCCCAACTACAGGTGCCCGTTGCGGCCGATGAGCCGGCGCAGCTCGGCGGCGGTGAACCGCGCCGTCGCCTCGGCCACCTTGCGGCCGTCGATGACGAGGGGGATCTCGATGACGACCGTGCCGCCGGCGCCGCCGCCTGAGGGGGCTGCGGCCATGCTGGCGCCCTTGTTGATGTGCCTCGCCACGTCGGCGGGCACCACGTACTCCCCGCCGTGCACGACAGCGAGTTGCGGCACGCCGTCCGGGGCCTTGACCCAGCCGCCGGACTGGTACCGCTCAAGGGCGGCCTCGTGGTAGGCCGCGCCGAGCGAGACGCCTGGCGAGTCCTGCATGATCTGGCGCACGGCGATCGTGACGGTCTTGTGCTCGGTGATGCCCCTGATTGACGCGTTGACGCTGTTGCGGAACTGCTCGAACTTGTCGGCGGCGTCACGAAGCTTGTCGCCGATGAAGGGGATCCACCCGAAGGCCGTCTCGGCGGCGCCTATCACCATCTCCGCCATGGCGAGGATCTTGTCGACGACCCACGCCACGCCTTCGCGGACCACTTGCTTGAGGGCGTCCCATGCCCCGGTGAAGACCCCCTTCACGACCTCCCAACCGGCCTTGACGATCTCCTTGATCAGGTCGATAGCCGTGCTGATGAGGGCCTTCATGGCGTCCCACACACCGGACAGGATCGACTTGACCCCATCCCACACCCGGGACCAGTCGCCGGTGATGATGCCGGCGACGACGTCGATGACCCCTCGGATCACGTTCATGGCGGCGTCGACGATGTCTACGATGAAGTCCCATGCGGACTTGATGACGTTGACGATCTGGGAGCCGAAGTTCTCCCAGACCGTCAGGACCACGGCGGTAACGCCCTGGATGACAGCCTGGACCGTGACCATGGCCTCGGAGATGACCTCCTTGACCCGGGGCCACTGCTCCTGCACCCAGGCCACGATCGCGCCGACCGCTCCGATGACGTGCTCCTTGATGCGGGGCCAGACCAGCGCCACCACCGCGGCCAGGGCTACGAAGGGGGCGGCAGCGGCCACGACCGACGCGACCAGCGCCGCGAGCGCCGGGACCACGACCGCCAGCACCACGGCGCCCAGCCCGGCCAGGATCGGCTCAATGTTGGCCTTGATGAGGGCGCCCACCGGCTTCAGGGCGTCGAACAACTGGCGGGCGACGACGGCGAGCTTCCCCATGAAGCCGGCGAACCCGCTCGAGGCCAAGCCGTCCCCGGCCTTGAATGCCGCCACGAATGCCTTGAACCCGGCCGAGACCTCGTTGAACACCGGCGCCAGGCGGTCGCCGAGCGATTCAAAGGCGTCGAACAGCTTGAGGACGACCGGGACGACCGCCGTCCCCACCGAGGCTGCGAAGTTCTCGAACCGGCCCCTCATCTCACGCAGCCGGTTCGACAAGGACCCCTGTGTGCGTTCGAGGTCGCCCGAGGCGTCAGTCATCCCCTTCATGATCAGGCTCGCCCGGGCCTGTGCCTTCGCCCCCTCGGTGTACTGCCCGTTGACCTTCCCCAGGCCGAGGGCCGCAGCCTCGGCGTCCACGGCCTGGGCGTTCAGCAGCACGCCGAAGCGGCGCATCGGCTCGGCCTCGCCGACCAGGCCGGACTGAATGGCGGCCAGGGCCTCGTCGAGCGGCACATTGTAGAACGACGACGCGTCGGCGGCGAGCTTCGCGAGCTGGTTGGCCATCGCGGCAGCGTCGCCCTTGCTCAGGCCTGACGCCTTCCCGATCAGGCCGATCGACGACGCGGCGTCGAGGATGGACTTCTTGGGGAGGCCGAAGTCCTTCGCCATCTGGTTGGCGAAGGACTCGACCTGACGTGCCTGGTCGCCGAACACGACGCTGACCTTGGACAGTGTCTCGTTCAGGTCGGACGCCGAGGCGACCGCCTTCGCGAGGAACCCGACGGAGGCGATCCCGGCGCCCGCGAGCGCGCCGGCTGCGACCTTCCCGAAGGTGGACAGCCTGCCGCCGGTGTGGTCGGCCGCCCCGGCTAGGTCGCGGAGCGCCCGCTGGCCGGCGGAGGAGTCACCGAGGATGGTGATGCGCAGTTCCCTGGTGCCAGCCAACGCGTCACCCCCGGCGTTGATCCTTCAAGTGGTCGATGTACTGCGCGATGTACTCCCTGGCCTCGGCCTGGGTCAGGTCCTCGAGGTCGCAGGGGCGCAGGTGGTAGAAGTGTGAGAGGGCGGGCAACCACCTCAGCAGCGCCCGCCTTATGTTTCCGGGCCGGCCGTCTCCTCGCTCCCGTCCCCGTCGGCGTCGGCGAAGGCAAAGTCACTGTCGTAGGTGATCGAACTCGCGACCTGTTCGTAGGTCAAGCCGCGTTCCGTGCGCCGGCGGACCACCCATATCATCCCCGCCATCACGTCGAGGTCCACGCTGTTCTGTGTGAAGACCTGCATGATGGGCACGCCGACGGCCGCACGGAAGTCCCGCGCGTCGATGGCCGTGACCTGTGATGCGGAGAAGTTGAAGTTCGTACCGTCGAGCCGAATCGTGATGCTCTCGGCCATGCTCTGTCACACCGCCGTGTCGTCGGGGGCCAGCGGGTCAGCCACGGGGCTACACCGCCACGTCGGTTGACTGGTAGGTGACCGTCATGCCCGGGCTCGTGCCGTCCCAGGCGGCCTCCCACGGGGCGTTGAGCAGGACCAGGTCCGGGCCGCCGACCTTGGGCGTCTCGCCCGTGAAACGCATGTCAGGGACCGTCACGACGAGCTGCTGCGAGAAGGCGCCCGAGATGACCGCGCCGGTGAAGGTCAGGACGAGCGCCGCGGCGGTGTCGGCGGCGAACCGGTCGTACACGGCCGTCTTGATGTCCGAGTCGAACTCGCATGCCAGCGTACCGGTCACCATCGGGTAGTCGTTCTCGACCGGCTCGCTCTTGAGCCCCGCCGACCCGAGGTAGAAGCCGTCCGTACTCTGCGGCCGTTCGAGCTTCACCGACGCGTCGGTGACCTTGGCGAGTGTTGCGCCGCCCACCGTCAGTGTGCCCTGGGTGAAATTGAACACGTTGTTGGCCGGGTAGGACGCAGAGCCGGCGGCGGTCGAGACGTTCATGTCCCGGCCGTCAACCTCGAGGTCGCAGGTCAGGATCTGGTCGGCGGTGATCTTGAGCTCGCCGGTCAGGACCTTGGCGCCGACGGTCGTGAACTGCTGGACCAGGGCGTTGGCCGAGTCCCGCAACTGCTTCTGGATGGTGAGGGACTTGCCGGCCGCGGAGCCCAGGGCGTGGGTCTGCAGCCATGCCGTGGTCCCGCCCTGCTGGGCGACCACGGGCGTCCCGCCCATGAGGTGCTTCAGCACCAACCCGAACCCGGTGGTGGGGACCTCGATGCTCAGCGACCCTCCTGCGTCCCGGCGGGTGCGGGCACGGCGGGAGCCGCGGCGCAGGTTCAGGGCGCCAGCGCGCAGGCCGTTGGACTGGAGCGTCACGGGGCGCAGCTCGATGCTCTCGCTCAAGAACTCCATCCAGCGCGAGGGGGCGACGGCGGTCCCATAGACCGTCTCTTCGGCAAAACCGAGGGCCGAGACCAACCCGGTCGCTGAGTTGGGCACCTATGCCTCCTTCTGCTTCGTCGTCTTCTTGGCGTCGGGGTCGGCCCAGCCCTGGGCGTACAGGTCGGCCGCCAGCTCGTCGTCGACCTCGACCGGCTGGCCGGTCGGGAACCAGAGCGTGCGGTCGAAGCCCCGTGGCATCTCGACGCCCTCTGCGTCGGGGCCGGGGTAGACGACTCGCCTCATGGCAACTCCTCTCATGATGGGAAGGCCCTTGCTGTGGCCCGGGTGACCGCGTCGAGGTACGTCCGCCCGATCTCCTCGCGGTTGGCCCGGATCGTCGGGAACAGGCTGTACCCGGCACCGGCCCCCGAGCCCCGCCATGCGGGGAACTGCTTGAACTTGACCGAGCCGAACTCGGAGCCGAGGGCGAACGGGTAGCGAGCGCCGCCGACCTGGACCTGGGCTGCCCGCTGCTGGGCGAACGCCTTGACCGACGGTGCGACCTTCGGCGCCACTCCCGGCCGGCTGGAGAACGAGGCCCGGGCCTTGATGGCAACAGCCTCGGCGACTTCTTTGTTGGCCTGCCTGATGGCCTTCGGGAACTCGGCGCCGAGCCTCCGCAACTCACTCAGGAACGGTCGCAGCCCGTCGACCCGGACAGCGCTGTCCTCGGCCACCTACTGGGCCCGGCCCCTACAACGCACCAGGATGCGGATGAAGACCACCCAACCCCAGGCGTCGTTCCCAGCGGTCGTGGCCGGTCGCACGCCGTCGGACTGCATCGACACCACCGACGCGCCGACGCCCGAGACGAGGGCGCCGCCAAGAGTACGGTCCGCCCTTACCACCGCGCGCACCATGTCGGCCAGCTCCCAACCGCGGGCGTCGACATCCTGCGGGTCGCCGGTGGGGTCATGGGCCTTGACGACCACCTCGAGCCGGTAGTCCTCGTGGCGCTCCGCGTCCCCGAGCTGCGCGGCCTCCTCGGTCGGGTCGAGCACCCCCATAAGGGCGACGACGACCTGCTCCTCGTGGCCGGCCGGCTCACCGAAGGTCACCTGGGCGTCGACCACGGCATCGACCAAGGCGGCGTAGAGG
>JBOGID010000412.1:0-2777 GCA_050742295.1 Acidimicrobiales bacterium | reverse complement strand
GCACGCTGGTCACGACCTTCCGCCTGCCCGCGAGACGGACCAGAGCCTTGCATCAATTTTGGTAGGGCCGTGACCAGCCATTTTACGCTGACCTGCGGCGATGCTCCGCTGTGACAGGAGGTCTGGATTCGTCGGGGAGGCCGGACAGTATCTCCTTGTTGAACTCGCAAAGCGTGCCTACCGAAACCGAGAGATGGTTGCTGTTCATTACCGCAGCCATGATCCGGTTGTATGCCCCAACCATGTTGTCGATCTCACGGCCGAGGTATTCCTTGGACAGGGGAAGCTCGAGCTGACCCAGCAGCCGAGCCTCGACCTCCTCCTCAGAGAGGGTGTTTCCTTCGATTGCCGTCGTGGCCTTCACCCCCTTGGCGAAGTAGACCTGATTCAGCCGCTTCGCGGTCTCGGTGGCCAGCGGTACGAACCGGATGTGGTCGCACTTGGAACCGATCTCGCCGAGGAGCATCCAGAACCTGGGCGACGCCTCTTGAAGCTGCTGCGAGCAGTCGAATGTGATCCACGGGTGTGTCTGCTGGTAGGGACGGTCAGGTGCCATTGTCTGTCCCTCACTTGACGGGCGTTGACCTGCGTGTTTAGGATTTCGCGGCTATTTTTGTCCACCAGCATGTCACCCCCTACGTCGCCAGTGCAGCGGACATCCCGTCACCGTCGCGCAGAGCCATCGGGGACGAACGCCAGAGGGGGCCGAACCGCCGAGACGACCCCGCTTGGGTAGTCATGGCCGGCAGCCCGATGGGACACGAGCGCGACGTCGCCGTTGGTCGAGGAGCTCAAGCCCAGGTTGGGTGAGCTGGGCTACACCCCGCTCACGACGGTGAACGTGATGCGGCTGGTGGCGCACCTGAGCACGTGGCTCGACGGTCGCGGCCTGGGCGTGGCGGACCTCAGCGACGGCCGCGTGGACGAGTACTTCCGCTGGGCGGACGGGCCTCGGGCCGCAGCTCTTCGGTGACACCGGGGAGCCTGGCCCCACTGCTCGGCTTGTTGAGCGGGCTCGATGTGCTCCCGGACAAGGTGCCCGAGCCCGCTCCCTCGGCGACCGACGCGCTGCTCATATCGTTCCGCAGCTACCTGCTCAGCGAGCGTGCGCTGGCGCCGTCGACGGCCGATGCGTACGTCGACCGGGCCGGCCGGTTCCTGGCGGGGACCGGCGGCGGGGTGAGGGCCGGCGGGACTACGCCGTGCTGGTGACGCTGCTGCGCCTCGGCCTGCGGTCCAGCGAGGTCGCCGCCTTGGCCTTGCCCGACATCGACTGGCGGGCGGGGGAGCTGGAGGTGCACGGCAAGGGCGGCCGTCACGACCGGCTCCCGCTTCCCGCCGACGTGGGCGAGGCGATCGCCGCCTACCTGCGGCGTGGCCGCCCCACCTCGGCGCGCCGGGAGCTGTTCCTGCGGGCGATCGCTCCAGTGGCGCCGCTCGGGCGGGGCGGGGTGTCCTCGATCGTGCGCCGGGCCTGCGCCAGGGCCGGTGTGGTCCCCGTCGGGGCGCACCGGCTCCGCCACGCCATGGCCACCGAGATGGTCCGCGCCGGCGTGCCGTTGACCGAGATCGGCCAGGTGCTGCGCCATCGCAGCACCACCAGCACCAGCGTCTACGCCCGGGTCGACCTCGGCCAGCTCCGCGGCCTGGCCCTGCCCTGGCCGGGAGGTGGGGTGCGATGAGCGATCTCGCCAGCCACCTCCGGGACTACCTCGGCATGCGCCGGGCCCTCGGCTTCAAGCTGAGGCGGGAGGGCACCGAGCTCCCGCAGCTCGTGGCCTACGTCGAGGCTGCGGGCTCCGCCACGGTGACCACCGACCTGGCCATGGCGTGGGCCCGGCTCCCCGATGGCGTCCACCCGGTGACGTGGGCGCACCGCCTCGGCATGGCCCGGGGGTTCGCCGCCTACCTGCGCACGATCGACCCCGCCACCGAGGTCCCGCCCCACGGCGTCTTCCCGGCCTCGGCGCCCCGCCGGGCCCCCTACCTGTGGTCAGGGCCGGACATCGCCAGGTTGATGGAGGCGGCGCGACAGCTCAGCCCGCCGCTTCGGGCCGCGACACATGAAGCGCTGTTCGGCCTCGTGGCGGTGACGGGGATGCGCCTCGGTGAGGCCATCGGCCTCGGCCGCGACGACGTCGACCTCGTGGCGGGGGTCCTCACGGTGGGAGAGCCCAAGGGTGGTCGCGTCAGACTGCTCCCGCTGCACCCGTCCAGCACCGAGGCGCTTCGGAACTATGCGGGGCGCCGGGACCGGCTGTGCCCCTCGCCGAGGTCGGCCACGTTCTTCCTGTCGAGCGTGGGCACGGCCCTGTTGCCCGGTGGCGTCCACCGGACCTTCAACCTGCTCACCACCGCCATGGGGCTGCGCACCGCGACGGTCCGACCACGAATCCACGACCTTCGCCACAGCTTCGCTGTCGCCACGCTCGTCGACTGGCACCGCCGGGGCGCCGACGTCGAGGGCCGGATGGCGGTGCTGTCCACTTACCTCGGCCACGTCAACCCCACGAAGGGATCGCAAACCGTCTTTGGTTGACACCGGGTCGGAGCTCCCCCGCACCGGAGTCACGCGTCGTGTTGGGCGGGCGTGGCCACCGTGGCCGCTGCTGCCATCGTGGGGCGGGCGACGGTCGTCGCGGGTGGGGCTTCCATCGGGGTCGTCGTCGAGAGGGATCCGGAGCTGGATCTCGACTTGCCAGCCGGTGACCCGGACGTGTTCGACGACGAGGCGCATGAGTTGTTGGCGTTGGGCGAAGTCCAGTTTGTCGATGCCG
>JBOGID010000411.1:0-3492 GCA_050742295.1 Acidimicrobiales bacterium | reverse complement strand
GGCGTAGGCGGCGACGGCCGTGGCCACCACGGCGACCGCCAGCGCCAGGTTCCAACAGCGGGCGCGCCGGCCGTGGGCCCGCGGGGGCGGGATGTCGGGGACCGCGGAGACGGGCTGCGGGGCCTGGGCGACCCCCGTTCCCGCCGACCGGGTGCGGAGGTCGGTCACTGGTCCACCCTCTTCGACGGATGGCTCGGTGAATGCTCGATGGACCGGCCTCCCGGGCCGGTCATGGCGCCAGCACCCCGCATGTCCTGTTGGCCTCGACGAACTTCGGGTCATCGCGGTTGGCCGCCGCCGGGCCGCCGGCCGGCAGCGTGTAGCCGTGGTCCCGAAGGCAGCTGGCGTAGGCCCCGAAGGCCCCTCCCTGGGCACCTGCCCCCGTCCCCTGGGCAGGAAGCAGGCCCTGGCAGGCGCGGAAGGCGGCGTCGAACTGCTCCTGGCTCACCCCGGGGGGCAGCTACCCGAACGGGCCGCCGGCCCCGCCGGCCCCGCCGGCACCGGGCGGTCGGCTCCCGGGGACGCCGGTTATCGACGGTCGGCTCCCCTGGGTGCCCCCGGCGGCGCCCTCGGGCAGGTTGACGCCCTGGCGGGCCAGGCACTCCCCGAGGGCGCCTCGGGGGTTGGTGGTCGTCGTGGCCTCGGCCGGCGCCGACGCGGCGGCCGGGGTCTTGGGGGACGACCCGCACGCGCCAGCGGCAGCCGCCATCAGCAGGGCCATGGGTACGACGGTGAACAGCGGGCGGCGCACAGGACTCCTCTCGGTCCGTGGAGGCGGTTGGGGCAGACAAGCAGGTGCAAGTAAGAAGCGGGTTAGAGCTGCGCCTCCCGTCCCCGGAGGTGGACCGTGCCGCGACCCGAACGCGGTCCACCCCCGAGGGCCGGGGCTCAGACGACCGGCACCGTGTCGTCGGGGACCACCGTGTCGTCGGGGACCACCGTCACCGGCTCATCGACGACTGACGGCGCTTCCGTTGCCGAGGGGCCCGCGATGGCCCCCGGCTGCCCGCAGTTGGGCCATGCGACCGGGCCCCGTCCGGGCCCGTCGGAGCCGCTCGGCCTGGCGTGCGCGCCGAACCCGTCGCGTCCCAGGCGTAACGTGAGGCCCGCGCCCGGGCCCGAACTCTCTTGGGGCGACCGCGCCCGGACGGGACGGAGCTCGGACATGGCCGCCGCGACGGCGTCGGCGTGGGCCTGGTCGATGGTGCCGGCGGCCACCAGCGCGGCCAGGGCCTCGCCCACGAGGCCTCGGCCCGCCCCTGGTCCGGGGCGGCCGGAACGTGCTGACAAGGCCGGCGCGCCGCTGGCGCCATCCGCTCGCAGCTCCGCCAGCCGCTGGCAGTGGTCGCCGCTCCCGTCTGAGGGGGTGGCCTCGGACTGGGCGCTGGCCGCGGCTGGGGCCAACAGGGCGGCGGATCCGCCGCCGATCAACGACGCGGCCACAAGGGCCGCGGACAGTGTCCTTCGCATGGGAGGTTCCTCTTCCTGTCGATGCCCCCCGTCGTTCGGGGGATGACGGCACCATCGGTCCCCGAGGTAAGGGCGCAGTTAGGGTGGGGAAAGAAGGACCGAAGAAGCGGACGATCGAATGCGACCGGACCTGGCTCCGCCTCACCCCGCTCTTACCTTGGGTTGTTAGACCTTGCGCTCGTGGACGCGGTGGCATCGGCTGTGAAACGCGAACGTGGCCGCCTCCTGGTGGTCGAGGACGACCAGGGCGTGCGCCAGGCCCTGGAGCGGGCGCTGTCGTTCGAGGGCTACGACATCGTGATCGCCTCCGACGGCGCCGAGGCCGAGGCGGCGGCGTGGGACGCGACCTTCGACGGCATCGTCCTCGACGTGCTGATGCCCCGCGTCGACGGCCTCACCGTGTGCCGGCGGCTGCGGGCCCGCGGCGACCGCACGCCGGTGCTGATGCTCACCGCCCGCAGCGAGGTTAGCGACCGGGTCGCCGGCCTCGACGCCGGCGCCGACGACTACCTGGTCAAGCCCTTCGCCCTCGACGAGCTCCTGGCCCGGGTGCGGGCCCTGCTCCGGCGCACGGGCGTCACCGACGCCAGCACGGTCCTGCGGGTCGGCGACGTGGCCCTCGACCCCCTCCGCCGCCAGGCGTGGCGAGGGGCCCGCCCCCTCGACCTGACCAAGACGGAGTTCGACCTGCTCGAGCTGCTGGCCCACAACGCCGGGATCGTCCTAACCCGGGGCCAGATCTACGAGCGCATCTGGGGCTACGACTTCGAGACCTCCTCGAAGTCCCTCGACGTTTACATCAGCTACCTCCGGCACAAGACCGAAGGCGAGGGCGAGGCCCGCCTGATCCACACGGTCCGCGGCGTCGGCTACACGGCGCGCGACGAGGCGTCGTGAGCCTGCGGGTGAGGCTCCTGCTGACCGTGGCCGGCATCGTGGCCGCCGCCGTGGTGGCCGGCGTCTACGCCGCCAACTTCGCCACTGCCCGCCAGCTGCGGGCCGGGGTCGACGACTTCCTCGCCGACCGCGCCGCCCGCATCAGCCGCTTCGGCGGGCTGCCGGGCGACCGCAGGACCGACTTCGCCGGGGCCGCCGGCCTGTCGGGCGTCGCCGGGGTGGGGTCTTTCGTGGGTTTCGACGCCGTCGTCCAGCTCGTGGGCGCCGACGGCGCCGTCCGCCCTCTCCTGGCCCAGCAGGCCCCCCTCCCCGTCGACGTGGGCGACCGGGCCCTCGCCTCGTCGGGGGGGCGGCCCCGGCTGCGGGACGTCGCCCTGGACGGTGTGCGTCACCGCATGATCACCGCCCCCCTCGACGGCGGCGGCGCCGTCCAGGTGGCCCGCAGCTTGGCCGAGCAGGACGCCGTGCTGGCGTCGCTGCGCAACCAGCTCCTCGCCGTGGCGCTGGCTGGCACGGCGCTGGCCGCGCTGGTGGCGTGGGCGGTGGCGCGGCGCACCGTCAAGCCGATCGAGCTGCTCACGGCGGCGTCCGAGCGGGTCGCCGACACCCAGGACCTCGCCACCCCCATCCCGATCGACCGCCGCGACGAGCTCGGGCGTCTGGCGGCCGCCTTCAACGTGATGCTGGGGGCGCTCGACACCAGCCGCCGCCAGCAGCGCCGCCTGGTCGTCGACGCCAGCCACGAGCTGCGCACCCCCATCACCGCCGTGCGCACCAACCTCGAGTTCCTGGACCGGGCCGACGGGCTCGACGTGCAGAGCCGGAGTCGCCTGCTCGCCGAGACCAGGCTCGAGCTCGACGAGCTGACCAACCTCGTGAGCGAGCTGGTGGAGCTCGCCACCGACGAGCGCGCCGAGGAGGCCCCCGAGGCCGTCGACTTCGCGAGCCTGGTGGCCGACGTGGCGGAGCGCTACCGCCGCCGCAGCGGCCGGACGGTGGCACTCGAGGTCGTGGATGGGGCGGTCGTCGTCCAGGGCCGGCCCTTGATGCTCGACCGGGCGGTGGCCAACCTCCTCGACAACGCCCTCAAGTTCAGCCCGCCGGGCACGCCGGTGGAGATCATCG
>JBOGID010000410.1:0-4763 GCA_050742295.1 Acidimicrobiales bacterium | reverse complement strand
GACGCCCGGCCGACGCCCGGCCGACGCCCGGCCGACGCCCGGCTGACGGCTACCGGCGCCACGCCAGTAGGCTCCTCCCGATGGACCCAGAGCACGCGCGCGAGCGTCTCGACGAAGAACGAGCCCGCCTCCAGTCGGTGAAGGAGACGTTCGCCGGCGAGGGGGACGAGACCGAGAGCGAGAGCCTCTCGGAGCTGTCCGACGCCGACCAGCACCAGGCCGACGTGGGCACTGAGACGTTCGAACGGGAGAAGGACCTCTCCATCCTCGAACGGGTCGAGGCCGAGCTGAACGACATCGACTACGCCCTCCAGCGCATCAGCGATGGCACCTACGGCACGTGCGAGGCGTGCGGCAAGCCCATCCGCGAGGAGCGGCTGGAGGCCGTCCCTGCGGCCCGCCTTTGCCTCACCGACCAGGCCGAGGCCGAGCGCCAGGCCCGCCTGGGCGCCGTCTGACCCGGGTGGCGCCCCACCACCGGCCGGTTCCTGGCGCGCCAACCGGTGCCGCGCAACGGTGAGTGCGCCAAGAATGCCGAGGGCGCGCCGGGTGGTGCGGCGCTGGGCCCGCCGCCTCGCCCCCTACGCCGCGGGCGGCACCGTGTTGACCGCTGCGGGCGTCGCCCTCGCCCTCCGGGACGAGGACCGGCGCAACCGCGTCGACCGCCAGCTGCGGATGTACCGGCTCACGTCGCGCCGCCTGCTGGCATGGGCCACGATCGCGGTGCGGGGCCGGGGCGCCAGCGAGGAGAAGAAGGCCAGGCTGGAAGAGCAGTTCGCCATCCGCACGGCCCAGGACGTGGCCGAGGTCCTGGGCAACATGAAGGGCGCCATCATGAAGGCGGGCCAGATGGTGTCATTCATCGCCGACGGCCTGCCTCCCGAGGCCCAGGCGGCCATGGCCACGCTCCAGGCCGACGTGCCGCCCATGGCCCCGAGCCTGGCCGAGCAGGTCATCCGCGAGGAGCTGGGCGCCGACCCCGAGAAGCTGTTCCTCGACTGGGACCCGATCCCCAAGGCGGCCGCGTCGATCGGCCAGGTCCACAAGGCGGTCATGCCCGACGGCCGCGAGGTGGCCGTCAAGGTGCAGTACCCGGGCGCGGCCAAGGCCATCAAGTCCGACCTCGACAACGCCGAGCTGCTGTACGGCCTGTTCGCCGCCTTCGCCCTCAAGAACATGGACGTGAAGGCCATGGTCGACGAGCTGCGCGACCGTATGGGCGACGAGCTGGACTACCGCAAGGAGGCGCAGTCCCAGGCCGAGTTCGCCGAGCGCTACCGGGGTCACCCGTTCATCCACGTCCCCGACGTCGTCCCCGAACGCAGCGCGCAGCGGGTCATCACGTCGGAGTGGGTCGACGGCCTGTCGTGGCAGGAGTTCCTCGACGCCGCCACCCAGGAGCAGAAGCAGCACGCGGCAGAGACCCTGTTCCGGTTCGCCGAGGGGTCCATCTGGCACCACGGGGTGTTCAACGGCGACCCCCACCCGGGCAACTACCGGTTCCACCCCAAGAAGGGGAAGGTGACCTTCCTCGACTTCGGGCTGGTCAAGCGGTGGGGGCCCGGCGAGCTGGAGACCCTCAGCCCGATCCTCGACGCCATCCTGCGCCAAGACCCGCCCGGGCTGGTGGGAGCCCTGGTCAAGGCCGGGTTCCTGACCCGCAACCACGGCCAGTCCGAGGATCTGATCTACGAGTTCTGCAGCCAGCCCTACATCCCCTTCCAGCTGGAGCGGTTCACGTACACGTCGAAGTTCGTGGGCCAGACCCTGCAGCGGATGTTCGACCTGGGCGGCGAGTACGGCGAGCTGATCAAGTCGCTCAACATGCCCCCGTCCTACGTGATCCTCGACCGGGTGGTGTGGGGGTTCAGCGCCCTGTTCGGCAAGATGGAGGTCACGGCAAACTGGGGGCGCCTCCTCTCCGAGTATGTGAACAACGCGCCCCCGTCGACCGAACTGGGGGAGATCGAGGCCGAATGGCGAGCGAAACGAGGACTCGGGCCAGGACGGGCAGCTACGGCCGCGCGGTAGCGACGTACGTCCGCAAGCACGCCTTCGCCCCCCGGTACCGGCCCGAGCAGGCCCTGTCGCTGGTGGCGGCCGACGGCGTGCGGCTCTCGGGCGCCCGCCTGGACGGCCCGCCGTCGGCCTTCGCCTCGGTGGTGCTGGTGCACGGGCTGATGCACTCGTCGCGGACGCCCCGTATCCACGCCTTCGCCCACTGGCTCGCCAGGGACGTCAACGTGCTCGTGCCCGAGTTGCGGGGCCACGGCCGGTCGGAGGGGGCGTGCTCGTTCTGCAAGGACGAGCCCCGCGACGTCGAGGCCGCCGTGCAGGGCGCGTCGGCGGCGTGGCCCGGGGTGCCCGTCGTCACCGTGGGGGCGAGCCTGGGGGGCGCCGCTGCGCTGCTCCACGCCGGGATGTACGGCGGCGTCGCCGGCGTGGTGGCGGTCAGCGCACCGGCGGAGTGGCGTCCCGACGAGGCGGCGGCGACCCGGCGCGTCTACCGGTACGCCACCACGCGCGCGGGCCGGACCTTCGTCACCTACGCCTTCCGCACCCGGCTCGGGGACCGCTGCGACGGCGTTCCCGGCTCGCGCCACCTCGTCGCCGCCATCGCCCCCGCCTTCACCCTCGTCGTGCACGACCCCGCCGACCACTACTTCGGTCGGGACCACCCCGAGGCCGTCTACGAGTGGGCCCGGGAGCCGAAGGGCCTGTGGTGGGAGCACGGCGCCGGCCACGGCACCGACCTGCTCACAGCGGACTTCGCCGGCCGGCTGCTGGCCGAGTTGCGGCGGCGGCTCGCTGCGACCGCCTGACTCGGGCCCCTCAGGCGAAGATCTGGCCGGGGGCGTCGGCGTCGGACGCCCCCATGCCGACGCGGCCCACCAGGGTCCGGACCACGGGATCGACGATGGCCCGGTCGGCCGCGCCGAAGGAGACGAGGAACCCCTTGAGCGGCTCGGCCTCGCCGATCAGGACGTCGAGCTCGAACCCGGGCCGGGTGCCGCGACCGTGGCCGGGGTCGGTGAAGTCGATGTCGGGGGCGGCGTCACGGAGGGCCTCGACGATCTCGGCCCGGGTCAGCGGGAGCGGACCGGCGCGCCATCCTTCGGGGAGCTCCTCGTAGAAGGGGGCAGCGCCTGGGGGTCGGGCAGTCGAACACGATCCGGGCGATCCGCCCCGGCGGGCCGCCCTGGCCGTCCGCGTCGGCCGCCGGCGCCGGGCACAGGCAGAAGGGGTGGCCGATGGGGTCAGCGGAGACCCGGCGTCCCGTCGGGCCCCCCAGCTTGATGTAGCCGGGGTCGTACCGGGTCATGCCCAGCAGCTCGCCGTACAGCCGGGCCAGCGCCCCGCCCTCCCGCTGGTACGCAGGACCGGACCCGCAGCCGATCTGCACGTTCCCGATCCGCCCCGCCATCGTGGATCCTTGTCTAGCCGGCTGGTGTCTAAGCCTCCCTCGGCGGCCGACCGCCCCGCCGGCAGCGGCTCTGCGTCGCAAAGGTGCAGGTCAGAGGCAGGTCGGCCGCCTCGACCCGAAGGGTCGAAAGCGAAAGGCACCCGCCTCCTAGTTCGGCCTCGCCGCATCGTGGAGGCCGGCGCCCGTCCCCTGTAGGGTCAGGGGGCCGTGGCACTTCCCCAGCCTGCGCTCGGCGATACCCCGGGGCGGCGAACCACCTTCGTCGACCCCGAGCGGTGCCGCGCCTACGCCCTGGCCACCAACGACCCCAACCCGAGGTACCTCGAGGGGCTCTACGCGCCGCCCGTCTTCGGGGTCGTGCCCACGTGGGACGTGTCGATGGAGACCATCAACACCGTGGTCTCGCCCCAGGACTGGCCCATGCTCCTGCACGTCGAGCAGGACATGCGCTTCCCGCGGCCGATGGTGCCGGGGATGGCCCTGCAGACGGGGGCGTCGATCTACTCGGTGCGGGTGATCCGGTCGGGGACCTGGGTCACCGTCCACATCGAGAGCGTGGACGACGACGAGCGGCTGGTGCTGGAGCAGTTCAGCTCGATGTTCATACGAAAGATGAAGGCCTTCGGGGACATCGGGCCGGAACGGCCCGACCACAAGTTCCCCGACGCGGCCCGGTCGGCGCTGGTGGCCGAGGTCGCCCGCCACGTGGACGAGGACCAGACCTTCCGCTACGCCGAGGCGTCGGGCGATTCGAACCGGATCCACGTCGACGACGGGTTCGCCAAGTCGGTCAACCTCCAAGGGATCATCATCCACGGGCTGTGCACGATGGCAATGTGCGGCTCGGTGGTCATCGACGCCGTGGCGGGCGGTGACCCGTCCCGGTTGGCGCGGCTGGCGGTGCGGTTCTCCCGGCCGGTGTTCCCTGGGTCGGACCTGGCCGTTTCGGTGTACGAGGCGGCGGCCGGGGAGTACGCCTTTGAGGCGGCGGTGGACGGGAAGCTGGTCGTGCGCGACGGGCGCGCCGAGGTGAGGGACTAGGCGATGCCCGTGCTCCGCTTGTTCGCGGCGGCCCGCGAGGCGGCGGGCGAGGCTCGGGTTGAGATGGCCGGGTCGACCGTCGGCGACGTGTTGGCCGAGGCCCGCAACCGCTTCGGTGAGCCGTTCGTGTCGGTCCTCGAGCGGTGCCGCGTGTGGGTCAACGGCCAGCCCGCGGAGATGAGCATGTGGCTGGAAGAGCACGACGTGGTCGCCGTGTTGCCGCCCGTGTCGGGCGGCTCCGGCGGTGGGGCGGCGGCGGTCACCGCTCCGCCGCCGGTTGCGCCCTCGACGCCGGCGG
>JBOGID010000409.1:0-15826 GCA_050742295.1 Acidimicrobiales bacterium | reverse complement strand
GTTCACCACCCTCGACGTCCTCTACGGCCGGCGCCGGTCGCTGTCGAAGTTCCGGGTGCTCGAAGTGCTGGCCCGCGTGCCCTACCAGTCGAACGATGCGGGCGGGAACGGCAGGCCGAAGATGTCGGCCTGCTGGAACCGGACGTTGGCGACGTTCTCCTGTGCGGTCCGCCGCCGGGCCTCGGCTAGCGAGTCCTCCGAGATGTCGATCGAGGTGAACCGGGCCTCGGGGCTGTTGGCGGCCAGGATCACCGTCTGCGCCCCCACACCGCAGCCCGCCTCCAGCACCTGGCTGCCGGGCGGGTAGCGGGTGTCGCCGTGCAGCAGGTCGGTGAGGGTCGTGGCCTGGTCGGTGAGCCGCGTGCTCTCGTAGTCCGAGTAGCCGTGGACGTAGCTCATCGGGCCATCTTTCCCTCCCCGTCGGGGTGTGTGCTCACATGGCGGCGTTGTCGAGCTGCTTCGCCGCAACCGCGACCTGCGCCTCGTGTTCTTCGCCCAGGTCGTGTCGTTCCTGGGCGACTGGTTCGCCGACGTGGCCCTGCTCGGGCTGGTGCTGGAGCTGACCGACTCGCCGATCTGGGCCTCGCTCATCCTGGTGGCGGGCATGCTGCCGGTGTTCCTGGTCACGCCCCTGGCGGGGCCGATGGTCGACGCCTTCGACCGCCGCAAGCTGATCATCGCCATCTCGGCAGGGCAGGTGCCGGCCGCCCTCGTCCTGGTCGGGGTGGGCGAGTCGACGGTCTGGCTCGCCATCGTGGCCAGGGCGACCATCGCCGGCCTGGGCACGTTCGTCGCGCCGGCCGTCCAGGCCGCCATCCCCAACCTGGTCGAGCCCGAGAACCTGACCAGGGCCATCACCGTGCTGGGCTCGGTGTGGGGGGCGATGCTGGCCGTCGGCGCCGCCGCCGGTGGCGCGTTCACCGTCGGCCTTCGGACGGTCGGCGTCGTTCGTGGCCGACGCGCTGACGTTCGTGGCGGCTGCCGTCCTCATCGCCCTTGTCCGGCGGCCCATGAACGCCCCCCGGACGGGCGCGTCGCGTCGCGTCCGCCCCGTCGGGGACACGCTGGAGGCCTTCCACTACGCCTGCTCGAACCGGCCGCTGACGCTGCTGTTGTGTTCCAAGGCCGGCCTCGGGCTGGCGGGCGGCGTCGTCCCCCTGCTGGCCGTCTACGGCAAGGAGGTCTTCGACGGCGGCGACGCCGGCATCGGCCTGCTGCTGGGCGCCCGCGGCCTGGGCGCCGTGGTCGGGCCCATGGTCGCGCAGCGCCGCCTCACCAAGGCCTCGGTCGCGGCGAACGGGAACGGCAACCACGTGCCGGCGGTCCTGTTCTTGTGCGGGGCGGGGGCGGTGATCTACGGCGTGGGGTACCTGGGCGTGGCCGCCGCGCCCTCGCTGGGCCTCGCCATGGTGGCCACGTTCCTGGCCCACTTGGGAGGGGGCGCCCAGTTGACATTGTCCAACCTGGGCCTCCAGCTGGCCACCCCCGACGCCTTGCGGGGCCGCATCTTCGCGGCTGACTTCGCCGTGCTGACGCTGACCATGAGCTCGTCCTACCTGGTCGGGGGGTGGGCCGCGGGACAGTTCGGCCCCAGGCCCGTCACCGTGATCCTGGCCCTCATCGCCAGCTCCTGGGGGGCGCTCTACCTCTCAGTCACCCGCACGCTGCGCCGTCCGCCGGTAGGGGAAACACCACTGCACCCGTAGTGCCACCTCACTGGCCAAGACGCTGGCTGGCACGGTGGGACGCGCCGCCCTCCACCCGTAGCGTCCAGGGCGGTTCCCTACGAGCGAGGTGCGGAGGACGAGATGAGGATCAACAGACCGGGCGGATGGGCGCGAGCGGGCGTGGTGGTCGTGCTCGCCCTGGTCGCCGCCGGGTGCGGCAGCGACGACAACAAGGAAACGGTTACGGCCGAGGACTACCGGTTCACCGGGCTCCCGAGCACGGTCGAGGCGGGCACGACCCTGACGCTGACCAACGCGTCGAAGGTCGAGATGCACGAACTGGTTGCGTTCCTTCTGCCCGACAGCGAGACCCGCTCGATCGACGAACTGATCAAGCTGCCCGAGGCCGACTTGGAGCGCCTGTTCGCAGGCGAGCCCGCCACCGTCCTGCTCGCCCCGCCCGACGGCGGCGAGCAGATCAAGGCCGTGGGCGACGGCACCCTCAAGGTGAAGGGCCGTTACGCCATCTTCTGCGCCATCCCGACAGGCGCCGACCCGGCCGCCTACCTGGCGGCCGCGGGCAGCGGCGACCCACCCCAGGTGGCCGGCGGCCCACCCCATTTCACCCAGGGCATGTACGCCCAGGTGACGGTCACGTAGCTCCGAGGATCACCGGGCACGGGCGGGCAAGTCCTGGGCCGGCTGGGCGGCCCGGACCGCTCGCCCGTGCCCGTGTGACCCTCGAACGATCGTCAGGCCACCGGTGCGACGTTGCGGTTGATTCGGAACAGGTTGTCGGGGTCGTAGCTCGCCTTCACCCGCTGCAGGCGATCGAGGTTGCGGCCGTAGGCCGCGGCGGTACGGTCGGTGCCGTCGTCGGCGACCTGGAAGTTCACGTAGTTGCCGCCGGTGGAGAAGGGCCGGATCCCCTCCCACGAGGTTCGCGCCCAGGCCACGTGTTCGGCGGCCCGGGGGTCGTCGGGCCGCCATGACGCGGCGAACCCCGTGACGTAGCAGGCGTCGCGGTTGCCCACCGCACCGTCGTCGTCAGCTATCTCGTTGAGGGCGCCGGCCAGGTGGAACATGATCGACTGCGACATGGGCGACGTGACCTGCATTGCCCCCGTGCGGAACGCCTCCAGGAACCCGTCGGACAGCTCGGGGACGAACTCGGTTTTCCAGTAGTAGTGCGCGCCCTTGGGCTGGGTGGCGTCGAGCATCGACTGCTGGGCCACGTACGGCTTCTCGGCGATCAGGTCGACGATGGGTGTGCCCAGGGCCCGAATGGGGGCGAGGTCGGCCTCCGCGTTGGGGCCGCTGTGGCACACGACCATGCCCACGATGGGCTTGCCGTGCCACTCGGGCGGCACGAACGGCGCCGGCGGGGCCGGGCGGATGGTCAGGACGGCGGTCAGCTCCCGAGGGGCGGACTCCGTGAGGTCGCGGTACGTGGCGAGGGCCTCGCCGGCCCGCTCCGCGCCCCAGGCGATCAGCCCGCCGGTGATGGTCGGCCCCACCGGGTGCAGGCGGAACGTGAACCTCGTCACGGCACCGAAGTTTCCCCCGCCGCCGCGCAGGGCCCAGAACAGGTCGTCGTCCTCGTCCCGGCTCACGGTGCGCACCTCGCCGTCGGCGGTGACGATCTCGACCTCCTCGAGGTTGTCCACCGTCCAGCCGAAGCGCCTGGTCAGGTAGCCGAAGCCTCCGCCGAGGGTGAGCCCGGCGACTCCCGTCTCGGAGACGAAGCCCAGCACCGCGGCCAGGCCGTGGGCCTGGGTGGTGGCGTCCACGTCCTTGATCAGGCACCCTCCGCCGACGTGGGCAAGGCGGCCGGTGGGGTCGACGGTGACCTCCTTGAGCAGCGACATGTCGAGGGTGAGGGCGCCCTGGGCCACCGACGTGCCCGCGATGTTGTGGCCGCCGGCCTTGATGCTGAGGACGAGCCCGTTGTCGGCTGCGAACCGCACCGCCGCGGCCACGTCGGCCGCCGACGTGGGCCGCACGACCAGGGCCGGCACTTTGGCCGCCATGCCGTTCCAGATGAGGACGGCCGTGTCCCACCCCTCGTCGCCGGGCCGCAGGATCGAGCCGTTGATCGTGTCGGCGAACGCCTGCAGCCGGTCAGGCGAGAGGTTGACGGTGCCCCCGGCGAGGCCCGCGATCTCGATGGTATCTGTGGTCATCTCCGAGGCCCCCTAACCACCGGCGCCCCCAGCCCGAGCGCCCGCTCGACAGCCGGATCGTATATCGCAGGTCCTCAGGTCTCGACGAGGACCGTGACGGGCCCGTCGTTGACCAGCTCGACCGCCATGTGGGCGCCGAACCGTCCGGTGGCGACGGGGACGTCGTGGGCGGCCAGGCCGTCGATCACCGCCTGGACGAGCGGCTCGGCACCGGGGCGGGAGCGGCGTCCGACCGGCCGGGGCCGGTCTGGCCCACGACCTTGCTGCCGACCCGGACCTGGGCCTCGCTGACCCGCTGGACGACGGCCCGCATGAGCCCTAGATGACTGCGGGATCGAGCATCTATCGGAGCAGGTGGAGGCGCTCGTCGGCCACTGCGAAGGTCACGGCCTGGCCCCAGCCGAGCGGCACGGCGTCGGCCTCGATGCCGTCGCCGAACAGCACGAGGTCGGACTCGGCCACGACCGTGAGGCGGTCCTGTCGGCCGAGCACGCCCTCGGTCAGCTCGGTGCTTGTGGCGGGGGACGGCCACGCCTCCCGGACGAACCAGCACAGGTCGGGGTCCTCGGGATGCGGGAGCGGGAGGGGGCTGCGGCGTTCGAGCCAGGCGGAACGGCACCAACCGGTCGAGCCCGTCCCGGTGCCGACCAGGAGGCCCGACGACGACTGCCGTTCCCAGGCCCCGTTCGCCTGGATGCGGTAGCGGGCCGACTGGTGGGTGGGATGGCCGAGGTACAGCTCGTTGAGGGCGATCAGCGTCTGGCCGTCGTCGGTCGTGGCCCGGACGAGAGTGCGGGCCTCGACGGCCCGGCCGGGGTCGCCTGCGACCGCGGCGTGGAGCAGGCCGGCGACGGCGCCCGGCGGGTGGGGGACGAGCACGCCGGGGTTGCGGTCGGGCTCGGGGTTGATGCCGATGACGGGCTGGCCGTGCAGGTACTTGGCCACGTTGGCGACCAGGCCGTCCTGGCCTACGGCCACGACGATGTCTTCGGCTGCGAACTGGAAGCGGGCCAGCTCACCCCGCTCGATCTGGCCGCGGCGCCAGTCGAGCGGGATGGCCTGGGAGACGAGCCCGAGGGCGGCCCGCTGGGCCTGGTGGCGAGCATCCACCTCGTCGAGGCTGCGTTCCCGGGTGCGGAGGAAGAACGCCGCCTGCTGGCGGGTCCCGTGCCGGGCGACGAGCAGCTCCAACTCTGTGTGCCGGTGGACGACGACGGCACGGGGGGTGAGGGTCATGCGGCAGCGGCCGGGCTCGGGCCGGGGCCGGCGCCCAGGCGGGCGAGGATCGGCGTCAGCAGGTCGGGGGTAATCGTCAGCGTGCCGATCTCGGGAGGGTTGGCGGCCAGTTCCTTGAAGGCCAGGAGGATGAGGACGGTGGGGTCGACGTCGCGGTAGGCGGCCAGGCGGGCCGCCTCGGCGTCGGCCTCGGCGGTGCCCACGACCCGCTTGGCGTCCGCGTCGGCCTCGGCGTGGAGCCGCAGGCGGCCGGCCTTGCCTTCGGCCTCGATGCCGGCGGCGGCCGCGTGCTCGGTGGCCCGCCGGCGGTCGTTCTGCCCCTTCTGCTCGACCAGTTGCTCTTCCCGGCGAGCCAGCTCGATCTGGTTCTGCAGCTCGTTCTCGGCAATGGCCCGCTCCCGCTCCACGGCCAGGGCCCGGCGCTCGTAGGTCGCCCGGTCGGCCTCCTGCTGGACCTGCTCCCTCGTGGGCGTCTGGAGGGCCCGTTCCATGTCGGGCTCGGCCCGTACGGCCACGACCCGCACGTCGACCACGGCCAGGCCGGTGTCGGTCAGGCGGGTGTCGCCGGCCAGCCCGCCGGCCACGCGCCGCCGGATGGCGGCCATGCCCTCGGCCAGGGCCTGGGTCAGGGTCATGCCCGCCAGCAGGTCAAGGGCGTGTTGTTGCGCCAGCTCAGTCAGCAGGCTGCCGAGCTGTTCGAGGGGCGTGGCCCGCCACGTGCCCCGGTCTGGGTCGATGCCGAAGTCGATGCGGGCCGAGGCGACGGCGGGGTCGGCCACCCGGTAGGTCACCGTGGCCTGCACGGCCACGTCCTGGAAGTCGATGGTGCGCCCGTGGAAGAGCAGGGGCTGCTCCCGGTCGTCGATGGGGACCTCGCTGAGGGCGGCGGTCAGGGAGCGGAACCAGAACGCCTGGCCGGGGCCGTCATGGGCCAGCTTCCCGCTCCGCAGGTGGCGGACGTGGGCCGTCGGGTTGGCCCGGAGGTGGCGCAGGAACAGGAACCTGGTGATGTCGGCCATGATCGTCTCCTTCTCGTCAGGCCGACGATAATGGGAAGTGGACTTAATGTCAAGCTGACGATTACGGTAGGTGGGCGTGGAAACCGGCCTCCGGCACAACGCCGCCGTCACCGTCGACCTGGTCGTCTTGACGGTCGCCGACGGGGAGCTGGTCGTGGTGACCGTGCGGCGCGGCGTGAAGCCCTACAAGGGCCGGTTGGCGCTGCCGGGCGGGTTCGTCCTGGCGGGGGAGGACCTGCTCGACGCCGCCGTCCGGGAGCTGCGCGAGGAGACGGGGCTGTCGTCGGTCCGGGCCCACCTCGAGCAACTGGCCACCTACGGTTCGCCCAGGAGGGATCCGCGCGGCCGCGTGGTCACCGTCGCCTATCTGGCCTTGGTGCCCGAGCCGCCGACGCCGGTGGCCGGATCCGACGCCGCCGACGCCGTCTGGGTGCCGGTCGACCGCCTCCTCCTCGACCTCGACGGGGCCGAACGGCTCGCCTTCGACCACCAGCGCATCCTGGGCGACGGGGTCGAGCGGGCCCGGGCCAAGCTGGAGTACTCGCCCCTCGCCGCCGCCTTCTGCCCGGACGACTTCACCATCGCCGAGCTGCGCCGCGTGTATGAAGCGGTGTGGGGGACGTCCCTCGACCCCCGCAACTTCCACCGCAAAGTGACGGGCACGCCGGGTTTCGTCGTGGAGACGGGCCGCACCACGACGCGCGACGGCGGGCGTCCGGCCCAGCTCTACCGGCGCGGCGACGCCGTGCTGCTGCATCCGCCCATGCTTCGCGCCGGCTAAGAGGCGGGAAGCGTGCTTCGGGGGCAGCCGACAGCCGTTGTGCTTCTCGCTGCCTCAGGACGTTCCTAGATGGCTGGTGTTATTCGCGATCGGCGCTGCGCGCCGAGGCGACCGACCTACCCCTGACCAGCCCCCTTGCGCTGCAGCCGAATCTCCAACGGGGCGGTCGGCCGCCGAGAGAGGGCTTTGACACCAGCCCCCTACCGGCCGCCGCCGGCCCGGAGGCTGTCCATGATGGGCTTGACGTTGTCGATGGCCAGGGCGAAGCCGATGTTCTGGGCGTCGCCGGCCACGACCGTGTTCATCCCGACGACCTTGCCGTCGGCGGTGACCAACGGTCCCCCCGAGTTGCCGGAGTTGATGGCGGCGTCGGTCTGGATGAGGCCGGTCAGGTTGATGTCGGAATCGGAGATCGACCGGTTGAGGGCGGACACGATCCCCTCGGTCACGGTCAGCCCGCCGTCGAGGTCGAGGGCGTCGCCGATGGCGACCACGTCGTCGCCCACCCGCAGGCTCGACGAGGAACCGAGGGTCACGGTGGGCAGGTTCGACGCGTTGCGGATCTTGAGCACGGCAACGTCGTTCGCCGGATCGGCGCCGATCAGGTCGGCGGTGCGGGCCGTCGACTCGCCCGCGAGGGTGACGGAGATCGATGTCGCCCCCTCGACCACGTGGGCGTTGGTGAGGATCTCGCCGTCGGAGGTCACGATCATCCCGGTGCCGGCGCCCGTTCCCACCGCCCGCCCCTGGCGGATCTGGGTGCGGATGACGACGAGGGCGGGTTCGACCTTGGCCAGGACGCTCTGGATGTCGGCGGCCGTGACCTCGGTGGCGGCGCCGCCGGCGGCCGTCGCGCTGGCGGTGGCGGCGGGGTTGTCGGTGAGGCGGTCGCCGATCGCCCCACCGGCCACTCCGCCGACGAGGGCGGCGGCCAGGGCGGCGGCGACCACACCCATGCGGAGCCGGGGCTGGCGGGGCGGCTCAGGCGGCGGGGTGACGGACGGCTCCGGAGGCAGCCACTCGGACGCGGCCGAGGTTGAGGGGGCAGCGGGCGCGTCGGGCCGGAACTGCCACTGGTCAGTCGCGGTCGCCTGCTCAGTGCCGCTCGGCTGCATCGTCCACATGGCTCGTTCTCCTCGGGTGCGACGGTCATCGCCCAGCCTCCCCCCGTTCCCTCGGAACATCGTGGGCGAATCCTGTGAGTACCCGGTGAATGCCGGTCATGGCTGCACGCCCAGGCCGGCGAGCAGTTCGCGCACGCGCCGCTCGATCTCGTCCCTCACGGGCCGGACCTCGTCCACTCCCTTCCCGGCGGGGTCGTCGAGCGCCCAGTCCTCGTAGCGGGTCGCCGGGTAGAACGGGCACGTGTCCCCGCAGCCCATGGTGACGACCACGTCGGCGGCCCGCACGACGTCGTCGCTCCACCGCTTCGGGACCTCCCGGGACATGTCGATGCCAACCTCGGCCATGGCCGCCACGGCTGCGGGGTTGACTGACTCGGCAGGCTCCGACCCCGCCGCCCAGGCCACCGCCCGCCCCGCGGCCAGGCGGTTGAACAAGGCCATCGCCATCTGGGACCGTCCGGCGTTGTGCACGCACAGGAAGAGGACGGCCGGTGTCGCGGCGTCGTCAGCCATGGGGCAGCACCACCTCGGGAGCGGCCTTCTCGGCCTCGGCCTCGGCTGCCGGATAGAGGACCCGCGCCGCCCCGATGGCCAGGGCCATGCCTGCGAACTGGGCGATGACGAACGGCGGCACCGACCCGGGGGAGATGCCGGCGAACGTGTCCGACAGCATGCGGGCGAGGGTCACGGCCGGGTTGGCGAAGCTCGTAGAGGACGTGAAGAAGTAGGCGCCGCCGATGTAGGCCCCGACCGCGAACGGGGCTGCGCTGGCGCGTCCCGACCGGGCCACGCCGAGGATGACAAGCAGCAGACCGAACGTGGCCACCACCTCGCTGGTCCACAAGGCGAGGGAGCTGCGGTCGGTGCCCGACAGCTCGACGGCCGGCAGCGAGAACATGAGGTTGGCCGCGATGGCGCCGGCCGTCCCGCCGGTCACCTGGGCCCCGACGTAGATGCCCGCCTCGCGGGTGCCGAGCCCGCCCAGGGCCCGCGTCGCCACCGTGACGGCGGGGTTGAGGTGGGCCCCGGACACGGGTCCCAGGGCGAGGATGATGGCGACGAGGGCGGCGGCGGTGGCCGCGGCGTTTTCCAAGAGTTGGAGCCCGGTGTCGGACGGGGACAGCCGCGAGGCGGCGATCCCCGATCCGATCACGGCCAGGACCAGCAGTCCCGTGCCCAGGGCTTCCGCCAGCGCCCGGCGGGCCAGGTCGGCGCTCAGCAACAGGCCGACGTGCGGGCGGTGACGGTACCGCCCTCCTCGACGGTGGCGCAGCAGACGGCGCCCGTCTCGGGGTCCACCGTACGCAGGTCGCCCCCGGGCATCTCCACGTCCTCCAGGACGGTGTAGATCTCCCACGGTTCGCCCGACGGCCCGTCGACCCAAACCTTGTCCTGGCGGGCGTAGCAACAGGCGACGCCATCCTCGGCGGCGGTGGCCAGGCCGGCGTGGGCCAGGCGGGTCTGGGCCGCGCCCACCAGCTCGGTGCTCTCGACCTCGACGCCCAGGTGGTTGATGGTGCCCCCCTTGCCGGGCTGCTCGAACAGCACGAGCTTGAGGGGCGGCTCTGCGATGGCGAAGTTGGCGTAGCCATTGCGCAGCTTGGCCGGCTCGGTGCCGAACAGCTTGGAGTAGAAGTCGACGGCGGTGTCGAGGTCGTCGACGTTGAGGGCCAGCTGGATCCGGGACATGGTCTTTCCTCCGTGGAATAGATCGACTAGCTTCGATGTGTAGTAGAGCGTATCCATCGATGACTGTCAATGGATTAAAGGCCAAAGAGGTGGTGAGACGTGCCGGCGAGGGGCAAGCAGCCGATGGCGGTAGTGAGCGATGACGGGGTGTGCTGCCCGGTGGTGCTCTCGGCGCCCCTGTCAGAGGCGGCGGCCACCGCCCTGGCCCGTGACCTGGCCGTGATCGCCGACCCCGTAAGGCTCCGCCTGCTCAGCCTGCTGGGCTCGGCTCCTACGGGCGAAGCGTGCGTCTGCGAGCTCGTCGAGCCCCTCGAGCGTTCGCAGCCCACCGTCTCGCACCACCTGAAGATCCTGAGCGAGGCGGGCCTGATCACGGGAGAGAAGCGGGGCCGGTGGGTCTGGTACCGGCCCGTGCCCGAGCGCATGGCCAAGCTGCGCGGGGTGCTGGAGTCTGGTGAGCTGGTGAGCTGGTGAGGTGACGTTCCTGTCGGGCTGGTGGCTGTGGCTGTTCGCCGTGCTGGCCGCCCTGGCCGTGGCCTACGTGCGGGTGCAGGGGTCCCGGGGCCGCTACGCCGCCCGCTGGGGGAGCGCCGACCTCGTGCACCGCGTGGCGTCGCGACGCGCGGGCTGGTGGCGCCACGTGCCGGCCGCCGTGCTGCTCGTGGCCTTGAGCAGCGCCGTGCTGGCGGTGGCCAGGCCCGCCCGGGCCGTGCAGGTGCCGCGGGAGCGAGCCACGATCATGCTGGCCATCGACGTGTCGTCGTCGATGGAGGCGGAGGACGTGGGGCCGTCAAGGATCATCGCCGCCAAGGCGGCCGCCGAGTCGTTCGTCGACCTGATCCCCGAGCCGCTGAACGTGGGTCTGCTCTCGTTCTCGGGGGTGGTGTCGGTGCTCGTGCCGCCGACCACCGACCACATCGCCTTGAAGAACGCCATCGCCACGCTGACGCTCGGACCCCGCACCGCCATCGGCGAGGCCATCTTCGCTTCGATGGCGGCCATCAAGACGGTGCCTACTGCGGGTGGGCAGGCGCCGCCGCCGGCCCGCATCGTCCTGCTTTCGGACGGGGAGACGACGACGGGACGGTCCAACGTCGACGCGGCCCGGGCCGCGGCCGACGCCCGGATCCAGGTGTACACCATCGCCTTTGGCACCGACGAGGGGTTCGTCGAGCGTGAGGGGCGGCGCATGGAGGTACCCGTCAACGAGGGCGCGCTGCGCGAGATCGCCGACCTCACCGGCGGTCAGGCGTACGAGGCGGGCTCGGCCAAGCAGCTGAACCACGTCTACGACGACATCGGCCACTCGGTCGGCTACGTCACCGAACGCCGGGAGGTCACCGCCGCCTTCGCCGGCATCGGCCTGCTGGCGGGGTTGGCCGCGGCGGCCGGCGCCGTCGGCTGGTTCAGCCGCCTGCCCTAGTAGGAGGCCGGTGTCTAAACCCTCCCTCGGCGGCCGACCGCCCTGCTGGCGGCGGCTCTGCATCGCAAAGCTGCAGGTCAGGGGCAGGTCGGCCGCCTCGACCCGAAAGGTCGAGAGCGAAAGACACGGCCGTTCCATCGTCACTAGTCAGTCGGCTGCGAGGAGGCGGGCGAGGTCGACCAGTCGTTCCTTCCAGAACGCCTTGGCCTGGGCGACAGCCTCCGACGTCAGAAGCCGGTCATGCTGGATGGCGACATTGGACTTTCTCGTCGGCCTTGGCCGCGAAGTACACCTCGATGCGCTCGCCGTCGGTGCCCCAGTCCCAGCCGAGGGTGCGGCGCGGGTGGGCGACACGGATGTTCACCTTGACGTCGGGCAGCCAGCCGGAGCGGGACTCGCCGTCGGCGAACGCCTCGTAGAGCACCCCGACCGGTACCGCCAATGTCTTGCTGGCCGTGGCCGCAAACCGGCCGTCGCTGCGCTGGTAGAGGCCCCGCATGCCGCGCGGCCTTCTCGACGAGGGCTCGGCGGGCGGCGCCGTAGCGTTCGCCCGTCGTTTCCATTCGCGCCCCGACGGTGTGCTCGAACGTCTTGTGCTCGGTCATCAGTCGGCCCTTCAGGGCCAGCCGGCTCCCGACCCACGCTCCCGAGCCGGCCCGCCCGAGGTACGGGCCTGACCAACCTCCCGCGGACGGCTCGATGGCCACCTTTGCCTCCCGAGGCCGGCTGCGTGGGCGCCGGTGCGGAGGCCGGGCGTCGCGAGACGCCTTGGCAAACGGCACCACCGGCGCGCCGTGCAAGACTCGCCCGATGGCGAACATCACGGGGTTGAAGGACGAGGACATCACCACGATCCACCGGGTCAGTGGGGCACGGGCGGCGGCGGGTGACGACACGGGCGACGAGGCCGACGCCACGGACACGGGGGACGACACCGGCGACGACAGCGCTGATGACAGCGCCGACGACACCGGCGACCCGGGCGACACGACCGACACCGGGGACGACACCGCCGACGACACCGCGGACGACCCTGGAGCCTGATCCGGCGCCACTGGAGCCTGATCCGGCGCCACCGGCGCCACCGGCGCCGTCGGTGCAGCCGGTGGCGACAATGGCGGCCCTGGCGCGTTGCGTCGGGGACGTCGAGGAGTTCCTGGCCCAGTCGTGGTCCCGGGCGCCGCGGCTGCAGCGGAACGGGGACCCTGGCCGGTTCGCGGGCGTGTTCACCGTCGACGACGTCGACCGGTTCATCGCCACGCTGCCCCGGTTGCCCGAGTTCCGGCTCGTGCGGGACGGCAAGCCGCTGGAGCCGTCCTCCTACACGAAGACGACGAAGGTGGGCGGCAAGGAGGTCACGGGGGTGGGCGACCCGGGCCGGATCTACCGGGAGTTCACGGCCGGGGCCACGATCGTGCTCCAGTCACTGCACCGGTGGAACGTGGCGGTCGGCCGGTTCTGCCGGGACCTCGAGCTGGCCCTCACCCATCCGGCCCAGGCCAACGCCTACGTCACGCCGCCCCACGAGCGAGGCCTGGGCGTGCACCACGACACCCACGACGTGCTCGTCCTCCAGCTCGCGGGACAGAAGCACTGGAAGGTGTACGACCCCGTGTTCGAGGACCCGTTGCCGGCGCAGACCTGGTCGTCGGGGGACGAGCCGGGCCCGCCCATCCTCGACGTGGTCATGGAGCCGGGGGACTGCCTGTACCTGCCCCGCGGCTTCCCCCACGCCGCCAGTTCCGGCGACTCGGTCACCGCCCACCTCACCATCGGCCTGCTGGTGCTCACCGTGCAGGACGTGGTGCGCGAACTGCTGGCCCGGACGGTCGACGAGCCGCGGTTCCGCCGGTCGCTGCGGGCCGGGTTCGCAGGGTCGGACGGGGAGTTCGCAGGCGACGTCGCCGCCGTCGTCGCGGACCTGATCCCGTTGCTGGAGAGGACGAACGCCGAGGCGGTGGCCGACCGCATTGCCGGCCGGTTCTGGTCGACTCGTCCCGCGCTGCTGGCCGGCCACCTCGGCCAGCTGCTGGCGGTTGACGGCCTGGGCGACCGGTCGAAGGTCAGGCGGCGGCCGGGCTCGATCTGCCGGCTGTCGTCGGAGCCCGCCCCCGGCGGCCGGCTGGTCATCGACCTCGGGGACCGGCGACTCCTCCTGCCGGCCGCCCTGGAACCGGCCGTCCGCCGGCTGAGCACGGGCCAGACCCTCGCGGTGGCCGACCTGGCCGGCGAGCTGGACCACGGAAGCCGGCTCGTGCTCGTCCGCCGCCTCCTGACCGAGGGCCTGCTGGAGGTTGTGGACTAGCGCGAGGGAGAATGCGGGCGTCATGGCGCCGCCCGTCCTCCTGACCGTCGACGACGACCCGGGCGTGTCGCGGGCGGTGGCCCGCGACCTGCGGCAGCGCTACGGCGAGGGGTACCGCATCCGCCGGGCGGAGACGCCGGCGTCGGCCCTCGAGGTCCTGCGGGAGCTGAAGCTGCGCAACGACCGGGTGGCACTGCTGCTGGCCGACCAGCGCATGCCCGGCATGACCGGGGTGGAGTTCCTCGACGAGGCGCGCGACCTGTTCCCCGTCGCCCGCCGGGTGCTGCTCACGGCCTACGCCGACACCGAGGCCGCCATCTCGGCCATCAACGACGTGAAGGTCCACTACTACCTGCTCAAGCCGTGGGACCCGCCCGAGGAGAAGCTCTACCCCGTCCTCGACGACCTCCTGGAGGACTGGGCGGCCGAGCAGGCCCCAACGTTCGAGGGCGTGCGGGTGGTGGGGCACCGGTGGTCGGCCCGTTCCCACGAGGTGAGGGACTTCCTGGCCCGCAACCTCGTCCCGTTCCAGTGGCTGGACATCGAGCGCGACGCCGAGGCGGCCCGGCTCGTGGGGGCCGACGGGCAGGATTCCGAGCGACTGCCCCTCGTCCTGCCCGCCGGCGGCGGCGACCCGCTGCACGCCCCCGACATCGCGACCCTGGCCGACGCGTTGGGACTGACCCGGGCGCCGGGCCTTCCCTTCTACGACCTGGTCGTCGTGGGGGGCGGGCCCGCGGGCCTGGGCGCGGCCGTGTACGGCGCGTCGGAAGGGCTGCGCACCGTGCTCGTCGAGCGCCAGGCCGTCGGGGGCCAGGCGGGCCAGTCGTCGCGCATTGAGAACTACCTCGGCTTCCCCTCGGGCCTGTCGGGCGCCGACCTGACCCGGCGGGCCGCGACCCAGGCCAAGCGGTTCGGGGCCGAGATGCTGCTGGTGGCCGACGTGTGCGGCATCGAGCGGTGCGGGGCGGGCCGCGTCGTCCACCTGGCGAGCGGGGCCGACCTGGTGGCCCACGCCGTCCTGCTGACGACGGGCGTGTCCTACACCCGCCTGACGGCGCCCGGCGTCGACGAGTTCTCGGGCCGGGGCGTGTACTACGGCGCCGCTACCACCGAGGGGCTGAGCTGCAGGGACGACGACGTGTTCGTGGTGGGCGGGGCCAACTCGGCGGGGCAGGCGGCGGTCTACTTCTCCCGCTACGCCCGCACGGTGACGATGTTGGTGCGGGGCGAGGGCCTGGAGCAGTCCATGTCCGCCTACCTGATCCAGCAGATCGCCGACCGTCCCAACATCGTCGTGCGCACGGGCGTGGAGGTGGTGGGTGCGTCCGGCGGCGAGCATCTGGAACGGCTGACGATTGCGTCGCGGGCCACCGGCGACCAAGAGGAGGTCGACGCCTCCTACCTGTTCGTGTTCATCGGCGCCATGCCCCGGACCGACTGGCTGGGCTCCGCGGTGCGCCGCGACGAACGGGGATTCATCCTGACCGGCCCCGACCTCCTGGTGGACGGCAAGCCGCCGCCGGGCTGGCCCCTTGAGCGCCACCCGTACTATCTGGAGTGCAGCCTGCCGGGGGTGTTCGCGGCGGGGGATGTCCGCCACGAGTCGGTGAAGCGGGTGGCATCGGCCGTGGGCGAGGGGGCCATGGCCGTGACGCTCGTGCACCGGTACCTGGAGCACCTGTGACGAGCCGGCCCACGCCAGCCGAGATCGTCGAGGAGATCAGGACCTGCTTCCTGTTCGACGCCCTCGACGACGACCAGCTGGCGTACCTGGCGTCGGCGGGCCGGATCGCCGACTACCCGGAACGGGCCGAGGTCTTCCGGGAGGGCGACAACGCCACGTGCTTCTTCGTGCTGCTCGACGGTGAGATCCAGATGCTGAAGCAGGTGGGCGTGGAGGACGTGACGGTGGTGTCCACGTCCCACCGGGGCGCGTATTCGGGCGCCACCCGGGCGTTCGTGCCGAGCGCCGGCCTCCAGGCGTACCCCAACTCCTTGCGCACCACGCGCCCGTCGCGGTTCTTCGAACTGCCGGCCGACGTCTTCGCCGAGGTCCTCCGGGGGTGGTTCCCGATGGCCGCGCACCTGCTCGACGGCCTCTTCCTCGGGCTCACCAACATGGAGGCGCTGACCGGTCAGCGGGAGAAGCTCATCGCCCTGGGCAAGTTGTCCGCCGGCCTGGCCCACGAGCTGAACAACCCGGCGTCGGCCTCGATGCGGGCGACGCAGGCGTTGCGCCAGCGCATCCCCGAGGCCCAGCAGGCGATCGCGGCGCTGGCTCCGGAGCTGGCGCCCGTCGCCGCCCTGCTGGTCGAGGCGGTCGAGCGGGCCCGGAGCGCCATTCCGCTGGGGCCGCTCGAGGCCGGCGACCGCGAGGACGAGCTGGGGGAGTGGCT
>JBOGID010000408.1:0-4600 GCA_050742295.1 Acidimicrobiales bacterium | reverse complement strand
GACCGGCGCCGACCCGACGGGGAGGCCGCCGAGCCGCAGGCGGGAGTCGACGTTTCCGAGACGGCGACCGAGACGGCGACCAGCGCCGCGCCCGCGGCTGATCCCGACGCCGCACCGGATTGGGACTCGGCCGTGCTCGACCCGGTCCCCGTGCGGCGCGGCACGCAGCCCGACGACGCGGCATGGACCGACTGGTCACCGGGTAGCTCGGCCGACGCGTCCGACGTCTGGCTCCCTGACCTGGTCTTTGAGGAGGACGAGGCCCCGCCCCCGCCCCCTGCGCCCCCCGCACCGGCTGCCGACGACGACCCGTGGGCCGATGAGCTAGGTGAGCCCGCCGAGGCCGCCGAGGCCGGCGACGTGGGCGAGGCCCGCATGACGGCGCCCGATCTCACCCACAACCTCGACGCCCGCACCGAGGAGCCGGACAGCGGCGAACTGTTCACCGTCGTGCCCTTCAAGCCGCGGCCCGGGGGCGAGGCCTCCACCGACGAGGCACCGGTGGTCGAAGCGGCCGCACCTGCGGCGGAACCCGAGGCCGAAGCCGGAGCCGAAGCCGGAGCCGAAGCCGAGCTGGCCGAGAGCGAGGACGGGGACGACGGCGACGACGAGGCCCGCCGGTTCCGATCGGCGCCGTCGTGGCCGCCGCCTCCCCGCCGCAAGAGCATCGGGATCATCGCCCTGTGCTCGCTGGTGGTGGTGGTGATGCTGGCCCTCCTGATCACCAACGGGCGGTTGGGGCGGCCCAAGACGGCGTCGACCAACGACGCCCAGAACCGGCCCGTGCTGGCCACCGACCCGGCGCTGGTTCCGAGGGAATGGATCGCCTACCGCCACCCCAACGTCGACTTCACCGTCTCGTACCCACCCCGCTGGACGCTGCGCGAAGAAGGCAGCGTCATCACCGTCCGCGACCCCACCACAGGTACGGAGCTGCGCGTCGACTTCAAGAAGGCCCGGGGCCCCGACCCCGAGCAGGCGTGGCTGACCCAGGAACGCGACGTCCTGACCAAGCACCCCAACGACTACAAGCGGCTGCAGCTGAGCGCGGCCAGCTACCTGGGCAAGGTGGCGGCCCTGTGGGAGTACACCTACCTCGACGCCAACCTGCCCGTCCACGCCGTGGACCTGGGCTTTCTCACCGACGACTACGCCTTCACGATGTCGTTCCGAGCGCCGGCGGGCACGTGGGACACCATGCTCCCGATGTTCCACGGCTTCCTGAGCTCCGTCCGAGCACCCGAGTAGGGCCGGGGGCGGTGGCGCCGCGCCTGGTCCGGGGGGCCGTGCTGGCCCTGTGCACAGCCGGGGTGGCGGGCATGATCATCGCCTCGATCGCCGACGCCGGCGGCGTCGCCCTGACCCTCGGCCTCATCACCGCCGTCGCCGTCCTCTGCCTCATCGTCGCCACCGCGGTGGCGCCCCCGAGCGCCTCGGGCGGACGGCCGCCCGTCGACGAGGCCCGTGCCGCGCGCGTCGAACGGCTGGTGCAGACGCTGGTCGTCGAGGGCGCCGACGAAGAAACGGTCAGGCGGTTGGTGCGGGAGGCGTCGAGCCTGCGGGAAACCCGGCCCTGACGCGAAAGGCCGGGGCGGGGGTGCACGGCGGACGCACCCCGAGCCCCGGCAAGAGAAAGATCACACGCGGAACACCGGGACGTCAAGTCTGGTGGAAAATTTCCTCCCGACGCTTGAGCCGCACGGGATCGATGCCGATAGCTGAACCATGACCATGACACAGCGTCCCCTGACGAGCAGGGCGGTCACCCGCCTCGTGGAGGCTGGCAACTCGGCGAACTGCGCGGCGTGCGGGAAGCCGGTCAAGTTCTCAGCCAAGGCCAAACTGCAGCAGGTCATCGCCAACGTCTACGTCAACCAGGTCTGGGACCGGGTGGAGCATTACCACTCCGAGTGCTACGAGGCCATCGGGCAGCCCTACGGCAGCGCTGCCTAAGTTCCGCCCCCTTCAGCCTCGAACCCCGAGTCCCCCGACCGGTTTGGCGCCGGCCCGCCCCAGCGTCGTGGCGGGCCGCCCCCATCCCGCTCCTACCCGGCAACCTTGTCCCAAGGGCCGGGTAGAATCGGGGGGTGAGCGATCCCGAACTGCTGCAGGTGGCCGAGGTGGGCCGCCGCACGGGCCTGACCCGCAAGGCCCTCCGCCTCTACGAGACGATGGGCCTCCTCGAGCCCGCCGACCGCACCGAGTCGGGCTACCGCCTCTACGACGAGGAGGCGCTGCGCCGCATCGAGCTCATCAACCGGGCCAAGGTGCTGGGGCTCACGCTGGCCGAGACCAAGGAGTTCCTCCACGTCGCCGACGGCTGCTGCGGTGAGAACCACAGCGAGCTGGCCGACCTGGTCGAGCGCAAGCTGAGCGAGACCCAGCGCCGCATCACCGAGCTGGCGACCCTGCGCGAGACGCTGGAGAGCGTGCTGGAGCGGCTGGAGCAGAACCGGGGCGTCCACCGGTGCGAGGAAGCGCTGTGCACGTGCCAGCGGCCCCTTCAGATCCAGTCGCGCCGGCCGGCGGCGTCTGAGGACTAGGCGGCCGAGGCGGAGGCCCGGCGGCGGGCCAGTTCGTCCTGGACGGCCTCCCACAGGGCGTGGGTCAGGGCCGCCTGGGCCTCCTGGATCCGGTGCACGCTCTGGGACCGGGCGATCAGGCAGTGCTGAACGGCTGGATCGGCCCCCATGCGGCCCCCGTCGTACCCCGCCAGGCCGACGGTCAGCAGGCCCCGCTTGTTGGCCTCGCCGAACGCCCGCATGAGGTTGTCCGAGTTGCCGCTGGTCGAGAAGCCCATGGCGAGGTCGCCCTCGCGGGCGTGGGCGATGATCTGCCGGGAGAACACGTTCTCGTAGCCGATGTCGTTGCCGAGGGCGGTGATGACGGCGACGTCCTCGACCAGCGAACGAGCGGGCAGGGGCACGCCGTGGGGCGGCTGGGTGTAGAGCTGGGCCACCCCCTCGGCGTCGGTGGCGCTGCCCCCGTTGCCGAAGGCGTAGAGCCGCCCACCGGCCGCGAACCGTTCCGCCATCAGGGCGGCCACCGCGTGGACCTCGGCGTCGGACTCCTCGAGGGTCCGCCCCCGCAGTGCGGTCGATTCACCCCACTTCTCCCTCGCCGACCGGCCCAGGTCGACCAGCAGCGTGCCCGAGTCGGTCTCGTCGCCCTCGATGAACGGGTACAGGAAGTCGGTCACTGGTCCGCCGTCTCCGATGGCGCCCCGGTGAAGGTTTGCTGGGGCTGACCTCCTGGGTCATCCGCTGCCGGGCTCCCGATGGCGAAGCCGGCGTGGACCAGGACGAGGTCGCCGGCCGACGGCACCGGTTCGATCAGCGAGACGTCGATGCGCTCCTGGCCCTCGGCCGTGCGCACGATGGCCTCGTCCCCCTCGACGAGGACGACCTCGGCCAGGCGTCCCTCGTCCGAACAGGTGATACAAACCGAGTCGGTGCACTCGGGCTGGGCCTTGAGCAGCCCCGGGTGCTCGAAGCACACGTGGGTGAGCTCCCACAGCATGTGGTAGAGACGCACGAACTGCTCCGAGGCCTGCAGCTCGTCAGCCGTGTCGAGCCAGACCACGTGGTCGGCCGAGCCGGCGGGTGGCCGCTCGCCGTGGCCGATCCAGATCGTCTCCACGCCCCAGGCCGGCCCGCGCCGCATGACGTCGGCCACGGCCCGGTCGTCGGCGGGAGCCAGGGCCAGGACCATGTCGCCGGGTCGTACCGACGCTCGCAGGGTGGCGACCACGTCGGCGCCCGTCGGCACGGTCAGGGCGGCCAGCGCCCGCTTGCCCACGATCACGGGATGGACGAACTCCACGGCCACGTGGTGGGCGTGGAACGGCCAGCGACGTGACGCACACCACAGGGTTGTGCCGGGCACGTTGTAGCGCCGGGCCATCGCCAGCGACGCCCGGGCCAGGTCGTCGGCCACGCCCCCCAGGTCGCCGGTGGTGGAGTCGGCGATGACGGGACCGGCGGTCATGGCGCGTTCCTGCCCGCGCCGGGACGGTCCTGCCTCACCGGTTTTCTGAAGGCGAGTTGGCCAGGATCTCGAGAGACCATGCGCCTCCCTCCGTTCTGCCGGGACCATTCTCGCGCCCAGGCGGAGTTAGTTGTGCCGAAGGCCTGCGCCCGCCCATCCCTCGGATCCGAGAAGATCCACCTGACTTCGTCGCCCGGTAGATGTATCCTGACATCTACATGGTCTCATCTAGGTGCTTCGTGCACTTACTACGGAGAGGTGACCCTGCCTGATGGCAACCGGATCCAGCGGAAGAGGACGTTCCACGGGCGCGGACGTGGTCAGCAAGGGTGCAAGCGGCAGCGGAACCCAGGTTGCTCCCCGAGGGGGCCAGTACCTCGACTGGCGGCAGAACCCCCTCGACCCCATGGCCCCGATCGGCATCCGGTCCCGCGCCGTGGAACCCGACACGTCGCGGATCCGGCTCGGCCCCCTCGAGAAGGTCTACCTGATCTGGATGGTCGGTGGGTCCTGTGACGGTTGCTCCGTGGCCGCAACGGGCGCCACCCACCCCCGGGTCGAGCACCTGCTGGCCGGCATCATCCCGGGCCTGCCCCGGGTGGAGCTGATCCAC
>JBOGID010000407.1:0-4583 GCA_050742295.1 Acidimicrobiales bacterium | reverse complement strand
CAGTCTGCTACCGGGCCCCCTGACAGCTACCCGGACCGGACTTGCACCGGCAGGCGATGACGAGCTTGCGATCGAAAGCTCAGCTACAACATCAACCTCACCTCCGATCTACTGGACGCACAGCCCAGGAAATCAAACGTCTCCGGCCGTCCAACCTACGTTCCGCACGTCGGACGACCCCTCAGCGTGAATTCCCGGTTGGCCGGGGAGGCGTGCTGTAGGCGCTCTTGGGGACCTTGAGGAGGCTGAGGAGCTGCTTGTGGATGGGATCGAGTGTGGGTGCGATCGCCACGAGCGCCACGCCGTCATGGAGGACGGTGGTGTGGGCCAGCGGGTCGAGCAGCTCGAAGACCCGTGCCGCGGTCGGCGTCTTGCAGGGCCTGTCCTCGTAGTAGAGCGGGAGGCTCTCGATCCCCTTGGCGGCCATGGCCCGACGGAGCTCGCGTTCGACCAGGGCATGGACCAAGAGCGCGACGTACAGGCAAAAGCCGAGGGCGTCGATGCGGGTGTCACTCTTGAGCATCACCGGTGCGGCTTCAATCACGCCCTTGTAGGTCGCGTGGCGCCGTTCGAGGTGCGGCTGGTTCTTGTACATGCGCAGCAGCTCGGCTGCTGGGGCGTCGTGGTTGGCGATGAAGGGGAAGCAGCCGTCTGAGGCGGCGTCGGCGGCGACCGCTTCGGCGTCGGTGGAGACCTCGATGCCGAAGCGGTGGCGCTCGATGCGCCGGTAGGTGGTGTTGGGCCCGGGGCGGCCACGCGTGACCTGGCGGTGCTGGTGCTCGACGGTGTCGGTGACCCCGACCCGCACCCAGCGGGCGGCGCCGGCACCGGCCAGCGCGGCCGCGGCCGCGTCCTGGACCGCGGCCCTGGTCCGCAGCTGGCAGCGTGGCGAGGCGAGCTGGCGTTCGAGCTCGCCTAGGGCGGTGCGGCCCCGCTCGATGCGGTCCAGGCGGGCGGCGGCGTCATCGGCGCGCTTGGTGGAGGATCGGACCCACACGATGCGGTAGCCCTCGGCGGAGCAGGCCGGGGCCTCGGCCGCCCAGTAGATCCGGGGCGGGTCGTCGCGCCGCTTGCCCGGGCCCCGGGAGATCTCCTCCCATGCCACGGCCCCGCTTGCGATCCAGGCCCGGCCGAGCTGGTCCTCCTTGCGGGTGCGCGGCAGCACGGTGAGGAAGCGCCCCCCTCGGGCGGCGATGTGATCCAGGTTGTCGCGGGTGGCCAGCTTGCAGTCGGCGACGTAGACGAAGTCGCGGCGGCCGAGCATGGCCACCAGCTGGTCCCAGGTGGCGATGTGGGTGGTCGAGTCCTCGGTGTTGCCGTCGGCCAGGCGGTGGGTGAGGGGGACGGCGCCGTCGGCGGAGACGGTCAGGATCTCCACCAGCTGCTTCAGCTCCGGGCGGTGGTCCTTGCTGTGGCCTCGGGCCGGACGGGGCGGGGCGGCCCCGCCGCCGCTCGCCCCGGCGGGACCGCGGTAGGCCCCGTAGAGGGTGATCGATGTGGAGTCGTTGTGCAGCTCCGAGCAGTCGATCCCATACGCAGCGATGGCCCGCAGGCCGAGGGCGGTGAGGAGGCTGGCCCGGTCGGCCAGGAACAGCGACTCCAGGGCACGGCCCACCCGGTCGTCGTTCAGCGCGCCGGCCTGGTCGGCGGCCAGGCCGAGCAGGACGGGGTCATAGCGGGCCGCCCATGCGCCCAGGCCGTAGAGGGGGCGACGTCGAAGCGCCAGGTTGCGGACCAGCACCCCGATCACGGGGGCGGCGCCCAGTTCGCAGCGCCCGTCGGGCTCGGGCAGGTAGGACGCCACCAGTTCCTCGAAGCCGAGCCGTCCCAGCACAGCGTTGACCACCGGCAGGGCCCCGACGGCCCGGGGGCGCAGCCCGAGCTTGTCCGCCTCGACCCAGGTGCCACCGTCCCCGACCGTTGCTGTCATGGTCGACAGTATGCTACTGTCGATCCGGTGAGGGGTGGATGCCCCCCCGGGCGGTCCCGAGGAGGAGACATGGCCGAACCCACCGAAGCCGACCGGCGCGACCACCACGCCCTCGTCCAGCGCCTCGCCCAACTGGGCTTCGCGCTGCCCGGCACCCTGCTGGAGCGCTCCCACACCTGCGGCAAGCCGGGCTGTCGCTGCATGGCCGAGCCTCCCCGCCCGCACGGGCCGTTCCACCAATGGACCCGCAAGATCGCCGGCAAGACCGTCACCCGGCGCCTCAGCGACGAGCAGGTGGCCCACTTCGGGCCGTGGTTCGACAACGCTCGCCGGGCCCGGGAGCTGCTCGCCGAGCTCGAGGCGCTCTCCCTGGGCATCGTCGAGCGCGACGGGGACTGGGCCTGACACCCCATGCAGATCCTGAACGAGGCCGCCACCAGCCCCCCCGAGGCCTGGGCCCATCTCGGGGCCGCGCTCCCCCAACGCCGCGCCGTCGATGTCCGCTACCACGGTCGCCAACGGCTCATCTGCCCGCACGCCCTCGGCTGGAAGGACCGCCGAGCGATGGTCCTCGGCTACCAGGTCGGCGGTCGGACCAGCACCGGTGCCCTCGACCCGGACCCTGCCAAGCGGTGGCGGTGCATGTTCGTCGACGAGATCGAGCTGGTGACCACCGGCCACAGCGCCGCGTGGCAGACCCCAGACAACTACAACCCGGCGAGGCCCTTCAATGGCAGCGTCGAGATCGCCCTCGCCGTCTGACAATTCGTGGCGAAGGCGCTACCGGACGTGCGGAACGTAGGGTCCAAGGCCTCGCTCCTTCCGGTTCGATGCCGCGAAGCGGCCGAACTGGATGAGGCGAGTTTTGTCCGGATGCAGCTCCAGGTTGAACTTCGCGAACCGCTCGCGAAGCTCCTTGAGGAACTGCTTCGCGTCGCCGAGGTGCTGGAACCCGACCACGAAGTCGTCCGCGAACCTGGTGACGACCATGTCGCCCCGGGCGTGCTTCTGCCTCCACTGCCGGGCCCAGCGGTCAAAGACGTAGTGGAGGTACACGTTGGCGAGCAACGGCGAAACCGACGCCCCCTGCGGTGACCCCTCCAGCGTCTCGGACCAGTTCCCGTCCTCGATGACCCCCGCGGCCAGCCACTTCTTGACGAGCCGCAGGACTCTTTTGTCCGCAATTCGATGCTCGAGGAACTTCATCAGCCAGGCCTGATCGAGCTTGGAGAAGAAGTCGCTGATATCAGCGTCGAGTATCCAGTTCACCTTCCTCTCGGTGATCCCGACGTAGAGCGCATCGAGCGCATTGTGCGGGCTGCGCCCTGGCCGGAACCGGTAGGAGAAGCCGAGAAAATCCTGCTCGTAGATGGCGTTCAGCACCTCAACCACCGCTCGCTGGAGGATCTTGTCCTCCAGGGTGGCGATGCCGAGCGGCCGCTGCCGCCCGTCCGGTTTCGGTATGTACACCCGACGAGAAGGGCTCGCCCGGTAGGCGCCGCTGTGGACACGGCGGAGCAGGTCTTCGAGGTTCTCTCGAAGGTTCTGCCCGTAGGCGTCCCACGTCACCTGGTCGACTCCTGGTGCGGCCTTCGGGTTGATCGCCACGTAGGCCGCCCAGAGGCGAGACAGATCGACGTGGTGCAGCAGCGCGGTGAACCGCGCTTGCTTGTCCTTCCGTGCTACCTCGCGCACACGGTCCAGCCCGTTTGGCACGCCAGGCCCGGCGCTGCGTCCGGGACGTGTCGGGTCGTCCGTGTTCCCCTTGGCCAACCCCCTTTCCTCCACCGCCTCCGCGGCCGGTCCCCCGGCCTTGTTCGGCGGCTTCGCAGGTACTACGAGGTTGTCTGACTTCCCGTCCTCGTGCATCTCAGGCTTACGGCCTTGGCCTTCCCTGAGCGGCCCGCCGGCTGATCATGCCGACGAGCGAGGGCGGGACCTCCCGGTTCTCGCGCATGGAGGTTCCGTACATGCACGGGGTCTCTGACCGCGCGGGGCCCGCCCGCAGCTCGCGATAGCGCTGCTGGAGGTGTTGCCTTCCGCTTCCGTAGACAGCGTCGGCGCCCCGGACTCTGTGATTACGCGGCTCAATAGCCCGGCCTGCACGTGCCCCTGTCAACGCTTCGCCGCCGTCCTCACGGACGACGACGCATGACTCGGGGGCACCGTGGGTCGCTACTCCTTCGGTGTAGGGCTCTTCCATCCCCTCCTCCATGCCGGTTTATCCCGGCGCTCCTACGGGCCGGTCCGTCCCTGTGGCTCGCGTCGGTACTCTGCCCCTTGCGGTGTTGGCGCTTGGGGTCCTCCCTTTCGTCGACCAGGTGGGCCAAACTCCCCCGATCGACTGGCCGTCGGTATCGAGACGACAGGTTCTCCTGTTCCATGCCAGCGCCTGCGACGAGCTCACGCCACCTATACACCGGACACCGCCAGGGCGACACGCAGGTCGCCCCCTGGCTGAGGGCGCACCACCAGGGCGCGCCTTTGTCCCGGGAGTTCCACTCGCCCCCGGTTTTGGTGTCATCGTTCAATTTGACGATGCGTCGGCAGTGGTTCGCACATGCTCGTCTTCTCGTCGCGCACCTGACCCGCTGGTGGCGGGCCTTTTCCACAGTCGCTTCCCACCCCGGCTCTTGACCGACATGACACTGCG
>JBOGID010000406.1:0-2678 GCA_050742295.1 Acidimicrobiales bacterium | reverse complement strand
GCCCAGCGCCACGTGCCCCTGGCCGAGCTGGTCACGGCCGACCCCGCGCTCGGGCCGGAGGCGGTGGCGCTGCTCGAGCCGGGTGTCTCGGTGCGCCGGCGGACGTCGCCCGGCGGTGCCGGCCCCGAGCCCGTGCGCCAGCAGCTCCGCCACTTCGCCGACCTGCTCAGCACCACCGAGGAACGCCTCTCCCGGCTGTGAGGCGCCTGTCGCCGGCGTTCTACGGGCGGGACTCCCGGGAGGTCGCGCCCGAGCTGTTGAACAAGCTGCTGGTGCGGGGCGCTCGGGTGGGGCGGATCGTGGAGGTCGAGGCCTACCGCGGGGCGGAGGACCCGGCCTCGCACGCCTACCGGGGGATGACGCAGCGCAACGCCACCATGTTCGGCCCCGCCGGCCGGCTGTACGTCTACTTCACGTACGGCATGCACCACTGCGCCAACGTGGTGTGCGGCGAGGAGGGCGTGGGCTCGGCGGTGCTGCTGCGGGGGCTCACCGCCGTGGCGGGCCTCGACGAGATGCGGGCCCTGCGGTTGAAGGCGAAGGAGGACAAGGAGTTGTGCGCCGGACCGGGCCGCATCTGCCAGGCCCTGGGCCTGGACCGGACCAGCGACGGGGCCAACCTCATGACCGGCGACAAGGACGTGTTGCTTGTGGACGACGGCACGCCACCGCCGGCGGTCCCGGGCGTCAGCATCCGTATCGGCCTGACGACGGGCGTGGACTCGCCGTGGCGGTTTTTCGTGCCCGGTGCCGTCGGGCTGTCGCGGCCCGGCTGACGTTCACCTCGGCCGCCGCGGGCGCCCGGGGCTAGCCCGGGCGCCATGCGACACTTGTCCCGTGGCGGTCCGGGTGCGTCGTCGGCTCCTCGCGCCGAGCGCCGTTCTTGTGGCGCTGGCCCTCCTCGCCGCGGGCTGTGCCTCGCCGCCCCAGGCCGAACTGGGGTCGCCGCCGGTCACCGTCACGACCGCGCCCGTCGACCCCTCCATCGAGGACCTGATGAGCGGGGCCGGCCTCACGACCGTCGGCCGCCGGATGTTCCTGGCCGCCCGCCCCCAGCTCGAGGACCCGGCGATCCTTGCCCGCGAGTGCGCCCGGCCTGACACGGCGGCCGAGCCGAGCAGCACCCACACCTACGGGTGCGTGATCCGGGGCCAGATCCACGTCCGCACCTTCGACAACCCCGAGGTCCACGACCTCAAGTACGTCGTGGCCGCCCACGAGCTGTTGCACGTCGTGTACGCCCAGCTGCCGCCGTCCCAGCGGCTCCGGCTGAACGACGAGCTGGCCGCCGCCCGGTCCGGCAACGACCGGCTGGAGGACCGCCTGAAGGTCTACGCCGAGACGGCCGACGACACGCCTAACGAGGTCCACGCCGTGCTCGGCACCGAGTTCGGCGACCTTCCCGCGACGCTGGAGGCCCACTTCGGGCTGTACTTCGACCGGACGGCGGTGCTGGGCAAGTTCCGCTCCACGCTCGGCGAGCGGGAGGACGAGCTGCGCCGGCTGGAGGCTTCCATCAACGAGATGGACGCCCGCCTGAAGACGATGGCGGCCCGGCTCGACACCCTGCGGGGGGCGAACGTTACCGCGTACAACGCGGGCGTGGCCGAGTACAACGCCCTGGTTCGCCAGCACAACGCCACCATCCGCCAGTACAACACGCTCCTGGCCGAGTACAAGCGCCTGACGGGGGGGTAAAGGGCGCGCTCTGCGTGTGGGCGGCCGGTAGCGTCCGGCTTCGTGAACGTGCTGGACGACCTCCAGTGGCGGGGCCTGGTGCACCAGGTCACCGACGAGGACCTCGGGGCGAAGCTCGCGGGCGGATCGCGGCCGGTGGTCGTCTACCACGGCATCGACGCCACCGCCGACAGCCTCCACGTCGGCAACCTGCTGGGCGTGCTCGTGCTGCGGCGGCTGCAGCGGGCCGGCCACCGTCCCATCGTGCTGCTCGGCGGGGGCACGACCCTGATCGGCGATCCCAGCGGCAAGCAGTCGGAGCGGCCCTTGCGGGAGGTCGACGAGGTCCGGTCCAACATTGTGGCCCTGCGGGGCCAGCTGGAGCGGTTCATCGACTTCGGGCCCGGCCCGGGGGGCGCGCTGCTGCTCGACAACGCCGACTGGCTGTGCACGATGTCGCTGACCGACTTCCTGCGCGACGTCGGCAAGCACTTCACCGTGAACGCCATGATGGCCAAGGAGTCGGTGCGGGCCCGGCTGGAGGAACGGGAGCAGGGCATCTCGTTCACCGAGTTCACCTACATGCTGCTGCAGGCCTATGACTTCCTGCACCTCTTCGACGCCCACGGATGCCGGCTGGAGGTTGGCGGTAGCGACCAGTGGGGGAACATCACCGCCGGCGTCGACCTGGTGCGGCGGGTGCGGGGCGAGCAGGTGGCGGGGCTGACGTGGCCGCTGTTGACCAAGGCCGACGGGACCAAGTTCGGCAAGAGCGAGGAAGGCAACGTCTGGCTCGACACGGAGCGGACGTCGCCGTACGAGTTCTTCCAGTTCTGGCTGCGGGCCGACGATCGGGGCGTGGCGCAGCTGCTGCGGTTCTTCACCGACCTGGGGCGAGAGCACATCGAGCGGCTGGAGGAGTCGGTGGCGACGGCGCCAGCGGCGCGGGAGGCACAACGGGTGCTGGCCCGGACGGTGACGGCGGCGGTGCACGGCGAAGC
>JBOGID010000405.1:0-2284 GCA_050742295.1 Acidimicrobiales bacterium | reverse complement strand
GCTCAGCATCATCCGCAACGGTCCCGACAGCTTCGCGGGACGCAAGGTCGGGGCCCTGGTCACCGACGGCGCCGACGGGGCGCTGCTCGATGCGCTGCGGGCCGGGTTAGAGGAGGAGGGCGCGCTGCTCGAGCTGGTCGCACCCACCGTCGGTGGGATCGTGACCGGCAGTGGGGACCGGACCCCGGCGGACCGCAACGTGGCTGGGGGGTCGTCCGTGCTGTTCGACGCCGTGGCGCTCATGCCGAGCGACCAGGGCGCTGCGGCGCTGGCCGGCGACCCGGCGGCACGTGACTTCGTGGCGGATGCCCATGCGCACAGCAAGTTCATCGCCCACGCCGACGCCGCCGAGCCGCTGCTGGCTGCCGCCGGCATCGGCGACGAGCGCGACGAGGGGTTCGTGCCGCTCCGTGGCGCCGCCGATGCGGCGGCGTTCGTGTCGGCATGCCGTAACCTGCGCTACTGGGACCGCGTGCGCTCCCGCCACCTCGCGAAGCGGTAGCCGCAGTCCCGCATCGGCAACGCGACGACTCCCGTCAGTCAGGAGCCGTTGGCTCTCGGGCGTAGTGCAGGACGAGCCCACCGGGGTGGGTCCGCGCGCTGTGGGCGATCGACGCATCAATGCCCTGACGCCCGTCGCGTGACGCCCGATAGCGCCCATTGCGCGCGTTGAGCCTAGGCCGACCGAATCCTGCACGCTCTGGATCGGGTGCTGGCCGGCCATGGCTGCTCGACCGAATACCCGCCGGCCTCGGGAGTCAGAAGCGGGTCAAGTTCAGCGGGGATCCCGGCCGGTGTAGGCCAGCAGCCGGTCCTGCGGGGACGCATCGTCGCCGATCGGAACCTCTGGCTTGAAGATGCCCTTCCGCTGCTCGACGGTGAACTTCCAGTGCACCATCTCGTACGCGGCCGCGGCGAGGCCATCGGGCATCGTCTCGTCCTGGCCCGTGGCACGGGCCACGTCCCAGCTGTGCACGAGGAGGTCGCTGAACGCCACGCCCAGCGCCGGACCGGTCTTGTCAATCGCCCCGGGTTCCGCATATGCGCCGAGCATGTCGCGCCGCACCGCTTCGAAGTCCGCCACGGGGTCATCGCTCAGCGTCGCAGGCGGTGTCGGGCTAGGGGGCGACGCGTCCTTGCGCCGAGCGGAGCTTAGGAAGTACCGCTGGGTCTCAAGGATGTGATTGAGCAGGGTGCGCACATCCCAGTCGTCACAGGGCGTCTTGGCGTCGAGCTTCTCAGCGGCGCCGGAGACGTTCCCGGTGGCCCATGAGCTCGCACGGTCGTAGAGATCGAGCAGGTCTGGTTCCATCCGTGACCTCCTGTCGGCCATCGAGGTCTCCTTACCCGCTCACGGACGCGGTAGTACGGCTGGCCACACATGCTCGGGTGACCAGGTTGGACTCCGGGGCCGCCTGGCGAGCGACGAGGGGCGCCCGCAACGCCGCCGCCGAGACACATTCTGGCCTACCCGGCCCGCCGCTGCCTCGAGACGCGGCGAGGCGAAATTGGAATCAACGACGCCCCGCCCGGTACCGGAGCCGTCGCGTGCTGTCGTCTCGACGACACACGCGTCGATTTCCAACAGCTGGAGGCCCAGCAGGCGGGCTCGGACATGCCCATCGATGATCCTGTCTCCCTGGTGCACGACCGGTAGCCGATCTATGCGCCGACCGCGGCGACGACCACGCGAACCCCGACTCGCCCTGCACCCGGCTCCACGGCGTCACGTGGTCCGACGACGACACCGCCCCGAAGCCGGCGTCGGCGGCCGCCCGCGCCGCGGCCAGCAGGGCGCTCGGCGGGTGCTGCTCGAGGCGTGACAGCCGACCACCGTCATCCCCGAAGGCATGCCCGAGCGCCAGCCCGACTACACGTCGCCCGGGCGGCCGAAGAGGCCGATGGAATGTCGTGCTCGCCGACGGCGCGCCCCTCACCGGTCGGGATTGACGGCGTCCTTCACCTTGTCGGTTGCCTTGTCGACCTTGTCCTTGACAGCGCCGCCGGCCCTGTCGAACTTGCCCTCCTTCTTGAGGTCGTCATCGTCGGTGAGATCACCGGCGGCTTCCTTGACTCGACCCTTCATCTCGTCGAACTTGCCCTCGCCCATGAGACCCTCCTGGCTCGGTTGGTGCCCTTGTCTTCCCCTGGTTGAGCTCGCACCAACCGATTTCACCCGCCGCTCACGGCTTGCCCCCTGAGGTTGAAGGCCGACCGTCCCTCATCTGGTCGCGTCCGGGGGCCACGATGAGGACCATGCGTCGGTTCATCCGCGACCACAGCC
>JBOGID010000404.1:0-2241 GCA_050742295.1 Acidimicrobiales bacterium | reverse complement strand
GGGTGAACTTCCACTCGAAGGGCTGGGCGGCGGTCTCGTAGCGGCGCTCGAAGTCGAGGAGCCGCTTGCGCGCCCGGTCGCGGGCGGAGTCGTCCTCGAACGCGACCTGGTTGAAGCGCGCGAGCGCGTTGCGGACATGGCCGGCGTCATGGATGGGCAGCCGCCGGCGACCGCGCGAATCGATGTAGGCGAAGGCGCTGTCGGGCAGCCTGCCTCGCTCTGCCGAGCCGAGTTGCGCCATGCCGCGAACCGTAAACCGTCGGCCGCTCGTTTGTGTCGCCCCCGACGACATCACAGGGCAGTTGCGGGACACACGCGGCACGAGGCTTGGCCGGAAAGCCGGGCGGGTCTGCGTCGGGATCGACCGGCTCAATCAGCTCGGGGCCGCGATTGGCGCCCTCATCGAGCTCCATCGCGGTGCGACCCCGGCGCTAAGCGACCACGGGCGTCGCTCGGCGTCGCCAGGCAAACACGTGTCGGCCGCCCAGCTTTCCCGTATCGCAGCGTCGATCTCGCTCAGCGTCACCATGGGCCTCCACGAGCACATTGGGGCGGAACCGCTCGACCGCCAATTCGCCGCCGATGAGCTCGCCGAGGCCCGCCACGGTCTGGGTTGTGATGAGCGAAAGCGGCAGAGCGTCGAAGGCTCCCCGATCCTGCTTGACGGCGCGGACCCCGCCGCCCAGCTCGGCCGCCAGGGCCGGATCGGTGATCTCGAGCACGTCACCGTTCGGAGTGGAGACCACGACCGGGGACCGGTCGGGCCGATCCGGCACACGGAACGACGGCCGGTACCGGGCCAGGTCCGGCCGTTCCCGCATTGTCAGCCACGGGAACCCGCTGCCCATGCGGCCTTCGTCCAGGAACGCCCAGCGCCGGTCTCCGGACACGCCGTGCCACGACACGCCGACCTCCTGGAGGCTCTCGGGAGCCAGCGACTTGACCGGGTAGCGCCACAGGCCAGCTACCCGGCCGACCACACGACTGTCCACCAACGAAGCACCCACGGGCGGCCTCCTCAAAGAGGGGGCGCCCTTGACCCTGTCGCCCCCGAAGCCGAGCGTGGCGGGCTGAGCCCGTCGCAGCGCCCCTCGACCCCGGGGTTGCACAGCGCAACAGACAGAACTGCTGGACAAGAGCGAAGCAGACGACATCCGGCCGGTCAGCGGCTGAACGCCACGGCTGGCCCGTTCGGCGGGTGTCCCAGATCACCGTCGGGGCGCACTGAACAGCCGCGTCCGCTTCTCTGTCGCCCGCACGGAACCGGCGCCCCGGCGCCGGAGGCGACGACCCGGCGCTCACGCGACGAGATCGACGAGATGCTCAATGCTGCCCGGAGCGGGGATGAGGATGTCGCCGCGATCGTTGATGTCGATGGCCATCGACTCGCCGGGGTTGCCGGGACCGTCGACGAGCCTGTACGTCCACCACCAGCGAGCCAGGCCGTGTAGGAAGCCCCGGATGCGGCCGCCGGCGTCCTTGACCTCCCCGACGATCCGGCAGCGGTTGTTGATGCCGAGCGCCTTGCTTTCGGCGCCCCCGGGCGGGTCGAGCGTGACGTAGTCGCCGTCGGGTTGGCGGAGGTAGCCGAGCTGCGTCCCGTCGGCGAAGTGGCGCGAGCCGGCGAGCAGCGTCGCGCCCGCGCGAAGCGGTCTCATCGTGTCTCCTCCGCGAGGCCCGCAATCGACATGTTCGACACATCGGGCAAGGGTGGATGAGCCGGCAGGCGAGGTGAGCGGCCGTTCCCGGGCTCATGGCTCCTTGGGTGACGGCCCTCATGCGGCCACTTGTGAGCGCGGAGGAGCCCCGTGCGTCATCATTGCCCGTTCCGGCCGGACAGCGAGGTCGCCGCTCACGACCAGTCGGGGTGTGCGGGCTGCACCGCGTTCGACGCGAACACGGCCGCGGCCACCAAGGCCCCGCTACATCGCTGGCTTGATGCGTTCCCGGCCCGTCCGTGCTCCGTTCTGGAGCAGCAGCGGTCGCAGTTGGTGGGCACGGTGTGTCGGGAGACCGATGCTCCTCAGGTGTCGGGTAGGCCGAAGCCCTCTTCCATTTGGAACTCGCCGTAGGCTGGCTTTCCGGAGGGCTGGTAGGTGGCCAGCACCGCGCCCTTGCCCATGGGCCTGCTCTCGACCAGCCGCAGGGCGGTGGGCGCGGCGCCGGGTTCGAACAGCCGCTTGCCGGTCCCGAGCACCACCGGTTCGATGAACAGCCGGTACTCGTCGATGAGCCCGTGGG
>JBOGID010000403.1:0-5412 GCA_050742295.1 Acidimicrobiales bacterium | reverse complement strand
CTCACACGCCTCGTCCAGCCCGATGGCGGCCCGGGCGTCGGTGCGGGCCACCACGAACAGCCGGTCGCGAGCGTCGACGGCGGCCCGCAGCTTGGTCAGCCACTCCTCCCGGGGCACGACCCGCTTGCCGGCCATGTGCCCGCACCTCTTGGGCCACACCTGGTCCTCGAGGAAGATGCCGGCGGCGCCCGCCTGCTCCCACAGCTGCACCGTCCGGATGGTGTTGAGGGCGTTGCCGTGGCCGGTGTCCCCGTCCACCACCACGGCAACGCCGGGGGCGGCGGTGCACACCCGCCGGGCCACCTCGGCCATCTCGGGCTGGGTCAGGTACCCGAAGTCGGGCAGGCCCAGCAGGGTGGCGGCGGTGGCGTAGCCCGAGAGGAAGCAGACCTCGAACCCGGCCTGGGCCACGAGGCGGGCCGACAGGGCATCCCACACGCCGGGCATGAGCACTGTCTCGCCTGCGCCCAGCAGGTCGCGGATGCGGTCCCCGTTCACGAGTTCACGAGTTCAGGGGATCCCGCACGTGTCCCGGCTGTAGGTCGCCACCTTGGTCGACGCCTGGATGAGCTGCTGGGACATCATGCGCGCGATGAGGTTGGGCGGCAGGGACGACACCCGGCTGAAGTCGTACCCGATGCCTTCCAGCCCGGCCACGAGGGCCTTCAGACCGTCGGCCACCACCGGGAGGTCGGACCTGATCTCCGCGGGCGCCAGGGGCAGAGCCTGGTCCATGGCGGCCGTGGCGTCGCGGTAGTAGGAGCGCAGCTCCAGAGAAGTCCCGGGCTGGCCGAACCGCTCGAAGGCTTTGGCGTATAGCCGGGCCAGCCCGCAGTAGTCGGCGGCCGGCGCCGGAATCCCGCCCACAGCGGTGGTCGCGCCCGGCAGCGGGGCCGTCGTCGGCGATGACGACTCGCTCCCACGGCCGTCGCTGCACGCACCCAGCCCCGCCAGCAGCACGAGCGCGGCGGCACCGCCCCGAGCGAGGCGCACGGTCAGCGGGCTTCGGCCTCGGACTCGTCGAGGGCCTGGGCCAAGGTGTTCCACGAGAGGGTGGCGCACTTGATCCGCACCGGGAACTTCACCACACCCCGCAGCGCCTCCAGGTCGCCCAGCATCACCGCCGGGTCGGGCAGGACCGCCTCCTCGACCTCCTGGCCGTCGCCGTCGAGGCGGGACTCGTGGATGGACATCATGGCCTTGAAGGCCCGGATCAGCTTGCGGACCTCGTCGACGGTGCGGCCCTTGACCGCGCCCGACATCATCGACGCCGAGGACTGGCTGATCGAGCAGCCGTGGCCGGTGATCTTGACGTCCAGCACGGCGCCCGACGTCAGGTCGACGTAGACCACGACCTCGTCGCCACAGAGGGGGTTGAAGCCCTCGACCCGCAGCGCGGGCGGCACGGGCAGGTCGCCCCGGTTCCGCGGGTTGCGGTAGTGGTCGAGGATGATCTCGCGGTAGAGGTCTTCGAGCCCGGCCATCGTTGCCCGAGGAACCTACGCCGCGAACAGGTCGGAAGCGGAAATCAGGGCTTCGGACAGGGCATCGACGTCTTCCTCGTCGTTGTAGACGTAGAACGAGGCCCGGGCCGTGGCGGCAACCCCCAGGCGGCGCATCAGGGGCTTGGCGCAGTGATGGCCGGCCCGGATGCAGACGCCCGACTGGTCGAGGACCTGGGACAGGTCGTGGGGGTGGATGCCCTTGTACTCGAAGGACACGACCCCGCCCCGTTCCCGCAGGTCGGCCGGACCGTGGACCGTGAAGTCGTCGCCGTGGCGCTCCTTGAGGGTGCGCAGTGCGTACCCGGTCAGGGCCAGCTCGTGCTCCCGGACGGCGCCCATGCCCAGGGCGTTGAGGTAGCGGACGGCGGCGCCGAACCCGATGGCCTCGGCGATGGGTGGTGTACCGGCCTCGAACTTCCACGGCAGCTCGTTGGGCAGCCAGCCGTCGAGGCGCACGTCGCGGATCATCTCGCCCCCGCCCAGGAAGGCGGGCATGGCCTCCAGCAGGTCCTCCCGGCCCCACACCGCCCCGATGCCGGTCGGGCCGCACATCTTGTGGGCCGAGAAGACCAGGAAGTCACAGCCCAGGTCGTTCACCCGTGTCGTGAGGTGGGGGACGTACTGGGCCCCGTCCACCAGCACCACCGCACCGGCAGCGTGGGCCGCGTCGGCGATGCGGCGCACGGGCGGCAGGACGCCCAGGACGTTCGACATGGCCGTGACGGCGACGAGCTTGACGCCGTCGAGCAGGCGGTCGAGTTCGTCGAGGACCAGGTAGCCGTCGTCGCCCAGGGGCAGGAACCGCAGCTCTACGCCCCGCTCCTCCCGCAGCATGAGCCACGGCACGAAGTTGGCGTGGTGCTCGATCTCGCTGAGCAGGACGGCGTCGCCCGCCTTGAGGTTGGCGCGCGCCCACGTGTGGGCGACGAGGTTGACGCCCTCGGTGGCGTTCTTCACGAACACCACGCCACGGGGCGAGGGAGCCCCGATGAACCGGGCGACGGTGGCGCGGGCCGCCTCGTACTGGGCGGTGGCCTCCTCGGCGATGGCGTACACGCCCCGGTGGACGTTGGCGTGGGTGGTCTCGTAGTACCGGTCCATGGCGTCGAGCACGACGCGCGGCTTCTGCGAGCTGGCCGCCGAGTCGAGGTAGACGAGGGGCCCGGTCGCGCCCGGGCGGTCGAAGATCGGGAAGTCCTTCCGGACGGTCCGGCCGTCAAGCGTGTCAGCGAGAGGCTCGCTCACCGCCACGAGTCGTACCCCTCGCGCTCCAGCCGGCGGGCCAGGTCGGGGCCGCCGCTCTCCACGATCGTGCCGTCCACCAGGATGTGGACGACGTCGGGCTCCAGGTACTGCAGGATCCGCTGGTAGTGGGTGATGAGCAGCACCCCGAGGTCTTTGTGGGCGGCCCGGACCTCCTGCACGCCCTTGGCCACGATCTTGAGGGCGTCGATGTCGAGCCCGGAGTCGGTCTCATCGAGCACCGCGAACACGGGCTCGAGCAGGGCCATCTGGAGGATCTCGTTGCGCTTCTTCTCGCCCCCCGAGAACCCCTCGTTGAGGTAGCGGTCGCCGAATGACGGGTCGATGCCCAGCCGCCCCATCCACTCCATGATCGCGACCCGCAGCTCCAGGACCGACAGGTCCATCCCCTTGCGGGCGGACAGCGCCTGGCGCAGGAACTGCACCACCGACACGCCGGGGATCTCCTCGGGGTACTGGAAGGCCAGGAACATGCCGGCCTTGCCGCGCGCCTCGGACGACCAGGACGTGATGTCCTCACCCTTGAGGCGGACCGAGCCGGCCGTGACCTCGTAGTCGGGGTGGCCCAGCAGGGTGTTGGCCAGGGTCGACTTGCCCGACCCGTTGGGGCCCATCAGGGCGTGCACCTCCCCGGGACGTACCTCGAGGTCGACGCCCTTCAGGATCTCGGTGCGGTGTTGGTCTGAATCGACGGCCGCCACCCGCAGACCCTCGATGGAGAACAGCGGTTCCTCCACGACCACGCATCTTATTACTCCTACGCCCGTAGTGGAAATAGGGGCCGCCCGGTGTCTGGGCGGCCTCGGCGCGCTACTACGCTTTGTGGCTCAACCACCAGACATGTGTACCTCGACCTCGTGACCACTTTCGCCGGACCGATGGCGGTTGATCCCGCCGGCCGCCCGCGCCACCAGAGGCGGCTCCTCCGGATGGCCCCCCTGCGGCCGCAGGCCGCAGTCGCCCTTGGGGGGAGGGCCGGAGGGGGGCCTGCCCCCCGCCGGTGACCGATCCCTGGGCGTTCTCCGGCGAGAGCCCCTCGGTGGGGCCCCATGTCGGGGCCGTCACCCTGGTCGAGGGCCCCGCCTTCTGCATCTCGGGGGGGTCGGGCGACATGTTCCCCGACACGCCCCAGGGCCTGTTCTTCCGCGACACCCGGTTCCTGTCCCGGTTCGAGGTCCGGGTCAACGAGCAACCCCCTGAGCCGCTGTCGGCGGCCCGGTCCAACCCCTTCGCGGCCGTGTTCGTCCAGCGGTCCCGTCCCCGGACGGGCCAGGCCGACAGCGCCCTGCTCGTCACCCGGTCCCGCTACGTGGGCCGGGGCATGCGGGAGGACATCTCCATCCGCAACTACGGCGAGGAGGCGGCCTACTGCTCGCTCGAGATCACCCTCAACGCCGACTTCGCCGACCTGTTCGAGGTCAAAGAGGGCCGGGTCCGGGGCGACGGTGAGGTCCTCATCGAGGCCGACGGGGGCGACATGGTGTTCCGCTACCGGCGAGGTGGGACCCACAAGGGCCTGCGGGTCTCGATTACCAACGCGCCCCAGCTGTCGGCCAACATCGCCACGTTCGAGCTGATCGTGCCGGCCCGGGGCGAGTGGAACACGTGCCTGCAGTTCAGCACGATCATCGAGCACGAGGAGATCGAGCCGCGGTACCGGTGCGGCGTGCCCGTGGAGCGCGCCACGCCCCAGGCCCGGCTGGAGAAGTGGCGGCGCGACGTCCCCGCCGTGCAGACCGACCACACCGAGCTGCGGGCGGTGGTCGACCAGAGCGCCGAGGACCTGGGCGCCCTGCGCATCTTCGACCCCGACTACCCCGAGCGGACGGTGGTGGCGGCCGGAGCGCCGTGGTTCATGACCCTGTTCGGGCGGGACTCGCTGCTCACGTCCTATATGGCCCTGCTGGTGGACCCGGAGCTGGCCCTGGGCGTCCTCCAGACCCTGGCCCGCTTCCAGGGGACCAAGGTCGACCCCCGCACCGAGGAGGAACCGGGCCGGATCCTGCACGAGATGCGCTTCGGCGACGCACCGACGCTGTCGCTGGGCGGCGGCCGCGTCTACTACGGCACGGCTGACTCGACCCCCCTGTTCGTCATGCTCCTGGGCGAGCTGCGCCGGTGGGGCCTGGCCCGCGAGCCGGTCGACGCCCTCCTCCCCCACGCCGACCGGGCCATGGAGTGGATCGAGCGCTACGGCGACAAGGACGGCGACGGCTACGTCGAGTACAAGCGGTACTCCGACCGGGGCCTGCAGAACCAGGGCTGGAAGGACTCGTGGAACGGCATCCGGTTCGCCGACGGGACCCTGGCCCGGGCGCCCATCGCCCTGTGCGAGGTGCAGGGCTACACGTACGCCGCCTACCTGGCCCGGGCCTACTTCGCCGACGAGGCGGGCGACGTGGCCACCGCCACCCGCTTCCGGGAAAAGGCCAGGTCCCTCAAGGAGAACTTCAACCGCGACTTCTGGGTGGAGGACCGGGGCTGGTTCGCCATGGGCCTCGACTACGAGAAGCGCCAGATCGATGCCCTGGCCTCGAACATGGGCCACTGCCTTTGGACGGGCATCGTCGACGAGGAGAAGGCCGAGATCGTGGGCAGGCTGCTGGTCGGCGACGACCTGTTCAGCGGGTGGGGCATCCGCACC
>JBOGID010000402.1:0-6140 GCA_050742295.1 Acidimicrobiales bacterium | reverse complement strand
ACGGTGAACACCGCGGCGAACAGGGGCGCCACCTTCTGCAGCCCGCGCAGGTGCGCGATCTCGCGGGTGTGTCGCCGGTCGGCGATCATGCCCACGAGCAGGAACAGGGCGCCGGTCGACAGGCCGTGGTTGATGTTCTGCAGCAGACCACCCTGCAGGCCCTGGGTGGTGATGGCGAAGGTGCCCAGCACGATGAAGCCGAGGTGGGCCACCGACGAGTAGGCGACCAGCCGTTTCAGGTCCTTCTGCATGGTGGCGACGATGGCCCCATAGAGGATCCCGATCACGCCCAGGGTCAGGAACAGCGGCGCGAGGTCGACCGCCGCTTGGGGGAACAGGTAGAGGCCGAACCGCAGGAACCCGTACGTGCCGAGCTTCAGCAGGATGGCGGCCAGGATGACTGAGCCGCCCGTGGGGGCCTCGGTGTGGGCGTCGGGCAGCCACGTGTGCACGGGGAAGATCGGCACCTTGATGGCGAACGAGGCGGCGAAGGCCAGGAACAGCCACCGGGCCGTGGATTCGGCGATCGACTGGGACTCGGCCAGTTCGACGAGGTCGAACGTGAGGGGGCCGCCGGTGGCGCGCCGGTGCAGGTAGACCAACGTCAGGATGCCGACGAGCATCAGGGCCGACCCGAGCATCGTGTAGAGGAAGAACTTGAGGGCCGCGTAAACCCGCTTCTCGTAGCCCCAGCCCCCGATGAGGAAGTACATCGGGACGAGGACGATCTCCCAGAACACGAAGAACAGGAAGAGGTCGAGGCTGAGGAAGACGCCCAGGCAGCCCGCTTCGAGGACCAGCATCCAGGCCACGTAGCCCTTGAAGTCGTGGTGGACGTGGGGCCCGAAGATGGCGATCGGGAACATGATCCCGGTCAGGACCACGAGGAACAGGGCGATGCCGTCCACGCCCAGCTTCCACGCGATGCCGAACGACTCGATCCACTGGTGGTCGCTGACGAACTGGAACCCGGTGGCGTCCTTGTCGAAGGCGATCAGGAGCCAGATGGTGAGGATGGCGGTGACGCCGGAGGCTGCCGCGCCGATGGCCTTGATTGCTTGCGCGCTGTCCCGCGGCGTGAGGGCGGCGATGGCGGCGCCAACGGCGGGGACGAGGACGATGGCCGTCAGCAGCGGGAAACTGAGGTCGTTCATCTCAGCTGCGGGAGACCACGAAGGCGAGAATGCCCACGGCCCCGGCACCGACAGCCAGGGCGTAGTTCCGGACATAGCCGGTCTGGATGGTGCGGAGCCGGCTGCCGGTGGCTCTGACCGCTGTGGCCGTCCCGTTGACGGCCCCGTCCACGACGTTGGCATCGAAGGCGGCGGCCAGGTCGGCGGCGGCCCTTCCGCCCTCACCGATGACCTGGGAGTAGAGGTCGTCGACGTACCAGGCGCGCTGCAGGATCTCGGGCTCGATGGGCCTCAGGCGCTTCTTCAGATAGATGAGGGCGGCGATGCCGATGCCGATGAGGCCCGCGGCGATGGCAACGAGGGCGAGGACGAGCTTGCTGCCCGAGCTGAGGGTGAGGTGGTGGAGGCGTTCGCCGAAGACCGGTTCGAGGAAGTGCTCGAGCTTGTAGCCGGCGAAGGGCAGGCTGAGGAGCCCGCCGAAGGCGGCGAGCACGGCCAGGACGATGAGCGGGATCCGCATCGTGGCTGGCGACTCGTGCGGGTTCGAGTCGCCGTGGTGGCCGGCGGCGTGGTGGCCGGCGGCGTGGGCGGGGGCCGCCTTCTCCCACCGTTCGTCCCCGAAGAAGACGAGGAACACCTGGCGGCTCATGTAGTACGCCGTCAGCAGGGCGGTGAAGAGGCCGATGGCCCAGAGGACCGGGGACTTTTCCCAGGCGAAGGCCAGGATCTCGTCCTTCGACCAGAAGCCCGAGAACGGGGGCACGCCGGCGATCGAGAGCCAACCCACGATGAAGGTGGCGTAGGTCACCTTCATCCAGTTCCGGAGGCCGCCCATGCGGGTCATGTCCTGCTCGTCGTGGAGGCCGTGGATGACCGAGCCGGCCCCGAGGAAGAGGAGGGCCTTGAAGAAGGCGTGGGTGACCATGTGGAAGATGGCGGCCACGTAGGCACCGCTGCCGACGGCCAGGAACATGTAGCCCAGCTGGGAGATGGTCGAGTAGGCGAGGACCTTCTTGATGTCGTTCTGGGCGCAGGCGATGGTCGCCGCGAACAGGGCCGTGACGGCGCCGACCACGGCCACGACGGTGAGGGCCGTGGGGGCGAGGTCGAGGATGGGGTTGACCCGGCACATCAGGAAGACGCCGGCGGTGACCATGGTGGCGGCGTGGATCAGGGCGGAGACGGGCGTCGGGCCCTCCATGGCGTCCGGTAGCCACACATAGAGAGGTAGCTGCGCCGACTTGCCGCAGGCGCCGACGAAGAGGAGGAGGGAGATGGCAGTGGCCGTGGTGCGCGTGAGGGTCTCGGCCTCGGCAAAGACGGTGGTGTAGGCCAGGCTGCCGGTGGCGGTGAAGATCAGGAACATGGCCAGCATGAACCCGAAGTCGCCGACCCGGTTGGTGATGAACGCCTTGGGGCCGGCGGTGGCGGCGGTGGGGCGATCGAACCAGAAGGAGATGAGGAAGTAGGAGCACGCCCCCACGCCCTCCCACCCGAGGAACGTGATGAGGAAATTGTCGCCCAGGACGAGCATCAGCATCGAGAAGGCGAACAGGTTCAGGTAGACGAAGAAGGTCGGGTACTTGGCGTCGCCGTGCATGTAGCCGATCGAGTACAGGTGGATCAGGCTGCCCACGCCGGTGACGAACAAGGCCATCGTGATCGACAGCTGGTCCACGAGGAAGCCGGCGTTGACCTCGAGGCCTCCGGCCGGGACCCACGTGAAGAGCGTCTTGGTGAACGTGCGCTCTTCGCCTTGGTGGCCGAGGAGGTCGAGGAAGACGAGGAGGGTGACGAGGAAAGAGGCGGCGATCGCGCCTGTGGCGACGTAGCCGGCCCGGGGGTCGCCGAGCCGCCTCCCGGTCGCCAGGAGGATGAGGAAGCCTGCCAGCGGCAGAGCCGGGATGAGCCAGACGGCATCGAGCATGAGCGGCTTAGTCTTTCCTGAACGCCACGAGCCGACAACTCTCCCCCACTAGGGTGCGCGTGTGGGGGATTACGCGTCCTCGGGAGTCGATGAGGAACGGGAGCAGGCGGCGTTCTCCGGGGTCATGCGCCCGTGGCTGGAGAAGACACGGGTTGCTCGCCCGGGCGTTCGGGTGCTGGCCGGGATCGGTTCCGGGCACTTCGCGTCGGTGCTCTCCGTGGGCGGCGGGGCGGCGGCGATCGCGGTCACGACCGACGGGGTCGGCACCAAGATCGAGATCGCTCGTTTGGTCGGCCGATACGAAGGGATCGGCGTCGACGTCGTTGCCAACAACGTCAACGACCTGATCTGCGTCGGGGCCGACCCGGTGGCGATGGTGGACTACATCGCGCTGGACTCGGTCGACGAGGACGTCTTGGGTGAGTTGGCACGAGGCATGTTCCTTGGCGCCGACGCCGCGGGAGTGGCCGTGGTGGGTGGCGAGATCGCCCAGGTGGCGACGCTGCTGGCCGCTCGTAGGCCGTCTGACCCTGTGGTGTTCGACCTGGTCGGTACCGCCTTGGGCGTGCAGGCCGGGCCGCTGGTGGACGGTGCTGCGGTGGTGCCGGGGGACGTCGTGGTCGGACTGCGAAGTTCGGGCCTGCACTCGAACGGTTTCTCCTTGGCTCGGCGGGCGCTGGGGGAGTCTGGCGTGCGTGAGCATGCGGATGCCCTCCTGGAGCCGACCCGCATCTATGTGGGAGCGGCCCGTTCGCTGTGGGCCGCGGGCGTGCCCGTGCACGGAATGGTCCACATCTCGGGCGGCGGCTTGTTGAACGTGCTGCGGTTGTCGTCGCCGGTCGGTTACGTGCTGGATCAGCTGCCGGAGCCGCCGCCCATCTTCGGTGTGGTGGCGGCCGCCGGAGGTGTGACGGCGGCCGAGATGTACGCCACCTTCAACATGGGCATCGGCCTGTGCGTGGTGGTACCCGAGTCCGCTGCGGCGTCTGCCGTCGCGGCGATGGGCGAAGGCGAGGTCATCGGCGAGGTCGTCGCGGGCCCCGATCGCCGGGTCGAGATCCCGTCTGTGGGTTTGGTCGGCCGAGGCGACGCCTTTTCCTGAGCCGGCCCTTGCCCGGCACGAAAAGGCGCTATATACATCGTGCCGGTGAAGATGGGGTCTCCGGGCTAAACGCGCCAAAGTGGCAAAGAATCCAGCTACTAACGGGGATTAGCGGCTGTTGAACTCTCGTCAGGTTCGACCGGATGAGTAGATCGCTGGCCGGTGCCGAGGCACCGGGATGGGGTCGCCGTGCTCGGTTGCGGACTCGATCCACGCCTGCTTCGCCTCGAGCACCTCGGCGAGCGCCTCCTGGGGACTGGCTCCCCGGGCCGAGCAGTGGCGGAGGTCGGGGATGTCGGCGACCCAGGCCTCGTCCTCGTCGCTCCAGAACATGTTGATGTGGTACTCGGTCACTCGTCGTCCTCCTTGAGGCGAAGTGCGTGGCGCTCGACCAACTCGAGGAGCTGGCGGAGCTGATAGGGCTTGGCCTGCCCCCCCGAGACTGGCGGCTCAGGCGCTGGCCGCCGGGATGGCGGTAGATGTGGTGGCTGCCGCGCACGCGGTCCAGCTCGAAGCCGAGAGCCTGGGCAAGGCGCTCGGCGTCGGCGAAGCGGACGTTCGCCACCTGACCGTCAGCCAGCCGTCTGAGCAGCTCGCGCGGCTTCATGGCCGGGCCGGCCGAAGCGGCCGCCGTCGGCCCCGGCCGAGCACCGCCGCCACGTCGATGGGGTGCGTCCCGTAGGGGTTCAGGGCCCCGAAGTGGCCGGGGCTGGTGTGGGCGATGACCTCGTCGGTGACCTCCCGGCCCTCGGCCCGGAGGGCCTCCGCCGAGTCCTGGATGTACCACGTGGTGGACAGGATGCATATGTTGACGACGAGCATCAGGCAGTGGGCCTGGGCGGTCTGGTCCTCGTGGCGGCGGTACTTCTCCTTGCCGGCGTCGGCGTAGGCGATGAAGCGCCGGAGGTCGTTGAGGGACTCGCCCTTGTTGAGCTGGCGGCCGATGCGCCGCCGGAAGGCCTCGTCGGTGAACCAGCGCAGGGCGTGGAGCGTGCGCAGGAGCTTGCCGTACTCCAGCAGGGCCTTGGCCAGGGGGTGCTGGCGAGCGCTGGCCTGGAGGCGGGCCACCAGCAGCGAGGCCGACACGTAGCCGAGCTTGAGCGAGCCGGCGACGCGGCACAGCTCGTCCCACTGTTCCTCGATGACGTCGGTTTGGGCGCGCTCGGCCAGGAGGGGCCCCGCCAGGGGCCAGCGGCTGTAGTGGCTGGGCGGGTGGGGCCGCCAACGTGGCTTGTCTGCGATCTTGGCGATCCGGGGTGACAGCTTGAGGCCCACGAGGTCGAAGAGGGCAAAGGTGGCCAGCAGCTGGCCGTGGGTGTCGGTGGCGTGCTCCAGGATGGGCAGCTCGGTGGTGTTGCCCAGGACCTCGTCGAGCACGTACAGGCCGTCGCGGTCGGTCGAGACGATGACCTGGGTGCCGTAGGTGGAGTGCTGGTCCGACACGTGGGTGTAGGTGGTGACGCCCTGGTCCAGGAAGTAGCGCGACAGCGCCCGGGCGGTGAGCGACCGGCCCCGCATGGGCAGGCGCAGCCCGTCGGAGGACGACAGGGTCCCGCCCCCCCAGTGGGCCGCGAAGGGCTGGCGGTGGTGCTCGTTGACCACCGCGGCGTTGGCCGCCTCCAGGCGGGGCTCGTCACGCAGGTACCACTGGACGTACCACTCGATGGTGTCGGCGGGGATGCCGGTGAGCTCGGCCATGCGGGTGGCGCCGAAGTTGCACGCCTGGGAGAGCAGGGCGGCGTAGAGGTTCCGGCGGTGCTCGAGCTCGGGGGCCCGAGGCGTGCCGCCGCCGGCATGGGTGAGGCGGTCGCTGAAGCGGGTGACCCGGTCGACCTCGATGATCGCCTCGGCCAAGGGGACCATAGGCAGGCGGGCCAGGACGGCGTCCTTGGTGGCCGCCACCTCGGTTGCGACGGTCTCGGCGGCCAGCGGGCGCAGCTGCAGCTCGCCGGCGTCGTCGAGGTAGACAGGCCCGTTC
>JBOGID010000401.1:0-1575 GCA_050742295.1 Acidimicrobiales bacterium | reverse complement strand
GGCCAGGCCTCCGCCGCCCCCACGCCCACGTCACCGGCGAGCCGGGCGGGGCCGGCGGCGACGACCCCGGCACCGGCTCCCACGGCCGCCACCGGGGACTGGATCTGTCCCGTACAGGGGCCGCGGGCGTTCAGCAACGACTACGGGGCGGCTCGATGGGGCGGCGGGACGCACATGGGCAATGACATCCTCAGCCCTCGCGGCACGCCCGTGGTGGCCAGCGTGGGCGGGTCCGTGACCCACCGTTCGGGGTCGGTCAGCGGCCTGGCGTACTACCTCCGGGGCGATGACGGCAACGAGTACTTCGGTGCCCACCTCGACTCGTTCGGGGCCAGCGGCCGGGTCAGCGCGGGCACGGTCGTGGGCTACGTGGGCAACACCGGCGACGCCTCCGGCGCGGCGCCCCACCTCCACTTCGAGATCCACCCGGGTGGGAGCGGCAACGTCAACCCCTACCCCACGCTGGTCCGCTACTGCTGACGGCTAGCCCTCCAGCCACTGCCGCTTGAGCCGGCGCGCCCCCTCGGTCTCGTCGTCGGGGACGCCCGGCAGCAGCGTGAACAGGTCGCACTCGGAGCCGAAGTGGGGGAGGTCGAGGGTAGCCAGCCGGTTGAGGCTCTCCACCAGGTGCTCGGTGGCGAACCGCAGGATCCGGTCCTGGAGGTCGGGGCGGCGGCCGGCGAGGTGGACGAGCCCGGCCAGGGCGGCGTCGCAGATCCAGTCCTCGGGCCCGTTGGCGAAATCGCAGAGCACGTCGAAGGCGTCCCGCTCGGCCAGCGCCACGCAGCAGACGACCTGCCAGCGCCGCACCCAGTCAAACGGCGTCACTTCAGCGGGGCCGGGCTGGGGGTGGAGGGCGAGGGAGACGAGGTCGTTGATCGTCCCGCCCGCGGCGGCGAGGTGCCGGCCGTCGGTCACCGCCGTCTCCAGCCGGTACCACCGGGTCGCGGTGAGCCGCACGGCACCGAGGGACCGCGGCGTGGGCGGGGGGACGGCGGGTGCGAGGTCCGGTCCGTAGAGGCGCCAGGACAGTGTCCGCACCCGGTCGCGGGGGAGCCGGGGGTCGGGCTCGGGGACCTCCCCGGTCAGGACCTTCAGGGGCCGGCCGAGGAGGTGTTCGAGGGCGAGCAGGGCGCTGGGTGCCTCGGGCAGCGCCACCGTGACCTTGATCGGGCCGCGAAGCTGCTCGGCGGCGACCGACCGCAGGCCCGCGGCCAGGCTCGCGACGGCGCCGGCGGGAACCGGCACATGGCCCGTCCACGGGAGCCGCGCCGCCAGGCCGTCGGCGATGGCCGGTGCGTCCCCGATGCCCTCGGGCCCCTCGGGTGCGTTGACGAGACGTGCCTCCAGCCACTCGAACAGCTCATGGGCATGCCGGGCGTCCCCGGTGTCCCGGAAGCGGGCGTAGAGGGTGCGGGCCGCGGCCGAGCCCCGTTCGGGCGCGAGTCGCCACGCCGACTCCGCCCACTCGGCGGCGCCGTGCCAGTCCCCGGCGCTGGCCAGGCTGTCGGCGGCGTCAAGGCGGGGCTCGGGCTCGGACGCAGCACGTCCGCTGGCGGCCTCGAAGGCCAGGAA
>JBOGID010000400.1:0-2910 GCA_050742295.1 Acidimicrobiales bacterium | reverse complement strand
GGCGACGAGGGCGTACCGGCTGGTCACGGCGGCGGTCGTGTGCTGGGTGGCCTTCGCCGCCGCTGGCTGGCTGGTCCACTTCTCGCCCTTGTTCGACCTGGCCCTGCGCCAGCGCCAGGTCCACGCTTTCGAACACGCCCTGTTCCTGGGGACGGGCCTGCTGTTCTGGCTGCCCGTGCTCGGCCGCCGCCCCCTGTCCTCCCACCCCGCTCGGCTGCTCTACCTGGCCCTGGGCATGCCCCAGAACACCTTCCTGGCCCTGGCCATCTTCTCGGCCGGGCGCCCGCTCTACGAGTCCTACGAGCGCCTGGCCCGCACATGGGGCCCGTCCGTCCTGGACGACCAGCGGGCGGGCGGCGGGATCATGTGGGTCGCCGGGGACCTGACCCTGCTCGTAGCCGTGCTGGTCGTGGCCGCCCGCTGGGCCTCGGCCGAGCTGGCGGAATCATCTAGTTCAGGATGAGCTGGTCGATGGCCATGGCTGCGAACAACAGGCTCACGTAGGTGATCGAGTAGCCGAACAGGCGCATGGCCCGTTCCGGGCTGGAGTCCCGGGCCAGCTGGAAGGCCCGCCAGGTGAACAGCCCGCCCAGGGCCAAGGCTGCGACCAGGTAGATCGTCCCCATGCGGCCGACCCAATAGAAGAGGAGGGTGGTGGCCCAGAGGGCGATCGTGTAGGCCAGGATGCGGCGGGAGGTGGAAGCCAGGCTGGCGACGGCGGGGAGCATGGGCACGTCGGCGGCCGCGTAGTCGTCCCGGTAGCGGATGGCCAGGGCCCAGAAGTGGGGCGGGGTCCAGGCGAAGATCACGGCGAACAGCACGACCGGGGCCCAGTCGAGGGTGCCGGTGACGGCGGCCCAGCCGACGAGGACGGGCACCGCGCCCGCCGCGCCCCCGATCACGATGTTCTGCGTCGACGACCGCTTGAGCCACAGCGTGTACACGAAGACGTAGAACAGGGTGGCGCTCACGGCCAGGACGGCGCTGAGGGGGTTGACCAGGACCCACAGCTCGACGGCCGCCACCACCTCGAGGGCGATGGCGAAGCGGAGGGCGTTGGCGGGCCGGATCTCGCCGGTGACGAGGGGGCGGCCCCTGGTGCGGGCCATGATCCGGTCGATGTCACGGTCGACGTACATGTTGATGGCGTTGGCGCCCGCCGCCGCCAGCGCCCCGCCCACCAGGGTGGCGGCGATCAACCCCAGGGGGGGCATGCCCCGCTGGGCCACGACCATCGTGGGGACGGTCGTGATCAGCAGCAGTTCGATGATCCGCGGCTTGGTCAGGGCCACGTAGGCGGCGAACCGGCTACGGGGGCGGGTGCCGGGCGCGGTGCGGCCAGCGGGTACGGAACTGCGGAGGGCTGGCTGCATCTGGGCGCCGAGACTACGGCCTCGGCCGCGGAAACCTCAAAGCCGGCGCGTCGTAGTGGTCGTCGCCCCCGGACGGGTGGTCGCCGAGCCCCGGGCCGTCGTGGGCGGGGACGTGGTCGGGACGGGTTCGATGGTCGCCGGGGGCGAGTCGGGCAGCCAGTTGGGGACGAAGTCGCCGGACCGGTTGTCGGTCAGGCTGGTCGTGCGGCCGCCGTCCACGGGCACCACGAAGATCTCCGACCCCGACCGGCGGGTGCTCTGGAAGGCGATCCGGGTGCCGTCGGGCGAGAAGGCGGGGGCGAAGTCGCCGTTGCGGTTGTCGGTGATCCGGCGCTGGTCGCTGCCGTCGGCGCTCATGACGTAGACCTTGGTGGACTCGTTGCGGGCGCTCTGGAAGGCGATCTTGGTGCCGTCGGGCGACCACGTGGGCAGTTCGTCGGTGGCCTCGTTGTCGGTGAGGCGGACGATGCCGGTGCCGTCGGGGTTCATGGTGTAGATCTCGGACTCCCCGTCCCGGCTGCTCTGGAACACGATCCTGCGGCCGTCGGGGGACCACCTTGGCGCGAAGTCGGCGTCGGGGTGGTTGGTGACCTTGGTCTGGTTCGAGCCGTCGGCGTTCATCAGGTAGATCTCGTAGTTCCCGTCCCGGTCGCTCACGAACGCGATCCGACGGCCGTCGGGCGACCAGTCGGGCACCAGGTCGTCGAACGTGTTCGACGTGAGCCGCCGTTCGTCGGACCCGTCGGCGTTCATGGCGTAGATCTCGCTGTTCTGGTCGCGGTTGCTCTCGTAGACAATCTTGCTGCCGTCGCGGAGCCAGCGCGGGTAGGACTCGGCGCTGTTGTTGCGGGTCAGGCGGGTCTCGCCCGAACCGTCGCCGCTCATCACGTAGACCTCGTAATTCCCGTCCCGGTCGCTGATGAACACGATGCGGCCTCCACCGCCACCGCCGGAGCCGGCAGCCACCGGACCGTCGTCACCACCACCGCCGCCGTCGTCCGAAGGCCTCAGCAGGACGACGGCCAGGGCGAAGACCAGTACAACGGCCACGCAGATGCCCGCGATCAACGGGAGCCGCTGTCGCGAGAACGGACCTGACTCGCTGCCCCCTCCCCACATGGTCATGAAGGGACAGTCAAGCAGGCCGCGGTCGCCAGCGCGGAAGAGGGACGGGCGGTTGCGGCAGGGATGCCGCCAGTGTGCCCGAAGTCGGACTCAAGGCCCAGCGCGGCCTCCCGCCTGCCGAGAAGGAATGAAAATCGCAGGTCGGTCAGTAAGCTATCCCCGCCATGGGCTGGTGCCACGAGTTCGGATGCCAGATCGTGGACGGGTGCGACCACCCGATGAGGGCAGGCTCGACGGCCTGCAGCTGCCCGGAGTGCCAGGTGGTCTGCGAGGGTCGGTTCGGGAGCTGCCCTGACGTCTGGGCGCGCGGCCCCCGTCCCGTCCATCTCATCGTCCGCGACACCTCGGCCGGTCCCCCGCCGCCTGCGCCCCCGCCGCGCGCCATCGCCCTGGCCGACCTGGGCGGGCCGGG
>JBOGID010000399.1:0-23208 GCA_050742295.1 Acidimicrobiales bacterium | reverse complement strand
GCAGCGCCTCGGCATCCTTGTCGACGAGGAGCCCGACGGCTGGCTGCTCCAGGTCTTCACCGAGACCGTCTGCGACCGGCCCACCCTGTTCCTCGAGATCATCCAGCGCGGCGGCGCCCGGGGCTTCGGCCAGGGCAACTTCAAGGCCCTCTTCGAGGCGTTCGAGCGCGAGCAGGCCCGGCGCGGGCACTTGTAACCGTGGACGGCTTCGGGCGGGAGAACCTTCCCTACGGCGTGGCGCGGCTGCCCGGCGGCGGCGCGACGTGTGTGAGCGCCCTCGACGGCGACGTCATCGACCTGGCCGCCCTGGCCAGCGCGGGCGCCTTCGACGTCATCGCCGGACTGGTGCCGGGCGTGCTGGCCCAGCCATCGCTCAACCGGTTCCTGGCCTGTGGCCGGGCGGTGTGGTCGGGCGTCCGCACGCGGCTGGGCGAGATGATCGACGCCGGGGACAGGCTGGTCGCCACCACTCGCACCCCGGTCACGGATGTCGAGCTGGCCCTGCCCGTCGAGGTGGGGGACTTCGTTGACTTCTCGGCGTCACTCCACCACGCCGTGAACATGGCCCGCATCTTCCGGCCCGGCACCGGCCCCCTCCGGGAGAACTGGCGGGACTTCCCGCGCGGTTATCACGGCCGTACGGGTTCGATCGTGGCGTCGGGCACCGGCGTAACCCGCCCCCACGGCCGGGTGCGGACCGGTGTCCGACCCACGGCCGCCCTCGACATCGAAGCCGAGGTCGGGTTCGTGGTGGGCGCCGGCAACGTCCTCGGCGAGCCCATCCCGGAAGCTGCCGCCGCCGACCACGTGGCTGGCCTGGTGCTGGTCAACGACTGGAGCGCTCGTGACATCCAGTTGGTCGAGTCCGAGCCTCTCGGGCCGTTCCTCGCCAAGTCGTTCGCCACCTCGGTGTCGCCGTGGCTGGTCACACTCGACGCCCTGGCGCCCTACCGGGTGCCGGGAGGCGGTGGCTACGACATCCAGATCGAGCTCCAGCTGAACGGCGTGACGATCAGCTGCCCCCGGTTCTCGACGATGTACTGGTCGATCCCCCAGCTGCTGGCCCACGCCACCCTGAACGGCGCCGCTACCCGGCCCGGGGACCTGTTCGGGTGCGGGACGACGTCGGGCCCCGACCCCTGGACCGAGGGCAGCCTGATCGAGCTGACCTGGGACGGCGAACACCCGCTGCGGCTCCCCGACGGCACGAGCCGGGCCTACCTGCAGGATGGCGACACCGTCACCCTGCGCGGCTGGGCGGGCGGGGACGGCCGTCCCCTGGTTTCACTCGGCGACGTCACCGGGACGGTCCTGCCGGCCCGAACTCTGGAGGTCTGACCCATGCCCTACTACCGAGCGGTCGGGGACGTGCCCCGCAAGCGCCACGTGCGGGTGCCGAGGCCGGACGGCGAAGGGCGCGGCGGCGGCCTGCTCTACGAGGAGCTGATGGGGGAGGAGGGGTTCTCGGGCGACTCATCCCTGCTGTACCACCTGCGCTCCCCGTCGGCCCTGGTCGGCGTGGAGGAGGCCGCCGACGACCGGCCCGAGCTGGTGGCCAACCAGCCCCTGCTGCCCCGTCACATCCGCACGCCCAAGGTCCCCAGCGGCGGCGACCCGGTGGCGGGCCGCCACGTCCTGCTCGGCAACGACGATGTGCTGCTGTGCTGGGTGGCGGCCGACCGCAGCAGCCGGCTGCACCGGAACTCGACGGGCGACGAGCTGGTCTTCGTGCAGTCGGGCGAGGTCGTGCTGGAGTCGGTCTTCGGCGAGCTGGCGGTCAGCGCCGGCGACTACGTCGTGGTCCCCCGCTCGACCACGCACCGGTGGGTGGTGCGCGACGGCGCCACCGCGGAACTGCTGGTGGTCGAGGCGCGTGGCCACGTGCGGCCCCCGCGCCGCTACCTCTCGCCCGCCGGCCAGTTCATTGAGCAGGCGCCGTACTGCGAGCGGGACATCCGGGGCCCCTTCGGCCCGTTTGTCACGGAGGCGGGCGCCCCCGACGAGGTGCTGGTGCGCACGCGGGCGGGCCTGACCCGCCACCGGATACCGGCCTCGCCCTTCGACGTGGTGGCGTGGGCCGGCTGCCTGTACCCGTGGGCGCTGTCGATCCACGACTTCGAGCCGATCGTGGGTGCTATCCACCAGCCGCCCCACGTGCACCAGACGTTCGAGGGGCCGGGGTTCGTGGTGTGCTCCTTCGTGCCCCGGCCGTACGACTGGCACCCGGGGGCCGTCAAGGTGCCGTACCACCACTCCAACGTGGACAGCGACGAGGTGCTGTTCTATTCGGCGGGGGACTTCATGAGCCGGGCCGGGTCGGGCATCGACGTGGGGTCGATCTCACTGCACCCGGGCGGGTTCGTGCACGGGCCCCAGCCCGGCAGCGTGGAGCGGGCCGCCGGCCAGGAGCGCACCGAGGAGGTGGCGGTCATGGTCGACACGTTCAAGCCGCTGCTGCTCGGGCCTGCGGCCCTGGAGGCGAGCGACGAGGCCTACCCGTGGAGCTGGGCCCGCGGCGGGGCAGAATGAGGGGCGTGACTGCCGCCCGTGACGTGCGCCTGACGCTCTACTGCCCGAACTGACTGCCCGGCTTCCACCTGCCGTACCTGGCGGCAGCGGTGAACGGTCTGTTCGCCGAGCACGGGCTGGACGTGGAGATCCTCGACCCCTCGGGCGGTCCCGACAACGTCGTGCTGGTCGGCCGCGGTGACTCCGATTTCGCCCTGACCAGCGTCAACCACTACCTGTCGGCCCGGGCTCGCCACGGCGTCATCGCCGCCCGCTTCGTGGCCATGGTCGTGCAGCGCAGCCCGGTAGGGGCCATGGTGCGGTCGTCGTCTGCGTTTGTGTCGGTTGCCGACCTGGCGGGCGCCCGCCTCGGCGGCGATCCCGAGAACCCCCAGGTCATCGAGTTCCTGGCGTCGCTGGAGTGGCGGGGCTTCGCCCGCCCGGCACTCGTGGAGCTGGACAACGTGTCGGCCCGGGAGGCGATGGCCCGGGGCGAGGTCGACGGCATCATCGGGCTCGTCGACGCCATGCCCCGGCGCCGCACCCAGTCGGGCATCGACCTCCGGGCCATCCGAGTGGGACGGGACGACGTCTACGCCAGCGGCGTCATCGCGTCGGACGGGCTGGCGGACGAGACCGTGGCCCAGCTGCGGACGGCCGTGGGGGCGGCGTTGGAGGCCCAACGCGATCGCCCGGAGTCGGGGCTCGACATCATGACGGCCCGCTACGCCGACGAGCGCACGGGTGACGCCCCCGAAGGCTGGCGGATGACCCAGGAGTACGTGTTCACCGACGGGGTGCCCGTGGGGTCGATGGATGCTGCGACATGGCGGACGACCCTCGACTTCCTGTGCCGGATCCGGGGCCTGCCCGTGCCTGACCCCGAGTCGGTGTACCGGCCGCAGCTCACGGGGGCGCCCGTCCGGGCCTGAGCCCGGGGCTATGCGGCGGCGGCGAACTCGGGGACGGCCGCTGCGTCTTCGTGGTGCGGCCGGGCGGCGGTCACCACCAGCAGCAGCACCGACACCGCGCCCGCCACGACCGCGAACAGCCACGCCGCCACATGGACGCCCCACCGTTCGCTGGCCAGGCCGAAGCCGAGGGCGAAGGGCAGGAAGGCGATCCAGGTGGCGGCCCCGACGGTTGACGACACGCCGGCCCGGATGTCGGACGGGATGGCGTCGTGGAGCAGCCGGGTGACGTAGATGCCGGCGGCGACCGACAGCACGGCCACGACGATCTGGGCGGCGGTGACGAGGGCCGCATGGTGGCCGACCAGCAAGACCGAGGTGGCGGCGAGGAGCAGGACGGCGAAGGCGCCGGCGACCCGGGGCCGCTCGAACCGGACGCGTCCGGCGAGCGCCCCGCCCAGGCCCAGCGAGGCCATCAGGCCCGCCCAGGCCGGCCCGTAGGCGCCGGCGCCGGACCCGGCGTCGACCAGCCACAGCGGCCCGAACTCGAAGACGGCCTGCGTCAGCAGGGCGGTGAGGACGAGCAGCGCGGCCACGGGGAGCAGGCGGCGGTCGTGGCCGATGGTGCGGACCGTCAACGCCACGTGCTGGCGCAGGGTCCGGCGCTCGCCCGCCTCGTGCAGCCGCGGCTCGCGGAAGCGGAACAGGAGGGCGGTCGAGACCACGAGGAACGGCAGGGTGGCGAAGTAGGTGATCCGGGTCTCGGTCACGGCGGCCAGGACGCCGCCGGCCAGGGCACCGGCGACGAGCGACACGCTCTCGGCCATGCGGACCCGGCCGATCATCGACTCGAACTGCTCGCTCGAGCCCGTCTCCTCGAGCACGGTGTCGTAGACGATGGCGTCGAACGTGCCCGACTGCATGGCGAAGTAGATGCCCAGGAGGAGGGCGGCGACGAGGTAGGTGCCGACGTTCGTGCTTAGCCCTCCGACGAGGACGCTGAGGAAGGCGCCGGCGTTGCCGATGGCCAGCACGCCGCGCCGGCTCCAACGGTCGGCCAGGATGCCGGACGGGACCTCCAGGAGCGGCACGACGGCGGCGTAGGCGGCGGCCATGAGCCCGATCGTCTTCGGTGTGAACCCGATCTCGGCCAGGAACAGCTTCTCGACCGGCACCCAGAGCCACACGCCGCCGAAGAAGAACGAGGCCACGAGCGGGGCGAGCCGCCGGTGAACCGGGTGCACGAGTACGGACGGTCGACTTCCGGTCGTGGATCGCATAGTCCTAGATTAGGACTAATCACTAGTAGAAATCAACTAGAAATTGCGGAACTAGGACTATTCGTGGTACAGTGGCGAGCAGGGTGATGGGCAAGGTGAACGCCATGCGGACCTACCACGACGGGTGCTCCTCGGCCCACGCCCTCGACCTCGTGGGCGAGCGCTGGGCCCTGCTCATCGTGCGTGACCTGCTGTTCGGCCCCAAGCGGTTCAGCGACCTGCGGGCCGGGCTGCCCCAGGGCAGTCCCAACGTCCTCACCCAACGGCTGCGGGAGCTGGAGGCGTCGGGCGTGGTCCGGCGCCGCCGCCTGCCGCCACCCACCTCGATCATGGTCTACGAGCTCACCGAGTGGGGAGCCGGGCTGGAGCCGATCCTCATGGGCCTCCAGCGTTGGGGTGCCGCCTCGCCGTCCTTCCCCCACGATGTGCCCGTCGGTTGCGACGCCGCCATGCTCGCCCTCAAGAACCTGTTCAGCCCGGAGGCGGCGGCCGGCGTGCGGGGGCTCGTCGAGGTGCGGTTCGACACGGCCACGTTCCGGGTTGCGGTGGATGACGGGGTGATCGACCTTCGGCGCGGCGCCGCAGACCGTCCCGACGCGGTCATCGAGACCGACCCCGTCACCCTCGAGCACGTCGCGTTCGGGGCCGTGGCCTTCGAGTGGGCCGAGCGCTCGGGCTCGCTGCGGGTGTCGGGTGACCGCGGCCTGGTCGAGCGGTTCTTCCGCCTCTTCCCCGTCCCCGCGGGCCCGTAGCCCACGGGCCGGGGGCCCGCGGCCTACAACTGCGGAGGCTGGTTGCCGGCCCACGGCGGTGGGCGGCCCAGTGGGCGAGGATGGCCTCGATCTCGCCCGGCCGGAAGTGGCGCTGGCAGTACGGCCGCAGGCCCCGGCGGTGGCCGATGGCAGCCAGCACGGGCAGCACGACCCGCTGCACGGCCGGCGGCGGCGTCTTGACCTCGGCCACCTCCTGGTAGAAGTCGCCGATGACGGCGCCCTGGAGGGGCCGGGGCCGGCCCTTCTTGTGGGTCTTGCCCTCATGGGCCAGGCCGGCGAGCGCGCCCAGCAGCAGCTCGATCCCGAGGGCGGGCGTGGCCCGGGCCAGCGTCTCGGCCGGCCCGTCACGTACTTCTCGCCGGTCACGGGGTTCTCGACGAACCGCTCCTCGTGCATCGTCTGCCATCCTGCCAAACCATGGGATTCGAGATAGTGCCGATCGGCGTGGTGGAGTCGTCGCTGACCGACCCGGCGTCAGCGCCCAAGCAGGGCAACGAGGGGGCGCCCGAGGCCTGGCTCGTCTTCGAGCCCGGGGTGCTCGAAGGCCTGGACGGCCTGCAGCCCGGCGACTACGTGGTCGTGCTGACGTGGCTCCACCGGGCCAGTCGGGACGTGCTGCGCGTGCACCCGCGCGACGACCCCTCGAATCCGGAGCGGGGCGTGTTCACGACCAGGTCGGCCGACCGTCCCAACCCCATCGGGCTCCACGAGGTCGAGGTCGTCGCCGTAGACGGTCACCGGGTCCAGGTCCGCCCCCTGGAAGCCATCGACGGAACGCCCGTCGTGGACGTGAAGCCCCTGCTGCGGTAGCCGGCCAATCCGGTTGCAGCGTGTGCAAACTTGCATACACTGCAAGTTATGCCGGCCGCGTCGACGCTCCGGGAACGCAAGAAGAGGGACACCCACAACGCCCTGTCCCACGCCGCCCAGGACCTGGTGCAGGAGCGAGGTCTCGAGCACGTCACCGTGGACGACATCGCCGCCGCCGCCGACGTGTCGGTGCGGACGTTCTTCAACTACTTCTCCTGCAAGGAGGAGGCGGTGGTCGGCATCGAGGCCGGCGTCCTCGAGGAGCTGGCCGCCGACGTGCGCGGCCGTCCTGTCGGCGAGCCGCCCATCGACACCCTGCGGGCCGTGCTGCTGAGCGAGGTCGACGCGCCGACCATGGCCCGGCGGTGGCGGCTGCGCAACGAGCTGGTGCGGCGCTACCCCGCCCTGCTTCCCCGCCATCTCGCCACCACCGTGCAGGTGGAGGAGGCACTGGCGCAGGCGCTGGCCGACCGTTCCGGGCTGGACATGGCGGTCGATTCCCGGCCGCGCCTGTTCGTCGCCGCCGCCCTGGCCGCGCTGCGGGCGGCGCTGGCGTGGTGGGAGGAGTCCGACCGCACTACGTCAATCGCCGACGTGCTGGATGCGGCCCTCGACCACGCCGTCTACGAGGTGGGGCCATGACGGCCAAGGACGGCGCCACCGACGCCACGCCCGAGATCTCCCACCGCCAGATCCTGGTGATCTTCAGCGGCCTCATGCTGGGCATGCTGCTGGCCGCCCTCGACCAGACCATCGTCACGACCGCCCTCCCGACCATCACCGGCGAGCTGGGCGGGCTCAATCACCTGTCGTGGGTCGTGACGTCCTACCTCCTGGCGGCAACGGTGTCGACGCCCCTCTACGGCAAGCTCGGCGACCTCTACGGCCGCAAGCGCCTGTTCCAGATCGCCATCGTCGTGTTCCTGGTGGGCAGCGTCCTGTGCGGCGTGGCCCAGTCCATGGGCCAGCTGATCGCCTTCCGGGCCATCCAAGGGATCGGCGGCGGCGGCCTCATGGTCTTGGCCATGGCCATCGTCGCCGAGGTGGTCTCGCCCCGGGAGCGGGGCCGCTACATGGGCTACTTCGGGGCCGTGTTCGGCGCGGCCATGATCGGCGGGCCCCTCCTCGGCGGCTTCCTGACCGACCAGGTGTCGTGGCGGTGGGTGTTCTACGTGAACCTGCCGTTGGGTGTCGTGGCCCTGCTGGTCACCGCCGTGGTGCTGCCGGTCTCGGCCGTCGAGCCCAGGCCCAAGGTCGACTACCTGGGCGCGGCCCTGCTCACCGCGGCCGTCACCTGCCTGGTGCTGCTCACCACGTGGGGCGGGACGGAGCACAAGTGGGGCTCGCCGGTGATCCTCGGCCTGGGTGCCGCCACGGTGGCGCTGTTCGGCGTGCTGGTGGCGGTGGAACGGGGTGCCGAGGAGCCGATGGTGCCCATCCACCTGTTCGCCAACCGGTCGTTCAACGTGTCCACGTCGGTGAGCTTCGTCATCGGCGTGGCCCTGTTCGGGTCGATCAGCTTCCTGCCCCTGTTCCTGCAGGTGGTCAACGGGGCGTCGGCCACCAACTCCGGCCTCCTGCTCCTGCCCCTGATGCTCGGCCTGCTCGGTTCCTCCACGATCTCGGGCCAGGTCATCACCCGGACGGGCCGCTACAAGGCCTTCCCCCTGGCGGGCTGCGCTCTGGCCGCGGTGGCGATGTTCCTGCTGTCGACCATGGGCACGGGGACATCCAAGACGACGGTGACGGCCTACATGGTCCTCATGGGCATCGGGCTGGGCCTCACCATCCAAACGCTGATCCTCGCCGCGCAGAACGCCGTCGGCCGGGCCGAGCTGGGTGTGGCGACGTCGTCGGTGAGCTTCTTCCGGTCGATGGGCGGCTCAGTCGGCGTGGCCCTGTTCGGCGCCCTGTTCAACAACCTCCTCGGGAGCCGCGTCGCTCTCGGGGAGGGAGCGGCCGTGACCCCGGACGCCATCCGCCAGCTCCCCGAGGCGGCCCGGCTGCCGTTCATCGGCGCCTTCGCCGACTCCCTGACGACCGTGTTCCTGTGGGCGACACCGCTGCTCGTCCTCGCCTTCGCCATCACCTGGCTGCTGCGGGAGGTCCCCCTCCGCACGACGACCGATGTCGTCGAGACGCCCGTCGAAGTCGTCGCTGTCGCCTACTAGTCCCGGAGCCCGCGGCTCAGTGCCACCAGCCCAGCCACGCCGCCGGCCAGGGTGACGACGACGCCGACCATCCTGGCCAGTCCCGCTCCGATGTTGGAACCGACGATGCAGCGGCTCTCGTCCATCTGCGCCTGTGTGACGCTGGCCGGACACTGCTCGGGGTTCATCACCGGCAGGTAGCTGGCGACGAACAGCACCACGCCGACGGAGAAGACGGCCGACCAGGCGACGACGGCCAGCCTCGGGGGTCGCGACGTCATGGGATCCCGCCGGGGCCGGCGACGGTGATGACCGCCGTCCCGAGCAGACGGTCGGACAGGCTGCGGCCGGTCGCCTGTACCGCCACGATCTCGGCAATGGCGACGGGGGCCAGCATCGAGAGCGCGAGGGTGGCCTCCACGACGACGATGAGGCTCCTGACGAACGCCCGACCAGGCGGGCACGGCCCGAGTGTCTCGGCATCGACCACCGCCAGCCCGAGGAGCCGCTGGCCGATCGTCTGCTGGCGGAGGACGACGAGGACAGCCATGTAGAGGACGCCGGCGCCGATGCCGGCGAACAGAGCGACGACCTCCAGGTGGGCGTGGCTCAACGCCGTCAACGGCACCGTGAGCCCTGCCCCCAGGATGACCATGTCTACGACCACCGCAGCCAGCCGGTCGGACGTCGAGGCCGGGCGCCCCGCGTCGGCGTCGCTTGCGGTCGCCCGCCGGTCGACGCCTTTCTGTCCGATCCAGAGGACGGTCGCCAACGGGAACGCCACCAGCGGCACCCAGAACACGTTCAGCCCCGCCTGGGCGTCGTCGCTCGTCGCCGCGGCCACGGCCGAACCGGCCGCGACCACGGTCAGGAGGGCGGTCACCGCCAGCCGGATCAGGCCCGAGCGGGCGGCGGCGACGGCGGCCCACGAGGGAAGGCCGACAGCGATGTAGAGGACGAACGATGTGGCGCCGAGCCACTCCGCCCCCGGGGATTCCTCGGCCGCGGCGGCAGCCACCAGGAACGCCACGAACGGGACGAACGACGCCAGGAACGGTGCCAACATGCTCGCCGGGGTCATGGGCCGATGATGACGACCCGCAGTCCGGCCCGGAATCGGGAAACGCCCACATTTCGGCGTGGGTTGACCCCCTACCGGCCGGCGCCGACACGCTACGTTTCGCGCCGTGCCCGTCGGAGCGTTCATCGGCCTGGCCTCGGCCGTGCTCACAGCCCTCGTCACCGAGATCTACGCCCACCGGTGCCTGGCCCACCACGCCTTCCGGGCCCACCCGGCGTTGGCGCTCGTCCTCGACACGTACTTCCGGGTCATTGTGTGGACATCCCCCGAATCCTGGGCCGCCGTCCACCGCCTGCATCACCGGTACGCCGACACACCCCGCGACCCGCACTCGCCCCGGGAGCGCCCGCCCCTGGCCGTCCTGCTCGGTTCGCCGTACCTGTTCGCCGTCGCCCGGCGCCAGCTACCCGCCGACCCCCCGCCGGCCCGGTGGATCCTCCCCCTCCGGCTGGCCGTCCCCGCCGCCTACTTCATCGCCTTCGGGCTGACCCAGGTGCTGATCACGACGGCCGTCCACCTCGTCTGCTACCTCGGCATCATGGGGATGGTCAACACCGTCGGGCATCTCTTCGGGCGCAAGCCCCACCCCGAGGTCCCCGGCTACGACATCGCCTGGCTCGCCATCCCGCTCCTGGGGCACGGCTACCACAACTCCCACCACGCCCACCCGGCGGCCGCTCGCACCGGTGCGCTCGACCCGATCTGGCCGCTGCTCCGCCTCCTGTCGTCGGTCCGGTTGGTCGACCTCGAGGAGCGGCGAGGGCACACCGCGACCCCCGCCTGCTGTCGCGCCTCGGAACCCCTGGTCCCCGCGTCCTGACCTGAGCCGCGCCGAACGAGGCGCCCGGCAGACGCGAACCAGCCCCGCAATTGAGCGGGGGCCGGAACGAGGTTTTCGGGCGGCAGGCGACGCCGGACAGGCTGCCCAGGATCTGCTCGATCAGTTCGTCGATGAGGTCGAGGACGGACTGGAGGTCGGCGGGGGCCGGGGCGGGAGTCGAGGTGTCCGGCGTCTCGGCCGGGTCGCCGACGACGACGGGCCCCTCCTGATCGGTGGCAACGGCGGCAGGGCCGCCGAACGTGTTCTCCTGCTCGAAGCTGACCAGGCCGAGGGTCACCAAGGCGGTCTCGTCGCCTGGTTGGCGGCGCAGAAGCGGACTTTGCCTGGGAACGCTAACGGGTTCGGCGCGCCATCGCCGGTCCCCACACCCGGCTGAGCAGAACCCGGCCCTGGCGCAGCGCAGGGCCGGCAAGCGGCCGGCAGGGTCCCGGCAGGTGGGTGGGCGGACGCTGTCCCCGTCGGACACGCCGACCACCGAACCGGAATGGACCCCAACATGTTCAACAAGGCTCTCGCCGCCATCGCCCTCGCCTCCGCCCTGCCTCCGCCCTCACCATCGCCGCCGCCCAGCCCGGACTTGCGTCCGAGACCTACGAGAAGGGCCCGTCGCCGGGTCCGTCACGACGACCGACCGGGATGCGTCGAGGTCGTGGCCGTCGGTTCGTCCTCCGAGACCCAGCCGGAGCTGAACTCCGTCCGCATCCAGATCCAGGTGACCATCTGCGTCCGGGTGTTCGGCACCACCTACTGCGGCACGGTGACCGTCACCATCGACCTGTAGCCAGCCTGGATCGCCGAGCGAGCGAAGCGGCCCATCCCGGGCCGTTTCGCCGCGCCCTCAGACGGTCCGGGACGCGATCAGGGCGATGAACGACGGGCCTGAGCCCACGAACCACCAGCCGATGTGGTTGCTGCACGCCTTGCAGCGGGCGTAGCACCACTGGTAGCCGGCGAACCAGGTGGCCTCCGGCGTGAACTCCCCCGCTGACCCGCAGCCGCTGGCGTCACCGAAGCACCGGACCGTCCACGAGTAGCCGGCCGGGTTGCGGAACGTGTGCTCGTGGGCGCCGCCCCGCTCGACGGCGAGGGCACCGCGGGTCACGACCGCCCGGCACGGTGCGCAGCGCACGCGGTCGTCCCGCTCCACCTCGACCGACTCGTCGCGGTGCGGCAGGACGACCGTCGCCGGGTTCGTGGCCACCGCCGACATTGTCGCCCAGCCGCCGCAGGAGTCCGGCACCGCACGGCCGTGGGGCAGCGCCTCGGTACCGTCGTGGCGGTGAAGGCGACCGATCGGGCAACGGCGAACCGGATTCTCCTCGCCCTGGCCGACCTGGCGCCGTCCGCCGATGAGCGCCCCAGCAAGCTGGCCGTGCCCACCGAGTGGTTCCGGTGGTTGCCGATCAGCGCCGTGCGGCTGTTCCTGCCCGCGGTCGCGCTCACTGACAGCCAGTTCTTCCAGATGGCGGGCTCCGACGCCGGAGGTCGGCGGGTCGGGCTCGACCGCAAGTTCGGTGAGCGGCTGGCCGCCGTCGACCGGATCCGGCCCGCCCGGCGATCCTTGCGCGCCGGCTGGCTGTTCGTCGCGGGCCGGCTGCCGATGGGCGACGGCCGGTCCCGGCGCGTCTTCCATCCGCTCGTGACCGTGCCGGTCCGCGTCGATCGGCTGGGGGGCACGTCCCTCGTGCCGGCGGGGGACGTGGAGGTGAGCCCGCTCATCGGCGACTGGGCCAAACGGCGCGAGCTGGACGACGGCGTCGAGCTCGGCGGTGGCGCCCTCGACGGGCTGAGCGACGTGGCCGTGCCGGCCTGGCTGCTCGGCCGGCTACCCCGGCTCCAGGAGTTCGCCCGTGCCGCGGCCATGGCAGCCGAGCTGCCGGCCCACCGGCTTGTCGCGGCCGACCAGGGCCCCGACGAGCTGTGCCGGCGCGACGGGCTCGTCATCGTGGCCGGCGCCGGCGTCTACGCAACCTACGAGACCGGTGGCGCCAGCCGGGCCGGGTCACTGCGGACCTGGGCGGCCGGGCCCCTCACCGCGACCACGGCCTTTCACCGGCTCTACCTCGACGAGGCGCAGCCGCCGGCGACCGCCGGTGCGCAGCCAGCAGCCGTGGACTCGCCGTTCCTCCTCACCCCCGTTCAGCGCCTGGCCGTCCAGCGGAGCCGATCGGATCCCGTCACCCTGATCTCGGGCGCGCCGGGCACGGGCAAGTCGCACACCCTGGCAGCGATCGCCTGCGACGCACTGGCGCACAGCGAGACGGTGCTGGTCGCGGCCAAGAGCGACGCCACCGTGGACGCTCTCCTCGACCTCCTCGAACGCTCACCCGGCCCCGACCCTGTGGTCTTCGGCTCGAACGAGCGACGGGAGGCGCTCGCCGCCAGGCTCTCGGCGGGACAGCTCCAGCCCGAGTCCGAGGACACCATCGAGGCGTCGGCCGCGACCCTCGCGAGAGCCGTCGCCGAGCGGGACGGCCTCTGGGCCGAGGTGGCCGAGCTGTTGGGGGCGGAGGCGCTGCTCGCGTCGCCCGAGGACGAGTTCGACGAGGGACGGGCCAAGGCGCCCGGTCTGTTCGACCCGGCCGTCGACGTGGGCGAAGCCGACCGGCTCCTCGACGGCGCCATTGCCCACGCCACGTGGTGGTGGGGGCGACGGCGGCGCGCCAAGGCGGAGAGACGGCTCCGGCGCCTGGCCGGGGCGGCACCCGGCGTCTCGGTTTCCGACCTGGCCCGTCTCGTCGCCGCCGCACGGACCGCCAAGGTCGTGGCCGCGCTCAGCGCCGCGGGCGGCCTCGACATCGGCGAGACGTGGCGGCAGTTGCGAGCCGCCGACGACCAGGCCCGGGCCGCGCTCGGGTGGTGGCTCGCGGCCGAGTGCCGCTCAGGGCGGCATTTGAACCGCTCGACGCTCGGCGCGGTGGCCGCCCTGGCCACGGCGCTCCGCAGTGGACGGTCGGCGCGGCGCGAGCAGCTGCGGCGCCTCAGCGACGAAAAGCTCACCACCGCCCTCCCGCTCTGGGTGGGGACGCTCGCCGACGTCGACGACCTGCTGCCCGCTGTCCCCGCGCTGACCTGGTGATCCTCGACGAGGCGTCCTCCATCGACCAGATCCTGGCCGCCCCCGCCCTGCTCCGGGGCGCACGCGCCGTCGTCGCCGGTGACCCCCACCAGCTACGCCACGTCTCGTTCCTCGCCGACGACCAGCTGTGGTCGGCGCTCGCCGCTCACGAGCTCGACGAGTCCCCAGAGGTCGCCGCTCGCCTCGACGTGCGGCGGAACAGCCTCTTCGATGTGGCCGCCGGCGGTGGGCCCGTCCTGGTGCTCGACGAGCAATTCCGCTCCGACCCCCACCTCGTGGAGTTCGTGGCTCGACGGATCTACGAGGGACGGGTCCACATCGCCAACCGATCACCGGCCACGGCGTCCAAGGACTGTGTCGACCTCGTCCGCCTTGAGGGGTCGCGCGACGGCGGTGGTGTGGTGCGGGTCGAGGTCGACCGTGTCATCGAGGAGCTTCGGGCTCTCCTCCGCCGCCGCCAGACCAGCGTGGGCGTCGTGACGCCGTTCCGGGCCCAGGCCGATGCGCTGGAGGAAGCGGCGCTGCGGGCGTTCGACGTGGACGAGCTGGAGGCGCTCGACCTGCGCGTCGGCACCGTCCATGCGTTCCAGGGCAACGAGCGCGACGTGGTCGTCGCGTCGCTCGGGCTCGGGCCGACCGACGGCGCCTCGTCATGGCGCTTCGCGGAGGATCCTCACCTGTTCACCGTCTTCGTCACGCGGGCCCGCAGGCGGCTGCTCTTCCTGTACTCGGCCGACCCACCCGAGGGTGGGCTCCTGCATGCCTACCTGGCCCAGGCCAACTCGCCGCCGGGGCCGCTTGAGCCTGCGGGCCCGGTGAGCGCGTGGGCGGACGCGATCGGCCGGGACCTCGACTCGTCCGGCATCGCCGTCACGTGCGCCTACCCGAGCGGCCGCCACATCGTGGACGTCTGCGTCGAAGATCCGGCGCGCTGCGTCGCGATCGACTGCGACGTCCACGCCCGTGGGCCCCAGGCCCACATCGAACGGCATCTCGATCTCCTCCGGCGGGGATGGGAGATCACCGAAGCCCACCGGTCACGGTGGGGCCAGCGGCGGGGCGAGCTCATCGTCCGCCTCGTCACCGACCTGCGCGCCAGGTAGAACGCCCTTCGAGAGCCAGCCGGCACCAAGATGTGCCATGGCTTCATTCCGTGAGCTCCTCGTCGATGCGGCGGCGCGGGCCGCGGATTACCGGGAGCGTTCGGCCCGCGGGCCGGTGTTCCCCGTCGACCTCGACCTGGACCGCCTCCGGGCGCGCCTCGGCACCCTGGCCGACGGGCCCTCGCCGCCGGAGGCCGTGATCGACGAGCTGGCCGAGGCGGTCGGACCGGCGTTGGTGGCGACGACCGGTCCGCGCTATTTCGGGTTCGTCGTCGGCGGCGCCTTGGACGCGGCCAGTGCCGCCGACGTGCTGGCCACCGGATGGGACCAACCCGCCTTCAATCCGATGACGTCCCCGGGCGCGGCCGTGGTCGAGGACATAGCCGGAGGCTGGTTGAAGGAGCTGCTCGGCCTGCCTGCCGGCGCTTCGTTCGGCTTTGTGACGGGTGGACAGGCGGCAAACACCGTCGGGCTGGCGGCGGCCCGCCACCACGTGTTGAAGCAGGTGGGCTGGGATGTCGAGCGGGACGGGCTCACGGGCGCGCCCAACATTCGGGTCGTGGCCAACGCCGAACGTCACGCCACCATCGACCGTACGCTGCGGCTGCTGGGCCTGGGCGTGAAGGCCCTCGAGCCGGTCGCGACCAACGACCAGGGCGCGATCGATATCGACGACCTGGCCCGGGTCCTCGCCGGCGGACCGACCGGCCCGGCGATCGTCTGCCTCCAGGCCGGGAACGTCAACAGCGGGGCGTTCGACGACTTCGCCGCCGCGTGCGGGCTGGCCCACGAGCGCGGCGCGTGGGTCCACGTCGACGGCGCGTTCGGCCTGTGGGCGGCCGCCAACCCGTCCACCCGCCATCTGACGGCGGGCACGGAGGCGGCGGACTCGTGGGCGACGGACGGTCACAAGTGGTTGAACGTGCCCTACGACAGCGGCTACGCCTTCTGCGCCTGGCCGGACGCCCACGCCGCCTCCATGTCCTTCACCGCCGCCTATCTCACCGGCCACGGCGAGGGTGGGCAGCGGGCGCCGAGCGACTACGTGCCCGAGTCGTCCCGCCGGGCCCGCGGCTTCCCAACCTGGGCCGCGCTCCGCCAGCTGGGCCGGTCGGGCGTGACCGACCTCGTCGAGCGGTGCTGCGCCCTGGCCCGCCGCTTCACCGAATCACTCGCCGCCATCGAGGGCGTCACCATCGCCAACGACGTGGTGCTGAACCAGGTCCTGGTGCGCTTCGGCGACGACGTGCGCACCGAACGGGTCGTCAACCGGGTGCAGCGTTCGGGCGAGTGCTGGATGGGTGCCACCACGTGGCACGGTCAACGCCTGATGCGCATCTCGGTCTCCAACTGGTCCACGACCGAGGCCGACGTCGACCGGTCGGTGGCGGCCATCGCGGCGGCGCTGCGATAGCGCGGTGAGCTGGCTGCAACCGCCCAGGTGGAGTCGCCGGCCGCCCGGCTCAGCCTGCTCTCGGGGGCAACCCCCTCGGCCTCGTCTACCTGCCCTTTGTCGCCGACGAGCTCCGCTTCTCGCCGTCGCTCGCACCGGTGCTGCTCGGAGGCCGCCAGGCGGCCGTCAAGCAGCCACACTGAGTCACTGCCGGCGCCCGGCGGGCTGTGCTCCGACCCGCCAGGCCCAGAGGATCAGTGGCAGTTGGAGGGGGAGCCGGGCCCATGCAACCGCGGCCGAGCCCAGCGGGAACGGCTGCCCGGGGATGCCACCGTCCACGGCTATCTTGATGTTGGCGGGGAAGACGGCGATGAGGATCGCGACGGTCGACAGCGCTCCGATCCGGCGGGTGCGTCGGTCGACCAGGAGCCCGGCGCAGGCAAGCTCGGCGATGCCCGTCCACCGCACCCAGAAGGCGGCATCACCCACCAACTGAGGCACGATCCGCTCGTAGGTCCGAGAAAACGCAAAGTGGGCCGACCCGGCCACAAGCATGAAGGCGGCTAGCGCGAGGGCCGATGTCGCTGACCGTCCCGCGGCCGTTTGGTGTCGCACGGCATGTGTTCGTCGCCGGTCGCCCGCACGTACGGCGCAGCCCCTCTCGAAGCCTAAGCCTAGCCTGCTGGCCGTAGGCGCGTCTGTCCTACATGACGGCGGGAGCGGCGCCATAGCGTCGAAGTACAGGTGAAGTACAGGTGGTGAAACGAGCGCGGCGAAGCGCAAAATGGGCTAACAAGTCGTCAGCAGGGCGTGTTATTTACAGTAAGAAATGGTCGCCCACGGGTAGAAAGTGTTTGACGACAGCAGGTCCACGTGCGATGGTGCGGTCAAGCGGCGGTCCAGACGAGCGGTCGCCCGAATTGCTGGCCGTCGAAAGACACGACTCAACTGGGGGCGGGGGCATTGGATTGGCGACCGAGGCTTGTGCGCGGCCGCGCTGGCGTTGCTTGTGTCGTGGTGTGTTCGGTTCTGCCGGTGCTCTTCGCGGTACCTGCAAGGGCACGCGCTGTGGGCACGCCGGTGGAAATGACCGACGCCGGATTTACGGAATCGGTAGCCGCTGAAGCCGACATTCCCCCCGATGAAATTCCTCAGCCCGCGCCTCCTGCAGAGGACGCGCTGCCGCTCGAGTTGCCGGAAGCCGTGTTGGCCTCGTCCTCGGCGCCCACCACTCCGGTTGCGGGCACGGCGAACGCAGGCGGTTCGATCTCGGGCACGATCGTGGCCGACGGCAGCGGCACGCCGCTGTCGGGCATCTGCTCCCACGTGTTCCCCGTGGCCGGCGGGTCGAGCGTAGCCACGGCGACGACGGCGGCTGACGGCACGTACGTGGTCGGCGGCGTGGCGCCGGGGAGCTACAAGATCCGCTTCCAGGATTGTGTCGCCCCGCTCGACTATGCCGCGGAGTACTTCGACAACAAGCCCGACCACAGCTCGGCCAACACGGTGTCCGTGAGTGAGGGCGTCACGACCTCGGGCGTGAACGGATCGCTCGCGATCGGCGGCCGGATCTCCGGCACGGTCGTGGCCGACGGCAGCGGCACACCTCTGGCCGGGATCTGCGTCTCCGCGCCGAACGCCAGCACCGGCTCCTCGTTGTTCCGGGTCATCACCTCGGCTGACGGCATCTACAACATCGCCGGGCTCGCGGCCGGCACTTACAAGGTGAAGTTCGAGGACTGCAACAGCCCGTTCGAGTGGGGGCTCGAGTACTACGACAACAAGCCCGACTTCGGCTCGGGCACGGTCGTGTCCGTCAGCGGAGGGGCCAACACTTCCGGGATCAACGCCTCCATGGCGCCGGGCGGCAATATCGCGGGCACGGTCGTGGCCGACGGCAGCGGGTCGCCGCTGGCCGGCATCTGTGTCTTCCCCTTCCCGAGCACCGGCGGCGGCAACATCAGCTCCACGACGACGGCCGCCGACGGCACGTACACCCTCGGTGGCCTGCCCGTGGGCGCCTACAGGGTCCGGTTCCAGGACTGCACGGGCTCCATCGACTGGGCCGTCGAGCACTACGACAACAAGCTCGACTTCGGGCCCGCCAACCTGGTGTTCGTGAGCGCCAGCAGCACGGTCATCAACATCAACGCGTCGTTGGCGCCCGGCGCCCGGATCTCGGGCACGGTGGTCGCCGAAGGCAGCGGGGCGCCACTTGCCGGCATCTGCGTCGGCGCGCCGTTCGCGTCCACCAACTCCAACCAGTTCCGGGTCACCACCGGTGCCGACGGCACGTACACGCTCGCCGGCCTGGCCGCGAGTACCTACAAGATCCGGTTCGACGACTGCACGGCACCCGTCGAGTACGCCGTCGAGTACTACGACAACAAGCCCGACTTCACGTCCGGCAACACCGTGGCGGTGGCAACCGGCGCAACCGTGTCGGGCATCAACGCGGCCATGGCGATCGGCGGCGCCATCTCCGGCTCGCTCGTGGCCGACGGTAGCGGCACCCCCCTGTCGGGCATCTGCGTCGGCGTGTCCGTGCCGACTGGCGGCTTCGTCGGCAGTGCCACGACCGGGGCGGGCGGCACCTACCTGCTCGCCGGTGTCGCAGCCGGGAGCTACAAGGTCCGCTTCGATGACTGCGTCAGCCCCATCGACTACGCATCGGAGTACTACGACAACAAGCTCGGCTTCAACGCCGGCGACACCGTGAACGTGACGGCCGGCGCCACCACGACGGGCATCAACGCCGGGCTGGCCATCGGCGGGAGGATCTCCGGCACCGTCGTGGCCGATGGCAGCGGCAGCCCGGTCTCCGGCATCTGCGTCAGCCCAAGCAACACCGCCACCAACTCGAGCCTCTTCCGTGTGACAACCGCCGCGGACGGCACCTTCGCCATCGCCGGCCTGGCCGCTGGCAGCTACAAGGTCCGCTTCGAGGACTGCAGCAGCCCGATCGAGTACGCGGCGGAGTACTACCACAACAAGCCGGACTCGAACTCCGGCGACGTGGTGAACGTGGTGGCGGGCGCCACCGCGTCCGGCGTCAACGCCTCGCTCGCCATCGGCGGCGCCATCTCCGGCAACGTCACCGTCACGGCCGGCGGCGGCGGCGCCCCGCTCGCCGGCATCTGCGTCGGAGCGACCAACGTGTCTACCGGGGCCAGCCTCTTCCGTCCCACGACGGGCCCGGACGGCACCTACAGCATCGCCGGTCTCGTACCGGGCAGCTACCGGATCCGGTTCGATGACTGTGTCAACCCGGTCGAGTACGCCTCCGAGTACTACAACAACAAGTGGACCCTTACCTCGGCCGATTCGGTCGTGGTGACGGCCGGCAACACGACGTCGGGCGTCAACGCCGGGCTGGGCGTTGCCGGCAGCATCTCCGGAACGGTGGTCGCCGATGGCAGCGGTACGCCTCTGTCCGGCATCTGCGTCACCGCCAGCAATGTCGCGACGGGAGCGAACCTCTTCCGTCCCATGACGGCTGCGGACGGCACCTACACCATCACGGGCTTGGCGGCGGGCACCTACAAGGTCCGGTACGAGGACTGTGTGAACCCGATCGAGTACGCGGTGGAGTACTACGACAACAAGCCGGAATTCAACCCGGCCGACCCGGTGAACGTGACTGCGGGTGCCACGACGCCGGGCATCAACGCCAGCCTGGCCATCGGCGGTGCGATCGCCGGCACCGTGGTCGCGGACGGCAGCGGGACCCCGCTGGCCGGCATCTGCGTCATTGCCTTCATCCCGTCGACGGGTTTCTCGTACTTCCGGCCGCTGACCGCTGCCGACGGGACCTATGTCGTCGCTGGCTTGCCCGCTGGCAGCTACAAGGTCCGGTTCGAGGACTGCGTCAGCCCGATCGAGTACGCGGCGGAGTACTACGAGAACAAGGGTGACCCCACGTCGGCCAACACGGTGAGCGTGACGGCCGGCAACACGCTTACCGTCAACGGTTCGCTGGCCATCGCCGGGGCCGTCTCCGGCACCGTGACCCCCGACGGCACGGGGACTCCGCTGGCCGGCATCTGCATCAGTTCGTTCCATGCGACGACCGGTTTCAGCTTCTTCCGGCCGCGAACGGCGGCCGACGGGACGTACCTCGTCACCGGACTGGTCCCGGGCAGCTACCGGGTGCGGTTCCAGGACTGCGCGAGTCCTCCGAACTGGGTGACGGAGTACTACAACGACAAGCCGGACTCCAACTCGGCCGATCTGGTTGTGGTCAACGGTGGCGCCACGACGTCCGGCATCAACGCCGCGCTGGCCCCGACGCCGGACACCAACAAGCCCGCCGACTTCGACGGGGACGGTGATACCGATCGCGCCGTGTACCGGAACGGGGCGTGGTTCGCCGAGGGCCAGGCCACCGCGTTCTTCGGGCTCAGTGGCGACATCCCCGTCCCGGCGGACTACGACGGCAACGGCCACACGGACAAGGCGGTCTTTCGCCAAGGTGGGTGGTTCATCGAGGGCCAGGCGACCGTCTACTTCGGGCTCAGCGACGACATCCCCGTACCTGGCGACTACAACGGTGACGGCACGGATGAGCGGGCGGTGTACCGGCCGGCCGTGGGTGGTTGGTATGTGGAGGGACAGGCAGCGGTCTTCTTCGGGAACTCCACCGACATCCCCGTCCCGGGGGACTACGACGGCAACGGCACCACCGACATCGCCGTGTTCCGCCCGAGCGTCGGAGGTTGGTACGTCAACGGCCAGGCCACGGTCTTCACCGGCCTGAATGGCGACATCCCCGTTCCCGGGGACTACGACGCCAGCGGCACCACCGACAAGGCCGTGTTCCGCCCCAGCGTGGGTGGCTGGTACGTCAACGGGCAGGCCACGGTGTTCACCGGCCTCAGCGGCGACATCCCGGTTCCTGGCGACTACGACGGCGACGGCGACACGGACCGGGCCGTCTGGCGCAAGGACGTCGGCGGTTGGTACGTGAACGGCCAGTCCACGGTGTTCCTCGGCCTCAGTGGCGACATTCCCCTCCCGCTGCCCCAGGCCATCTACCGGAACTTCTTCACGCCATAGAACCGCCCGGCCGCTGGTGTTCCAGCGATGAGCATTTCTGTCCTGGGAGCGCGCACGGCTGACCAGGACTTTACCGAATGAACACCATTGGAGGTGGAGGGATCGAACCCTCCGATCGGCGTCTCGTTCACCTGCATGTTTATGCGTCTGAATCCTCTGAGGTGCGGTTTTGAGTGACCGAGACGGACCGCGAGTGACGCGGAGGACACGCCGAGAGGACAGAAATTCTGTGTCTTTGTGTCTTACGCGCTTACGCGTGTCCTGCTGAGGGCCTTCCAAGCCTTTCGACGGAGCAGCTGGTGGCGGCGGATCCTCGCCTCGGTCACCTCCTACACCGACCTCGCCCCCGCCCTCGTCGGTGCCGTCGAGCGGCTCATCGACTTCGTCACCGAGCCCGCCGGCGCTACCGTTCGTCCGCGATGAGCAGCACGAGCGCTGGAGCCGACCCGCTGCTGGCCCGGCAGTAGCGGGGGTTGCGCCCGGCGCTCTTCGCCGCAGCCCGGGCGATGAGCGTCGACCAGGTCACGGGCGAGATCGTCTCGGCAATGGACGCAGCCGGTATCCCGACCATCCTGCTCAAGGGCCCGTCGATCGCCCGCTGGCTCTACCCCGAGAGCGGCCGCACCTCTTGCGACACCGACCTTGTCGTGCAGGCCTCGGATTATGCCGGCGCCGGCCGAGTCCTCAGGACCGCACCGGGATGCCCCGCTGGATCGTCTCGGACGGCTCCAGCTTCTGCGTCACCCACAGGGAGTGGACGCCGGCCTTGGCGTCGGCCGGGACGGTGATCGCCTCGGGGGCCCACATGGCGAAGCCCGTCTCACGGGTCCGGAACTCGCCCAGCACCGGCCCATCGACCACGGCGCGGCCCGCCGTCCACGAGACCGTCTACGAGGACGAGATCGTCGACCGCCGGCCCCGTCAGACCGAGGTGGTCGAGGAGGACGTCGTGGACGACGTCCCGGCGACCCGGACGCGGCGCCGCGTCATCGGATACTGAGGCTGTGCCGCTTCTCACCGAGCAGGACAGCCCGTCGGTCCGTCAGACGGCGGCCGGCCTGCTGCCGGTGGTGCTCATCGTGTTGGCCCTGGTGCTGATCGCCTGGTCGCTGGCCTGGCTGCCGTAGCCGGCTACTCGTAGCTGATGGCCTGGAGGACGTCGAGCTTGGCCGCCTTGCGGGCCGGCCACAGGGCGGCGAACACGCCCGCCAGCGCGGCCAGGATCACGTAGGACAGCAGCGTCGCGAAGGGGATCACCAGCGAGTCGATCCCCTCGTCGGACAGGGCCTGCACGATCGCCCATCCGAACGCCACGCCGATGGCCAGGCCCAGCACGGCCCCCATGACCGACGTGATGATCGACTCGGTGCGGATCATGGTCCAGACCTGGCGGCGGGCCATGCCGACGGCCCGCAGCAGGCCCAGCTCCCGGGTCCGCTCCAGCACCGACAGAGCCAGCGTGTTCACGATCCCGAACAGGGCGATCACGATGGCCAGCATCAGCAGCACGCTGACCAGGGCGAGGAGCTGGTCGACCTGCTTGCGGTTCTCCTCCTTGACCTCGGCCTGGTCGCGCGCCGTGACGTTCGGGTAGTCGGCTGTCACCTGGGCGATGGCAGCCCGGGCCGCGTCGGCGGTCGTGCCCGCGGCGGTGCGGGTCAGCACCACGAAGTCGAGCCGGTCGGTGAAGTTGGCGTCGTAGGTCTGCAGCGAGATCAGGTAGTTCCCCAGCAGCTCGTTGCGGCCGAACGTGCCGCCGATGCGCACGTCCTTGGTCCCCGTGCGGGCGAACGTCATGGGCACCACGTCGCCCACCGCCCAGTTGTTGTTCTCGGCCACCTTCTCCTCGACCAGCAGCTCCCCCCGGCCCAGCGCCGCCACTTCGCCTGACTTCATGTCCACGTTGAGGGTGCGGTCGACGGTGCCGGCGGTGGTGGCCATGAGGTTCTTGCCGGCGCCGTTCAACCGCCACTCGCCGTCGGCCAGCTCGGTCACCGCTCCCACCTCGGGGCGGCGGGCCAGGTCCTCGGCCATCTTGGGGCTGATGGTCGGCATGAACGAGTCGGCGCTCATGGCGAAGTCGGCGGCCAGCGAACGGTCGAAGACCTCGGTCGACGACTTCTTCACCGACGAGCCCAGGACGGTGACCGTCCCCACCAGGCCCAGCCCGATCATGAGGGCCGCCGCCGCCGACGCCGTGCGCCGGGGGTTGCGCATGGCGTTC
>JBOGID010000398.1:0-3279 GCA_050742295.1 Acidimicrobiales bacterium | reverse complement strand
GGCCACGACGGCCTGGACGAGCTGTCCACGACCACGACGTCGACCGTGCTGGAACTGCGCGACGGCGCGGTGCGGACCTACGTGGTCGACCCCGCCGCCCTGGGACTGGCCCACGCCACGGCCGATCAGTTCCGGGGCGGGGACGCGGCCACCAACGCCGACATGGCCCGCCGGGTGCTGGACGGCGAGCCGGGCGCCCGGCGCGACATCGCCCTGCTGAACGCGGCCGCTGGCGTCGTCGCCTCCGGCTTGGCCGACGACCTTCCGTCGGGGCTGGAGGCGGCGGCCGCGTCGGTTGACGACGGGAAGGCCGCCGCCGTGCTCGAAGCCCTGGTGCGGACCTCGAAGGCGCAGGCCGCCGCGGCCGCCGCTGCGGGCTAGCTCGGCTAGACCGACGACACTCGCGCGATCGAGGCAAGCAAGGACGGCGGAGGGCGATCCGGCTTTGCCGGTCGCCCGGCGTACCTTGATGACTCGGCGAGGAACCTCTGGTTCCGAGCCGAAGGTCGCTAAGCCTCGCTGCCGAGGGCGAACATCGACTCGAGGTCGTGGCGGGAGTACGCCCGGGAGGCGACGGCCGTGTGCGTGGATTCGATGCCGTCGCAGCGGGCGATGTGGCGGGTGACCACGTCGGCCCGCTCCTCGTGCTCGCGCACCCCGACAATGGCAATGAGGTCGTCGTCGCCGGTGACGGAGTAGACCTCGGCCACGCCGTCGATCTCGGCCAGCTCCGTCGCCAGGTCGGCGACGCGGGCGGGCTCGGCCTGGGAGGCTGGTGTCTTTCGCTTTCGACCCGTCGGGTCGAGGCGGCCGACCTGCCTCTGACCTGCACCTTTGCAAGAAGAGCCGCCGCCAGCGGGGCGGTCGGCCGCCGAGGGAGGGCTCAGGCAACCAGCCTCCTGGATGAAACACGAAGGCGGAAAGCATGGTCGGCGGACAGGCTACCGGCGCTTGGCCGGCTCGTAGCGGGGGAGGCGGGCGGCGGGCCAGGCCAGCTCGCCGTCGCACCGCACGAGGCGCACCCGGGCGGCCTCGGCGTCGAGCCAGCCGGCGACGCACGCCAGCTCGTCGACGAGGTGGCGCGGGACGGGCAGTTCCGGCCCGGGGTCGGGCCCGTCGGCGTCGACGCCCGCCTGGGGCCCGAGGAGGCCGCCCTTGAAGACGAGCCGCCGTTCGGCCACGTCGAGTTCGAGCCGGCCGGCCCGGCGGAGGCTGTCGAACTGGCGCTGGCGGTGCAGGGCCCTGGCCAGCGCCGCAGCCCGGTCGCGGGCGGCGACCGCCTCCTCGAACCGTTCGGTCGCAGCCAGCCCCCGCATGCGTTCGTCGAGGGGCCCGAGGAGTACCGACGGGTCGCTGGTCAGTCCGGTGACGACCTGGTCGACCAGCCGGCGGTACTCGTCCTCGGCGATGGTGCCGGCGCACGGGCAGGTCGCGACACCGAGCTGCGCGGGAGTGCAGGGTGCCTCCCGGAAGGGCGGGTTGCGGGGCGGGCGGGCGGTGCACCGGCGGATCGGGACGGCCGACTCGATGGCCTCGGCCACCTGGCGCGCCACCGCGGTGGACGCCAGCGGCCCCACGTAGAGGCAGCCGTCGGCCGCAGGCGTCCGGACGACCGACAACCGGGGGAAACGCTCGGGGAGGGTGAGCTTCACGTAGGCGTAGCGACGCCAGCCCGTGGACCGGGAGTTGTAGGGCGGGAGGTGGCGGTGGATCAGCCGCACCTCCAGCACCGCCGCTTCGAGGGGGCTCGCGCAGACGACGTGATCCACCCGTTCCGCTTCCCGTAGCAGGGGCAACACCTTGCGCCGTTCATCCCCCGAGAAGTAGGAGCGGACCCGGGCCCGCAGGTCGGTCGCCTTGCCCACATAGAGGACCCGATCGCCCCGTCCCCGGAAGAGGTAGACGCCGGGCCGTCGGGGGAGGCCGGTGGTCATCCGCAGCTTGGGTGCGAGCGGGTGGGCGGCCAGCGTCGGCAGGGCCAGCAGGTCGTCGAGGCCGAGGACGCCGAGGCCCGCCGCCCGTTCGAGCAGGGCGTGGAGGAGGTCGGCGGTGGCGAGGGCGTCGTCGAGGGCGCGGTGGCAGGGCTGGTTGGCGAGCCGCAGGCGGCGGGAGAGGGTGGACAGGCGGCAGTCGGGCATCTCGTCGCGCACGAGGCGGCGGGCCAGGCTGCACGTGTCGACCCGGGCGTGGCCCAGGCGCGGGTAGCCGTGCACGGTCAGGGCCGCGTCGAGGAACGAGGTGTCGAACCGGAAGTTGTGCCCGACCAGCACCGATCCACCGATGAACTCGTTGAAGTCGGGCAGGACTTTGTCGATGGTCGGGGCGGGCATGACCATGGCCTCGGTGATGCCGGTGAGGACCACGATCTCGGGCGGGATGGGGACGCCGGGGTTGACCAGCGTCTGGAACGTGCCGACGCACTCGCCGCCTCGGACCTTCACGGCGCCGACCTCGGTGATGGCGCACGTAGCGGGCGAGCCCCCCGTGGTCTCCACGTCGATCACGCAGAAGGTGACGTCGCACAGCGGTGTGCCCAGGTCGTCGAACGAACGGGGCTGGAAGGGGAGCGTCCCGGCCGGCACGGGGCGCACCATAACCGAACAGGTGTTCGCCAGTAGAGTTTCTGTATGGCGACCCGGTACCGCTGCCTGTCGTGCGGGAACCTCACCCGGTTCGACGTCACCAGCCGCCGGCGCACGCGCGCCTTCCACCACTACACGTTGGGGGGCGAATTGGACGTGGAGGAGGAGCAGGTCATCGAGGAGGCGGTGGAGGACGTGACCTGCCGCTGGTGTGGTCCCAGCGGGACGGTCGAGCCGGTGGAGGCGGAGGCGTGAGTGCGGCCACCTCCGGCCCTGCGGGCCTCGACGGGGTGGCGGACGCCATGCTGCGGCCCGCCCTGGAGGCGGCGCTGGTCGTGGCCCGCGAGGGCGAGGAGGACACGCCCGCGGTGACGGCGCCGACTTTGCTCCGGCCGTTCCTGCGGTTCGCCAAGCTGCCGCCCCGGGCCCTGGCCGCCACCCGCAAGGCGCTGGACGCCGACGAGGAGTTCCGGGCCCGGGTCGTGGAGGCAGCGGATGAGGAGGCGGTGGGACGGGCGGGCTGGCTGTTCCTGTCGCGGCCTGACCGGTGGGAGGACGAACTGGCGGGGCTGGTCGAGGGGGCGGAGGTGTCGGCCCGGGAGCAGGCCGACCGGCGAGCGGAGCACGACGCCCGGCGCCGGTTGGCGGCCGTGCAGCAGGCGGCCCAGCGGGCCGACGCGGTGGCGGCGTCGGCCCG
>JBOGID010000397.1:0-6427 GCA_050742295.1 Acidimicrobiales bacterium | reverse complement strand
CCGCCGCGCCGTTCGCATCCTCGTCGTCGTTGCGGGCCGCCGCCGGCGCCGCGGGCAGGGGAGCCGGACCGGGCGGGGGCTCGGGGGCCCGGCGGGCAGCCTGGTCGGCGGCCAGACGGGCCTCGACCTCGGCCATCTTCAGCTCCTGGGTGGCCTCGTCGAGCGTGCGGCGGACGAGGGCGTAGGCGTCGAGCAGCCGTTCCCGTGCCGCTCGAAGCTGGTCGAGCTGGACCTCGGCAATGTGGCGGCGGCGGGCCAGGTCGGCCAGGATGCGCTCCCGCACGGCCCGGGCCTCGGCCACCATCTCCCGGCCCTGGCTGCGGGCCGACTGCAGCTCGTTGTCGACGTCAGCCTTGGCCTGCTCACGCAGCGCCTTGGCGTCGGCCTCGGCCGCGTTGCGCAGGTTGGCACTGACGCCGTCGACCTCCTCGACGCGGCGGGCCAGCAGGCTGTCGGCCTCCGACCGGATACGGCTGATCTGGCCTTCCGCCTCCCGCATGAGGCGGGTGGCCTTGGCTTCGGCCTCGGCCTTGATCGACGCCGCCTGCTCCCGGGCCGATCCCAACAGCCGGGCCGCGTGCTCGCCTAGGGCGTTGGTCAGCAGCTCCTCGTCCACCTCGGGATGGGCGGCCCGGTTCTGCGCCTCGTGCAGCAGGCGCCGGAGCTGGGCCTCGCGCTCGGCCGCGCCGGCCAGTTCTTCGCTGACCCGCTTCAGGAAGGTGCGGACCTCGGTGTGGTCGAAACCCCGGAATGCGGTGGTGAAGGTTCGGCTCGCGACCGTCTCGGGCGTGACGACGAACCCTGACGTGACGATGCGCTCGTCGTTGATGCCGGACGCCATCTCCGCGAGCCTACGCCCGGCGCGCGCCGATTCGGTGGAGCCTCGCGGCACCTATTTGCCGAGGGAGCCGAGCAGTCCGCTCAGGGCGTCGATGAGCCCGTTCAGGGTGTCGTCCACAAGGGGAAGACCGAGGTCGACAGGCCCGCGGTCGGAGCCGGGAACGGAGCCACCCGTCGTCCCGCCCGCCGGCCCGGCCCCAGTCCCACTCCCGCCACTGCCCGTCTCCGTTCCGGTGGTCGCCACCGTGGTCGGCGTCGTGGACGGGGCCGTCGTCGGAGTCGTCGAAGGGGCGCGCGTGGTCGGAACCGGGACGGGAATACGTCCCGTTGGCACGGTCGTCGGCGACGACACCGCGGGAGCCGCCTGCTGGGACGGACCGGCCCGCCGGGCGATGGCGCCGTCCACCAGGGACAGCACCGACGACCGGTTGGCGTTCTGGTCGAGCGCCACCAGGCCCCACGGAGCCCCATCGGCGTGGAAGGCGAAGACGCCGGCCCAGCGGGCGACGAACGTGTCCTTGTTGCCGGCCAGCGTGATGGCCGCCCCCACCAGGGTCTCCCCGGGGGCTCGCTCGGGATCGAGCAGGCTGGCGTCGAACGGCTGGCCGGCCAGGTCGGGAAGCAGCTGGCGGAAGAAGCCGACGGTCGTCCCCTCACCCGCCGCCAGCTGGGCCGAGAAGCCCTTGCTGCGGGCCACGAGCTGGTTGCCGAGCTCGATGGCGTCGCCCAGGTAGCGCTGGTCCCAGGAGTCGGTGGGCGAGGCCTGCAACGGCGAGGGCCGCGACGGCAGGCCGGGAGCCGGCACCGTCACCTGCTTCAGAGCGGGCACGCTCTCGGACCGTCCCGCGGTCTCCACGCCTGCCGCACCCTCGTAGACGGCTGCGACCACGGCCAGACCGCGGGAGACCCGGGCTGCACCCTGCACCTGGACCGTCGTGCTGCCCACGAGAACCGTCGCCGCCTCATCGGTGCTGACGACCAGGACGTCGCCGCTGACCAGTTCGCCCCGCGGCTCGGGCTCGGCGGAGCCGCCCGCCGCCGGCGCGGCGCCCAGCCTGACCACCGAGTCCTTGCGCAGCTCCAGCTGCCGTCCGCCGCCCAGTCCGAGCACGCTGGTCCCCTCGAGCATGCTGACCTGGTCCCCCGAGCGCAGGGTGCGGGCCCTGGTCACGACCGCGCGGTCGCCGTCCGACGTCACGACCTCGGCCCGGCCGTCGACCGTGAGGCGACCTGCCGCCCGGGAGGACTCCTTCGTGCACCCGGCCCCAGCCAGGACGAGCACGACGAGCACGGTGATTGCCCCGAGCCTTCTCATTGGGATCGTTCTTGTTTCGGCACGACGGGCAGGAGAATTGAGAACGTTGATCCTTTTCCTGGGGTGGACTCGCAGGTGAGCTCGCCGTGGTGGGCCCGCACGATGCGGCGCACGAAGGCCAGACCCAGCCCCAGCCCGCCAAACTCCCTGGTCGCCGAGCTGTCGGCCTGGGCGAAGTCGGCGAAGATGTCGTTGACATAGTCGGCGGGGATGCCGACCCCTTCGTCCTTGATGGAGATGGCGACAGCCGGCCCCGCGCCGTTCGACGCCATGACCGCCGTCAGGGTCACCTTCCCGCCCTCGGGTGAGTACTTGACGGCGTTGTCGACCAGTTCGTCGATCGACCGCTCCAGCAGGCGGCGGTCCCCGACGACCGAAGGCAGCCGGCGGCCGACCCGGCTCGTGATCTGGTGGCGGCCGTCCACCTTGCCCTTCCAGCGGTCGGCGACGACCTTGAGGACCTGGCTGACCTCGACGGGCTCGTTGCGGAGGGTGAGGCGGGCCGCCTCGTCGGCCGCCACGCTGACGAGCAGGTCGACGACCCGTTCCAGCTCGGTGGCGGAGTCGACGATGCGGTTGAGGAACTCCTTGGCCTGGGCCTTGGGGACGGGCCGGCTGCGGAGCAGTTCGGCGAAGCCCTGGATGGGGACGAGCGGCGTCCGCAGCTCGTGGCTGATGTTGGACAGGAACTCGGTCTTCATCCGCTCGACCTCGCGCTCGCGGCGCATGTCGCGCAGGACATAGACCCCGCCCCCCCGTCCGCCGCGAGGGTCGCGCAACCCGCCCGCCGACAGGGCGACCGGCACCTGAGCCCCGTCCCCCTCCCGGACGACGAGGGCGGCCTGGCTCCACGACCCCGGGACGGGGCTGGCCAGCTTGGCCGTCAGGTCGTCCCCCCGGTCGTTGGTGACGGTGAGGGCAGCGGCCAGCGGGCGTCCGACGACCTGGCCGGCGGCCACGTTGAACAGTTCCTCGGCGGCGTCGTTGAAGGTGGTGACGAGCCCGACGGAGTCCACAGCCACCAGCGCCTCGCCCATGCCCGCGACCACCGCCTCCAGGCGGGACCGGAGCTTGGTCTCCTCGTCCGCCGTCTGGCGCAGCTCGGTGGCCAGCGACTCGATCGAGCCGGCCATGGAGTCGAAGGTCGATCCGAGGACGCCCAGCTCGTCCTGGCTGGCCACGCTGGCCCGCACGCTCAGGTCGCCGCGCTGGATGCCCTCGGCCGCGGCGGTGAGCTGGCGCAGCTTGGACCCGATGCGCTCGCCGACGAAGACGGCGACCAGGAACGCGCCCAGTGCGGTGACGAGGGCCACCACGAACAGGGTCCGGAACAGCGAGTTGCGGGTGTTGTCGACGAGGGTGCGCAGCGTCGAGCCGACGACGGCCATGACCCGGGCCCCGTCCGAGCCGGTGACGACCTGGGCGGAGAAGAACGACCCGCCGCTCACCAGCGAGGCCTCGCCGTCGGTCGACCGAAGGGCCATGTCGGCCACCCGGCGGACGGGCCCTTCAGGCAGGCGGTCGGGCGGGTAGTTGGCGAGGATGAGGTTTCGGTTGACCAGCGCCAGCGCGGTGCTGCCGTCGCTCTCCCACCGGGCGGTGATGTACTCGCTGTCGAGAGGTACGGCTGCGGCGACCACGCCGAGGAGGCGGCGGCCCTCGGGCACGTCGACTTCCACCGCGTGGGCGCCGACGACGAATGCCTGGGTGCCGATGATCTCGACGCCGGAGGCGCTGTCGCGCCGGTCCTCGAGCACCGCGGTGACGGCGCGCGACCCGGCCAAGCCGACGGTGTCGACCCCGGTCGTCCCCACCTCGGCAACGATGCGCCGCCGGTTGGTGGCGTAGATGATCGGCGCGTCGCGACCCACGAAGACGAGTTCGGAGTCGGTCAGGAGCTTCAGGTTGAGCTGGATCCGGTCGTTCGGCGGCGGGTCGGGCTGATCTGCCAGCTGGCGCAGCACGTCCCCCACGGGGATGATCAGGCTGAGGGCAACGAGCTTGGCGCTCTTGACCGCGTCCTGGTGCTCGGTGCCCTCGATCTGGTCGGCCTCGGCCCGGGTGCGCACGTCGATCCGGCGCAGGGCCTCACGCTCCACGTTGCGGGCGATGACCACCGACAGGGCAATGGAGACGGCCAGCACGACGAGCAGCAGGGTGGCGGCCGTGCTGACCGCCACCCGGGCGGGGATCGACCGGCGGGCCGACACGACAAGCACGGCGCCCAGCCCCAGGGCACCGGCGGCGCGGGCCCAACCAGCGGCCAGTTCGGTGTCGAGGGCCGTCGCCCCCTCGGCCACGGCCAGCAGGACGACGGCCACCCACAGCACGCGCCGCGTCGTGCGGTCGCCCTTGAGGTTGAATGTGCCCAGGGCGAGGAGCACGATGGCGACGCCCCGGACACCCACGAGGATCCCGTCCTCGGCGTCGGCCAGCAGCGAGCCGTGGAGGAAGGCGGCGCCGGCCAGGGCGATGAAGCCGAGGGCGAGGGTGACGCGCCCGCGAGCACTCGCACCAACGAGCGCGGGCCGGAACAGCACCACCGCGGCGCCGGCGATCGCCACCAGGAAGGTGGCGAATTCCACGGCGAACCGCAGCTGGGTCGACGAGTCGGACACGATCAGCTACTTCCGACCGAAGGCTGGCTCGGCGTGGAAGGCATGGGCGGCCCCCAACCCCGGACGGCACGGGTCCGGTCGAGGTTCATGGGTAGTGCTGGCCCCCAGATCCACTTCCGGAGTGAGATCGACAGATCGGCGTCCCGACTTGAGGGATTTCTTGGGATTTTGTGGAGCCTCAGGCGCCCGGCGGCGGCTTGGCCAGGGCCAGTGCGTTGCTGCCCTGCATGGAGCCGAGGGCGGTGAGGGCCTGGTCGAAGCTCTCGACCCCGACGATCCGCAGCCCGCTGCCGGAGTGCTTCCTGGCTTCCGCCTCGTTGTCCTTGGGCACGATGAAGACCTTGGCCCCCGCCCGCTTGACGGTGGTCACCTTCTGGGCGATCCCCCCGATGGGCCCGACGGCGCCCGTCGGCGACAACTCGCCGGTGGCGGCCACCTTGACGCCGCCCGTGAGCTCGCCCGGCGTCAGGACGTCCAGCAACTGGAGGGCGTAGGACAGGCCGGCCGACGGTCCGACGACCTCGCCGGAATCAATGTTGATCTCGAAGGGTAACTCCACCTTCGTGGAAAGCCGCACCCCGAGCAGGGCCCTGCCGTCCTCGGCCCGGGCCAGGTCGGCGGTGACGTCGATGGGGGCGGCGCCGTCACGGCGGACCCGCAGTTGCAGCGTCTCACCCGGTTGATGGGCCCGGATCCCGTTCACGGCGTCGTTGGTGTTGCGGACGACCTTGCCGTCGATGGCGACGATCAGGTCCTTGTCCGCAAGGACGGCGGCCGCCGGGCTGTCGGGGGCCATCGACTCGACCTGGGCGCCGATGCCCAGCTCGGTGTAGCCGATGCGGGCCAGGGCGAGGATCTCGGCCGCCGTCTTGGAGTCGCTCATGGCCTCCACGTTGAGCTGGCGGTACTGGTCGGGCGGGATGTCCCCCCGCACCTTCTGCTCGGGGATCACGTCGGTGGTGGGGTCGAGCCACCCGATCAGGGCCTGGAGGACGCTCACCCGTTCCCGCACCGACACGGTGGCGTAGAGGACCTCGCCCCGGGGCGGGAACGTCTCGTGGCCCCGCACGGACAAGACCTCGCTGACGATGTAGGTCCGACCCGGGGAGACGGTGTCGTACGGCACCCGCACGAGCCCGGCGACCACGCCGGCGGTGACGACCAGCGTGCCGAACGTGGCGGCGACGATGAGCAGGGTGCGCTGACGGCGGGGACCGGGGTGCCGGTTCGGCGGGGGTGGGGGCGGGAACGGGGACGGCGGTGGTGGGAAGCCCGGCGGGGGGCCGGTAGGTGCGGTGGCGGAGGGGGTGTTGTCGCCGGGGGCGTTGGCGGGTGTGGCGGAGGCGTCGCCGGGGGGGTTGGCGGGTGTGGTGGCGGGGCCGGCCGAGGGCCAGCCCGACGGCCACGGGTTCGAGGGCAGCGGAGGGGATGCGTCCCGGGCGGGTGCCGGCTCAGTGTGCCGGCTGCCGCCTTCCGGTGGCGGGGGACCGCCCGGTAGAATCGAGTCGCTTGTGTCCACGTTCCTGGTGACCCTCACCGTGGTCGTGCTTTCCATTGCGGGTGCTGTGGCCATTGCGGTGCAGGACCCGGCACAGCCTGCCACGGCCCGACCTCCTAGACGGCGCGAGCGGCGGGCCGCCGCCGTCCGCCGAGC
>JBOGID010000396.1:0-3366 GCA_050742295.1 Acidimicrobiales bacterium | reverse complement strand
CGTCCGGGACGCCGACGTCCGCAGCCGCGTCCGGGACGCCGACGACCGCATCGGCGGCACCGGCGACGGGTGGCGGGCTGACGGGCCGGTGGACGATCGGCCGCAGCTCCACGGCCGGCTACCGGGTGCGGGAGAAGCTGGCCCGGCTGCCGGCGACCAGCGACGCCGTGGGCCGCACCAGCGCCATCACCGGCTCGATCCAGCTCGACCGGCCGGGGAGCCAGCTGGTCGTGGCCAGCGGGGCCCAGTTCGAGGTGGACGTGTCCCAGCTGCGAAGTGACGAGTCCCAGCGGGACAGCCGGGTCCGCACCATGGGCCTGGAGAGCAACCGCTTCCCGAAGGCGACGTTCCTGAGCACGGGCGCCATCGAGTTCCCGGCCAGCGCCGAGTCGGGGGCGGCGGTGAAGACCGACGTGACCGGCGACCTGACCATCCACGGGGTGACCAAGCGGGTGACGATCCCCCTCGATACCCAGATCAACAGCGGGCGCATCGAGGTCGTCGGCTCGCTCACGTTCCCGTTCTCCGACTTCGGGATGAGCCCACCCAGCATCGCCGGCATCGTGACCGTCGAGAGCAACGCCACCCTCGAGTTCCAGCTCTTCTTCGACAAGGCGTAGGCAGGTCGGCTCGCCGATTTCGTGCGACGGCGGGGGCGTATCACGCTGGTGACGGGGCGGCCGTCGCTACCCTCTTCGTGTGTCGGCCAGCAGTGACGACGACGGCCCCTTCCAGGGGGTACACGGCGAGGACGCGCTCCGGGAGACGATCAGCGTCCTCCGGGGCGAGATCGAGGCGCTCCAGCGGCTTGAGCCGCTGTTCGTGGAGGGCACGGCCGTGCTGCGGGTCGAAATCCAGTCCCTCCGCAGCCAGCTGGCCGAGCTGCCGGCCGGGGGCGGCACGGGTGCCGGTGTCGCGGAACTGCCCGGACTGCGGGCCGAGCTGCGCGACACCCTGCGGGAGGCGACCGAGCACCTGCGCACCCTGGTCGTGGAGGAGGTCAACGAGCTCCGGGGCGAGCTCCAGGGCGTCCGGGCCGGGCTGAACGACCGCCGTTCCCAGGACCGGGCCGACCTGCAGACGTCCCTGGCTGCCGGTTCCGACAACCTACGCGCCGCTCTGGCCGAGGACGCGGCCGGCGTGCGGGCCGAGCTGGAGGCGGTGCGGGCCCAGCTCAAGGAGCAACAGGTCGCCGACCAGCACGTGCTACGGGTCGAGCTGCGGGCGGCCCTGCGGGAGTGGAACGAGCACCTGCGCACCCGCATCGTCGAGGAGGCGACCGAGCTCCGCAGCGAACTGCACCAGGTGCGGGGCCACCTGACCGACCAGCAGGCCCAGCACCGCAGCGACCTCAAGGCGACCGTGGGCGAGGGCTCCAACCAGCTCCTCACGGCCGTCACGGAGGCGACGGCCGCGCTCCGGACCGAGGTCGCGTTCCTGGCCGACCAGATGCCGACCCGCGAGATGGTGACCGCCGCCATCGCCCAGCAGGAGCAGCTGCGGGCCGTTCTCAGGGGCGAGGTCGAGTCCCTCCGAGCCGAGCTGCGGGCCATGCCGGCCCAGATCGAGGAGCAACGCACGGCCTCCGCCGTGGACACCCGGGCCGCGGTCCGCGAGGGGGGCCAGGCTGTCGAGGGCGCGTTCGCCCAGCACGCGGAACGGCTGGTGGGCGAGATGCAAGGGCTGCTGGCCCAGCACGAGGCCCGCCACGGGGACGAGGGCCAGCAGCTGCGGGCCATCGTGGCGGCGGGCGTCGACAACCTCCGGGCCGCCCTGCTGGCCGAGACGGCCTCGGCCCGGACGTCGCTGGTCGAGCACTCCGAGCGCCTGCGGACCGAGATCCAGGCCGTCTGGGCCCAGCTCAACGACCAGCACGCCGAGGAACGGGCCGAGCTGGGACGTGCCCTGGCCGACAGCACCGACTACGTGCGGAGTGCGCTCCGGCGGGAGGTCGAGGCCATCGGGATGGGCCTGACCGCGACCCAGGCCGCCGCGCACGACGAGCTGGCCTCGCTACGGGGCCGGGTCGAGGCGTTCAGCGCCCTGTTCAGCACCGGCCAGGCCGCGACCCGCGCCGACCTCAACGAGCTGCACGACCTGGTCCAGGCCGCGACCGCGGCGCTGGCCGCAGGCCAGCAGGATTCGGGCGGCGTGCGTATGCAGCTCGATGCCCTCGGGATGGACCTCACGACCGCCCAGGCGACGGCGCGCGAGCAGGCCGTCGCCCTCAGCGCCCGGCTCGACGAGGTAGCCGACAGCCTCCGTGAGAGCCTCGACCAGGACGGCGCCGGGCTCAGCGCCCGGCTCGACGAGGTGGAGGGAAGCCTCAGGGCCCGCCTCGACGAGGTGGCCGCGAACAACCTGGAGCCGGTGCGGGCCCAGCTGGAGGCCCTGGCCACCGAGCTAGCCGCCAGCCATGGGGCCGGGCAGGACGAACTGCGGGCGGCGGTGCTGGAGCACGGCAAGCGGGTTCGGGCCGCCGTCGATGAGCACGCTGCCGCCACCCGGGACGCGCTGCTGGAACGGTCCGAGGAGCTGCGGGCCGAGGTCCAGGCGGTCTGGAGCCAGCTCAACGACCAGCACGCCGCGGAACGGCTCCAGCTCGACGACACCATGCGGGAGACGGGCGAGCGGCTGCGGGCCTCATTGCTGGTCGAGCTGGCCGAGTCCATCCAGGACCAGGTCGACACGCTGGCCCGGACCAGTGCCGCCTCCTTCGCCGAGCAGGTCGACGGGCTGCGGGCTGCGCTGGAGGACCCCGAACGCCAGGATCACCGTGAGCGGCTCGTGCGGGAGGCCACCGCCACCGCCGAACGGCTCACCAGCCTCCAGGGGGAACTGAAGACGTGGCGCCAGCAGGCGGGCGACGAGCGGACGGGCGAGGTGGGGGCCCTGCTGGCGGCCGTGGCCGGCAACGAGGAGCGGCTGCACCAGCTCATGACCGCCTTCCTGGCCGAAGCCGACCGGCGGCGCCACGAGGACCGCGACGAGCTCCAGGCCGCGTTCGCGGCGGCGGCCGAGGAGCGCCAGGCCCAGCTGGCCTACCTGGAGGCGGCCCTGCAGACGTTCAACCAGGCCCTGGCCCTCGAACGCCAGGAGATGCAGGCGCTCGTCAGGTGGAGCCAGGAAGCGACCGACGCCTCGGTGGCCGAGGTGAGCGGCCGGCTCGACGCCCTGGGAAGCATGCTCTCGCGCATCATGGCCGGCGAAGGCGTGCTCGAGGTGAGCGAGGCGGTCGCCGCCCTGCGCACCGACGTGGCCCGCATCAGCCGCAAGCTGCCGGCCAAGGCGAAGACCGCCCCGGGCGACGACACCCACACCGCCAAGCGGGCGCCACGCACCGCGCCGGCCGCACGCGCCCGCCGC
>JBOGID010000395.1:0-6652 GCA_050742295.1 Acidimicrobiales bacterium | reverse complement strand
GCGCAGCAGCGGGCTCGGCGGCCGGCGCGACGGGCGCCACCGCGGGCGAAGCGCCGCCGCCCGAAGGCTGGGTGGCGGTCATCGAGGCCGACCGGGCGTTCTACGAGGGCAATGAGAGCCCCGAGGTGCCGCTGCCGTTCCCCGAGGGCCGGGCGCCCGTCGAGGTGACACTCAAGTCCAACGAGGTCCTCATCGGCAGGCGTAGCGACAGCCGGGGAATCTTCCCCGACATCGACCTCGGAGCGCCGAGCGAGGACCCCGGCGTGTCCCGGCGTCACGCCGTGCTGCGCCACAAGGCCGACGGCGCGTGGGTGGTCATCGACCAGGGTTCGACCAACGGCACGCGGGTGAGCGGCGGCAGTGGCCCGGTGAGGCCGGGCGAGGAGCAGCCCGTGCTCAACGGCGACCAGCTCCTGCTCGGCGCCTGGACCCGCATCACCGTGAAGCGCGATTGACTCGGTTCCTCGCCCGCCTCCGGGACCTCGGCGGCACTACGCCGGGCCGCTACCGGTTGTGGTCGGCGGCGGTGGCCCTCGCCCTCCTGGCGATCGCCGTGGTCGGGACCCTCGCCGCCACCAGCCTGCGGTCGGGCACCGACGACATCCGCGACAACAGCGGACCCGTGCTGGTCGCCACCCAGCAGCTGGTGGCCAGCCTGGCCGAGGCCGACGCCGCCGCCAGCGCCGCCTTCCTGTCCGGCCGCCAGGAGGACCCCGAGCAGCGCCGGCTGTACGAGGAGGCCCTGGCCCGGGCCAACGCCCAGCTGGAGGACGTCTCCTCCCTGATCGGCGACGATGCCGCCGCCCACCGTTCGCTGAAGGACGTGTCGGTGCAGGTCACCCGCTACGCCGGCCTGGTCGAGGCGGCCCGGGCCAGCAACCGGGCGGGCGTCGCCGGGGGCGAGACCTACCTGGTCAGCGCCCTCGACCTGCTCGGCACGGCGGTGGCCGACGAGGTCAGCGCCCTGACCCGCATCACCCAGGAGCGGTTCGGCCGCGACGAGGACGGACGCGACGCAGGCGTGCTGGTGGCCGCCGCGGTGGCCCTCGTCACGCTGGCCATCCTGCTCGTCGCTCAGCGGGTGGTGACCAAGCTCAGCCGCCGGCTCCTCAACATCCCCCTCGTCGTCGCCACCCTGGCCCTGCTGGTGGCCACCGTCTGGCTGCTGGCCGCCGCCTTCACCTCGGGCAACGACCTGGAGGACGCCCGCCGGTTCGGGTACGAGTCCATCGCCCTGACCGCCCGCATCCAGTCCACTGGCTTCCGGGCCAAGGCCGACCAGACGGTGTTCCTCATCACCAATGACACGGGACGGCGGAACAACGCCGACCGGGCCGCCACCGAGTTGCTGTCGGGGCCGGTCACCGACCCCGAGGTGGACGCCGTCCGGCGGGGCTCGCCCATCGGCCAGTCGGGACTGCTGGCCGACGCGGTGGTGCGGGCCGACTCGCCCCGCGAGCGGGCGGTGGTAGCGGAGATGCTGGTGCGGTGGCAGCGCTACTCGGCGACCGTCGACCAGTTGCGGGCCGCCCCCAGCAACGACGCCCGGCGCACCATCGCCGTCGGCCCCGGCAGCTCGGCCTTCAACGGCTTCAACTTCTCGGTGGAGTCGGTGCTGAGCGACAACCGGGCCCAGTTCCTCGGTGGCCTGGAGGACGCCGGCGACCGGCTGCGCTGGCTGCCGGCCATCACCCTGCTGCTGCCCCTGGGCGCCGCCGCCGCCGCCCTCCTCGGCTTCCAGCTCCGGATCAATGAGTACCAGTAACCGCGTGCTCTCGCGACGGCGGTTCTTGGCCGGGGCAGGGGCCCTTCTGGCCGCGGCTGCGTGTACGCGACGCGACGAGTCCCAAGGCCTGCCCATCGACTTCGGAGGGGGCAGTCGGGGTGGGAACCTTCGTGTCCTCAACTGGCCCGACTACATCGACCCCGACGACGGGGGGACGCCGGGCACCGTCACCCGGTTCACCACCGAAGCGGGCGTCACCGTCGACTACGTCGAGGAGTACAACGGCAACGAGGACGCCTTCGCCGACCTGTTCGAGCCCACGCTCGGTCAGGGCAAGGCCACGGGCTACGACGTGATCGTCCCCACCTACTGGGCCGTGGCCCGCATGCTCGACCGGGGCTGGCTGGAGCCGGTGCCCATCGAGCGGGTGCCCAACCACGTCAACGTCGACCCCGCCTTCCTGGGCATGCCGTGGGACCGGGGCGCCCGCTTCCACCTGCCGTGGCAGGTCGGCATCACCGGCATCGCCTACAACCCGGCCCGCACCAACGGGCGGGAGATCCGGGCCGTGGCCGACCTGTTCGACCCTGCCCTGCGCGGCCGGGTGGGCATGGTGTCCGAGATGCGGGAGACCGTCGCCCTCGTCATGCTCACCCAGGGCGCCGACCCCTCGCGGGCGACCGTCCGGGCCGCCGAGGCCGCCCTCGAACGGCTGGAGTCGGCCAAGGCCGACGGCCAGATCACCCGGTTCACGGCCAACGAGTTCGTGGACGCCCTGAAGGACGGGTCGTTCGCAGCGTGCCTGGCGTGGTCGGGGGACATCATCCAGCTCCAGCGGGAGCGCCCCGACATCCGCTTCGTCATCCCGGTCGAGGGCGGGATCCGCTGGTTCGACAGCATGGTCATCCCCAAGCGGGCCTCCAACCTGGCCGCCGCCGCCGACTGGATGAACTTCGTGTACGACCCCGACAACGCCGCCGTCATCACCCAGGCCGTGCAGTACATCAGCCCCGTGCTCGGCGTGCGGGAGGCGCTGATCAAGGCCGGCGGCGAGGCGGCGCGCCTGGCCGCCAACCCCATCCTGTTCCCCGACGACGAGACGAGGCGCCGCCTGTACTTCTGGTCAGGGCTGGACGCCGCCGACGAGGACCGCCTGCAGGAGCGGTTCTCCGCCATCGCCGGCTGAACGTTCGCCATGGCCCAGGGCATGCACCGCTACGACCCGGAGATGGACGAGCTGGCCGCCGCGATCTTCGCCTTCGCCCGCCAGCGGGCCCGGGCCGACCTGGCCCCGGGCGGGGTCCAGCTCGGCCACCCGCAGTCGCCGGAGGCGCTGGACAGGGCCGCGGGCGCAACCATCACCCCCGAGGGGATCGGCGCCCGGGAGACGCTGCGGGTCTTCGCCGAGGTGCTGGAACCGGCGTGCCTCTCGGTTGACTACCCCCGCTACCTCGCCTTCGTACCCGCCGCCCCCACCGAGGCTTCGATCCTCGCCGACCTGGTGGTCAGCGCCTGCTCGATCTACGCCGGCTCGTGGCTGGAGGGCGGCGGCGCGGTGTGGGCCGAAAACCAGGCCCTGCGGTGGTTGGCCGACCTGGCCGGCCTGCCGCCGAGCGCGGGCGGGTGCTTCGTGGCCGGCGGCACCAACGGCAATCTCTCGGCCCTGGTGGCGGCCCGCACCGCGGCGGCCGCCGCTCTGGCCGCCACGGGCCGGTCCCGGCCGGCGCGCTGGGCCATCGTGGCCAGCGAGGGTGCCCACTCGTCGGTCGCTACGTCCGCCGACGTGATGGACGCTGACCTGCTCGAAGTGCCGGGCGACCGGCTGACGGCCGAGCTCCTGGCCCGGGTGCTGGCGTCGGGTGCCGACCAGGTGGCGGCGGTGGTGGCCACGGCCGGGACCACCAACCTGGGCCTTGTCGACGACCTCGACGGCGTCGCCGCCGTCTGCGCCGACCACGACGTGTGGCTCCACGTCGACGGCGCCTACGGGGGCGCGGCGCTGGCGGCGCCGTCGGCCCGGCCCCGGTTCGCAGGCATCGAGAAGGCGGACTCGCTGATCATCGACCCCCACAAGTGGCTGTTCGCCCCCTTCGACGTGTGCGCCCTGCTGTACCGCAACCCGGTGCTGGGACGGGCGGCCCACGTGCAGCACGCCGCCTACCTGGACGTCCTCTACGGCGACGCCTGGAACCCGTCCGACTACGCCGTCCACCTCACCCGACGGGCGCGGGGCCTTCCGTTCTGGTTCTCGTTGGCGGTCTACGGCACCGACGCCTACGCCCACGCCGTCGAGCGGTGCCTGACCGTGGCCCACGCGGGCGCCGCCCTCGTCGACGCCGCCCCCCACCTGGAGCTGGTGGCCGAGCCCGAGCTGTCGGTCGTCGCCTTGCGCCGCACGGGCTGGCGCGGCGAGGACTACGTGGCCTGGTCGGACCGCATGATGAAGGCGGGGGAGGCGTTCGTCGTCCCGTCGTCGTACGGCGGCGAGCCCATGCTGCGGCTGTGCGTGGTCAACCCCCGCACCACCGTGGAGGACATCGGGGCCATCGTCGACTCGCTGGCGGGTACGGTCGTCTGATGGCGGATCAGGTGACGTTCAACCCCGAGCTGCGCGCATTGGCCGACGAGTACTGGGACGTCGTCCTGGAGCACAACCCGACATCGGCGACGATCCTCGGCGACCACCGCTTCGACGACCGCATCGAGGACTTCTCGGAGGCGGGCCAGGCCGAGCAGCGGTCCCGGCTGGCATCGCTGCTCGACCGCGTCTCGGCCGTCGACCCGGCCTCGCTCGCCGGCGACGACCGCATCACCTACGGCCAGCTCGTCAGCGAGCTGCGCGACGGGATGACCATGATCGACAGGCGGCTTGTCGAGCTGGAGTCGGACCAGATGACCGGCTTCCACGTGGCCCTGCTGCAGTCGGTTCCGGTCACGTCGGCGCCCGACGCCGACTCGGCGCAGCGGATGGTGGAGCGGTTCCGGCGGGTGCCGGACGCGCTGGAGCAGGCCGCCGAGCGGTTCCGGGAGGGTGCGGCCGCCGGCCGCACGCCCGCCGCCGTCTGCCTGGAACGTTCCATGCACATGATCGAGGGCTACCTGTCGTCGCCGGTGGACGTCGACGGCGTCGTGACCATGCCCGGCCCCGCCGACTGGGACGGGGAGCGCGACTGGCGGGCGGCCTTGCGCCAGGCGGCCGAGGAGCACGTCCGGCCCGCCTACCGGCGCCTGGCCGACCGGCTGGCGGGCGACCTGCTCCCCGTGGCCCGCGACGACGAGCACTGCGGCCTGGTGTGGCTGGACGACGGCGCCGAGCTGTACGCGGTGCTCGTCGAGCACCACACGACCGTCGACGTGCCGCCCGAGGAGATCCACCGCATCGGCATGGAGGAGGTGACCGAGAAGCTGCCGGCGGAGTACGCCGAGGTCGGCGGCCGCCTGTTCGGCATCACCGACCCCGCGGCCGTGCTGGAACGGCTGCGGAGCGATCCGTCTCTCCGCTACCGGACGGGCGAGGAGATCATGGGCGACGCCCGGCGGTGCCTGGCCGCGGCCACCGCCGCCATGCCGGGCTGGTTCGGCAAGCTGCCCCGGGCTGCGTGCCTCATCGAACCGGTGCCCGAGTTCCTGGCCGCCGACTCGCCCACTGCCTACTACTACCCGCCGCCCGCCGACGGGTCCCGGGGCGGGACGTACTACGTCAACACCGACCGTCCCGAGAACAAGGCCCGCTACGAGACGGCGTCCATCGCCTTCCACGAGGCCATCCCCGGTCACCACCTGCAGCTGGCCATCTCCACCGAGCTGACCGAGGTGCCGTCGTTCCGGCGCTTCTCGCTGGCGAACACCGCCTACGTCGAGGGCTGGGCGCTCTACGCCGAGCGGCTGGCCGAGGAGATGGGCTTGTATGTGGACGACCTCGAGCGCATCGGCATGCTGGCCTGCGACTCGATCCGGGCCTGCCGGCTGGTGGTTGACACCGGCCTCCACGCCCTCGGGTGGAGCCGGTCGCAGGCCATCAAGTTCATGGCCGCCAACAGCCCCGTCTCGGTCGAGGAGGTGGCCGTCGAGGTCGACCGCTACATCGGCATGCCCGGCCAGGCCCTGGCCTACAAGATGGGCCAGCGGGAGATCATCCGGCTCCGGGAGGACGCCCGCTGCCGCCTCGGCCCGGCGTTCGACATCCGGGGCTTCCACGACGCCGTGCTGGGGTCGGGCGCGGTGCGGCTGCCGCTCCTCGCCGACCTGGTCTCGTCGTGGGTGGCGGCGGCGCCCGGCAACGGGTGACTGGCTGAGCAAACCGCCGTCCCGGGGCGCCCTCAACGTGACGGTCCGCACGCATAGAGTTCGGCCCTCATGCTCGTTCGGCGACCCCGCGCCGCGACGCTGGCAGCTGCTCTGGTGGTGGCGTGCCTGAGCGCGCCCGTGCCCGCCCACGCCGACGCCGAGTCGGATCTGCGGGCGGCCCAGCAGAAGGCCAACCGGGCCGCCGCCGAACTGTCGGCGGCCAACACCGCCGCGGCCGACGCCGAGCGGGCGGTGGTCAACGGCAAGGCGCGGGTGGCGAGGCTGGAGGGCAGGGTGTCCGCCGTCCGCGATCAGGTGCGCGAGCTCGCCGTCCGGATGTACGTGGAAGGGGCCTCGCCCATCACCCGCCTGTTGCGCATGGGCGACGCCAACCAGATCGTCCAGGCCCAGGCCTTCACCCACGCCATCGCCACCACGTCGGGCGACGCCCTCCGCCAGTACCGGGCCGACCGGGAGGACCTTGCCATCGAGGTGCGCTCGCTCCGGGATGACGAGGCGTCGGCGGCGGCCACCGTCGAGACGCTGCAGCGCCGCCAGGACGAGGCGGTGCAGGAGGTCGACCGCCTCAGCCGGGTGCTGGCTGCGGCCCAGGCCGCCCGCGAGGCCGAGTTGCGGGCC
>JBOGID010000394.1:0-3811 GCA_050742295.1 Acidimicrobiales bacterium | reverse complement strand
GTCTCAACGCCCGCACCATCCGGATTCCGCTCCGCCCCTTCACCATGGTGGGGGCGACCACCCGGCCGGGCATGCTCAGCTCGCCGCTCCGCGAACGCTTCGGGATCTTCCATCACCTCGATTTCTATTCGGTGAAGGATCTCTGCTCGATCATCATGCGGTCGGCGTCGATCCTTGGCGCCGCCGTCGAGCCCGCCGGCGCCGACGCCATCGCGCGGCGCTCGCGGGGTACCCCGCGCATCGCCAACCGGCTCCTGCGGCGGGTGCGCGACTTCGCCGAGGTGCGGGCCGACGGCGTGGTCACCCGGGAGACGGCCCAGGCCGGTCTGGCCCTGTTCGAGATCGACGAGGCCGGGCTCGACAAGGTCGACCGGGCCATCCTGGGCGCCGTCTGTTCAAGGTTCGGGGGCGGTCCCGTGGGCCTCTCCACCCTCGCCATCAGTGTGGGGGAGGCCCCCGAGACGGTGGAGGACGTCTATGAGCCGTTCCTCCTCCAGCTGGGCCTGCTCAAGCGGACGCCCCGGGGCCGGGTCGCCACCCCCGCGGCCTGGGCCCACCTCGGCTTGGCCGAGCCCGACGCGCCCCGCCGGCCCGGCCTGTTCGGCTGACCGCCGCCAGCCGAAGTCGGTACCCGGAACCCTCGCGCTAACCTGACGGCCGGCCCCCGTGGGGGCCTTCTTGCCATGGAGCCACTGCTCGCCCTTCTCGTCACGTTCGGCCTCATGTGGGCGCTGCTCATCCGCCCGCAGCAGCGCCGCATGCGCCAACACCAGACCGTCGTCAACTCCCTGCGGGCGGGCGACGAGATCGTCACCGCGGGCGGGATCTACGGCCGGGTCAAGACCGTCGACGACCGTTCGATGACGGTCGAGGTCGCTCCGGGCGTGGAGCTGCGGGTCCTGCGCCAGGCCGTGAGCGAGCGGGTGACCCAGGACGACGACGACGACTACGCCGACGAGGACTACGACGAGGACGACGACGACGCGGAGGACGACGCGGAGGACGACGCGGAGGACGACACCCCCGCCGGGAACGCCGGGAACGCCGGCAACGCCGGGAACACCGGCCGCGCCCGGCTCGACAAGGACTATGGCAGCAGGGCGAACGGTGAGGCGAGCGTGGCCGAGCCCACCCGTGAGGAGGAGCAGTAGGTGCGGCGTTCGGTAGTCCTGTCCCTTGTGTTGTTCATCGCCGTGGCGGTGGCGGCGGTGGGCGCCACCGCGCTGTCGGGCAACTCGCCCCAGCTCGGCCTCGACCTCCAGGGCGGCATCGCCGTCGTCCTGCAGCCCCGCAACCAGGTTCCCGAAAGCGTCCTCGACCAGGCCATCGAGATCATCCGGAGCCGGGTCGACGCCCTGGGCGTGGCCGAGCCCGACATCAGCCGGCAGGGGTCGAACGTCATCGTCCAACTGCCGGGGGTCCGCAACCGCGACCGTGCCCTCGAGCTGATCGGTACGACCGCCCAGCTCTACTTCCGCCCCGTGATCTCCCAGCTGCCGGCCAGCGAGTCGGCAACGGCCACATCGACCACCTCGAGCACCTCCTCCACCTCCACCAGCGTGGCGACGACCGACACGACCGTTCCGGCTACGACGACCACCACCGTCGACCCGGCCAAGACCACGGCGCCCCAGGACAACAAGCCCGAGAACCAGGTCGTGCTCCCCGAGAAGGACCGGGACGGCAACGTCGTGGCCCGCTACCTCCTCGGCCCCGCCGAGGTGACGGGCCGGGCCCTGTCCTCAGCCCGGGCCACGGTGGAGCCCACCACGGGCGTGTGGCAGGTCGAGTTCTCCCTGACCTCGGGGGGCACCAAGGAGTGGAACGACATGGCCGTCAAGGTCGGCCAGGGCAACCAGATCGCCATCGACCTCGACGGTGAGGTGAAGTCGGCGCCCCGCTTGGACACCACCGACTTCCCGGGCAAGGGGCGGATCACCGGTGACTTCACTCAGGGCGAGGCCAAGGATCTGGCCCTCGTGCTGCGCTACGGCGCCCTGCCCGTGCAGCTCGACCGCCAGACCGTCCAGACCGTCTCGGCCAGCCTCGGCCGGGACTCGCTGAACGCCGGCATCGTCGCCGGCCTCGTGGGCCTGGGCCTGGTCGTCCTCTACATGATCGTGTACTACCGGGCCCTGGGGATCGTCGTCCTGCTCGGCCTCATCCTCACCGCCTGCCTCATGTACTCCCTGATCACGCTGCTGGGCCAGACCAGCGGCCTGGCCCTGACCCTCGCCGGCGCGACCGGCATCATCGTGTCGGTGGGTGTCACCGTCGACTCCTACGTCGTCTATTTCGAACGATTAAAGGACGAGATCCGCGCCGGCAAGACGATCCGGTCGTCGGTGGACCGCAGCTTCTCGCGCGCCTACCGGACGATCCTCGCGGCCGACGCCGCCTCGCTCATCGGGGCCGTCGTCCTCTACCTGCTGAGCGTCGGATCGGTCCGGGGGTTCGCCTTCTTCCTCGGCCTGTCCGTCCTGCTCGATGTGTTCACGGCCTACTTGTTCACCCGCCCCATGGTTTCGATCCTGGGCCGAAAGCGGCTGTTCACCGAGGCCCGCTGGCTCGGTGTGGCCCGCGGCCTGGCCGCGCCCGCGACCGAGGAGCCCCTCGTGAAGGCTGGAGTCTGATCGCATGCCCGACCAACCGCCCGACCAACCGCGCCACAGCCTGCGCCACCGCCTCTACCACGGCGAGACGAACTTCGACTTCGTCAACCGCTGGAAGCTGTGGTTCCTCCTCTCCGGCATCGTCATCGGCATCGGGCTGATCTCGCTGCTGACCCAGGGCCTCAACTACGGCATCGACTTCAAGGGCGGCACGTCCTGGGAGGTACGGGCGCCGGGCGTGTCCGTCGGCGAGGCCCGTGACGCCCTGCGGGACTTCGGACTGGCCGACGCCAAGATCCAGCTACAGGGGTCGGACATCCTGCGGGTGCAGGCGGGCATCGAGTCGCCGGAGAACCACACCCGCATCACCAACGCCCTCGCCGAACTGGCGGGCGTCGACCCCACCCAGGTCAGCGCCAACGACGTCGGGCCGTCGTGGGGCAAGGCGGTCACCAACAAGGCCCGCACCGCCCTCATCGTGTTCTTCGTCCTCATCACCATCTACATCTCGCTGCGGTTCGAGTGGAAGATGGCGGTGGCCGCCATCGCCGCCGTGGTGCACGACATCCTCCTCACCGTGGGCGTGTACTCGCTGTCCCGGTTCGAGGTGACGCCGGCCACGGTCGTGGCCTTCCTCACCATCCTGGGGTACTCCCTGTACGACACCATCGTCGTGTTCGACAAGGTCCAGGAGAACGCGCGCGGCCTCTCGGCCCAGCGGCGCATGACCTACAGCGACACCGTGAACCTGTCCATGAACCAGGTGCTGATGCGGTCGCTGAACACCTCGCTGGTCGCCATCCTGCCCATTCTGTCGGTGCTGGTGGTGGGGGCGGGCCTGCTGGGCGCGTCCACGCTCAAGGACTTCGGCCTGGCCCTGCTCGTCGGCCTGCTCACCGGTGCGTACTCGTCGATCTTCATCGCCTCGCCCATCCTCGCCCTGCTCAAGGAGCGCGAGCCCCAGTACCAGTCCATCCGCCAGCGGGTGATCTCCAAGGGCGGCAGCGGCGGCCCCCTCACGCCCGCGGCCGCCGCCGCCATGGCCGGCGGGCACGCCCAGCCCCGCAGCGAGTCGCCCACCGGTGGCGGCCGGGGTGCCGCGGCCAAGGGCCGACGCCAGCGCGCCGAGGACGAGTTCGACGACGACGTACTTGTGCCGGCGGCCAAGGAGCCGCCCGCGGCGGCGAAGCCCGCTGCGG
>JBOGID010000393.1:0-3530 GCA_050742295.1 Acidimicrobiales bacterium | reverse complement strand
TTGGGGGTTGAAGCCCACGTCCTCACCACCGCACGGCAGGTGCACCTGGAGGTGAACCTTGTCCTCGACGTCGCCGATGGCAACCCACCCTGCCCCCACCATTCTGGGTGTCTTGTTCTCGACGTCGCCGACGCCCTGGGCGGGCGACGGGCCGAACAGGCCCATCAACACCACCGCCATTCCCCCAACCATCACGATGATTGATCTCTTCATGTCCTGTTCCTCCTTTTCATTGGGTGTCTTGCTTGTCCTTCGCGATGTGTTGCGGGTGCACGACCTCGCCACCGATGTTCGAATCCGATCGGAAGCAACACACCCCCCTCGCCGGCTCGGGCCGGAGCCGGGATGAGGAACGGGGTGCGGGTCTGACCACCGGACCGGCCGACGCTGCGAGACGTCGGCCCCTTTCATTGGTGCACCACCTCGCAGTTCACGAAGGAATCCCCGGCCGAGCCCGAGAAGCCGCCGATGCAGAAGTCGAAGCCGGGGCCCCCGTCGAGGAGATCGTCGCCGGAGGTTACGGCGTCGCCGAAGAGATGGTCGCTGCCCCCGCCCCCGAACAGCTGGTCGCCTCCGCCCTGGCCGGACAGCGTGTCGTTCCCGGAGCCGCCCTCCAGGATGTCTGAGCCAGCGCCCCCTACCACCAGGTCGTCGCCGGAGCCGCCGCTCAGCGCGTCGGCCGTCAAGCCGCCACCGTCGTCGGACCGGACCTCGTCGTTGCCGGCGTCGCCACAGATGCGGTCGTGGCCACCCATTCCGAGGAGGACGTCGTTGCCGGCGCGGCCGACGATCACGTCGTCGCCTTGAGTGCCGTGGAGGACGTCGTCGCCGCTTGTTCCGACGATGGGGGCGAAGTGCCCGAGGCAGCGATAGGTCGCGGCCACGGAGAAGGAGGACACGGCCACCTGCTCGGAGGTCGCGGCCTTCATGGCGTACTCGCCGGGCGGCACGTCGGGGACGGCCACACGGGTGTGGATGGCACCGGTTTCGTCAACTTGGGTGCGGGCCACCTCCTGGCCCTCCCGCCCGTCCACTTCGGACATGCTCAGCGTCACCTCGGCGCCGGCGGTGAAGTGGCGCCCGACCACCAAGACCTCGTGGCCGACCTGGGTGCGGGGCGGACTGACCCTGATGGTCGCCTCTTCAGCTCGGGCGGGAGCCGCGAGGAAGAACGCCGTGCCCGCCGCCACCAGAGCGAGGGCGGACCCCACGGCGGAACGCCTCGGCGATCGCTTGGCGTTCATGACCGGACCGGCTCGGTGGCGACGCGGATCTGGATGATCAACCCGCCCTCGGCGATGCACGGGATCATGCCGCCTATGGGGGCGACGCACGGCTGCGTCTCTGCGTCGGCTGCGACGCGAATGTCGGGGTTGCCCACTGACACGTATGCGCCTCCGTTGATGATGATCGCCCCGGCAGGGCCCGCGACAGCGAGCGACAGACCGGTGGCGAGGAATCCTGCCGCGATGAACCGCTTCATGTTTCTGTCTCCTTTGCTTGGGAATTGGTAGGTGGCCACCGAGCATGAAGAGGCGACCGGCTGGAAACATCCGCCAGGTGGCGGAGAGTGAGCGAGGTCGTCAGCGACCGGTCGAGCCGGCGCTGATGTACGCCGCGGTCGTGCCGGTCGGGGTAGTCGGCTCCGACACTCCGGTAGGCCCGGCGCCGGACAGCGTCACCGTCACCAGCCAAAGGATCGCGGTGATCGCCGGAAGCAGCAGCGATCGCAGCATCATGTGGGCCACTCTCCGGCGGGTCATGGCGACGATGTGAGTCATGTGCCGACCGTACGGAGAAGACGTCGCCGTGCCATCCTGGTCCCCACCGGGTCTTTCTCTCAGGGTGCATCTGATGCATGAACCGGTCCGGAGCGTCACGATGGTGGCGTGAGACGGACGGTGCTGGTCGTCGACGACCATCCGCCGTTTCGGGCCGAGGCCCGTGCGATGTTCGAAGCCAGCGGGTTCCGCGTTGTGGGCGAGGCCGCCGACGCCGCCTCTGCTCTCGAGGCCGTCTCCCGGCTGCGACCCGGTCTGGTGCTGCTCGACGTGCAGCTCCCCGAGACTGCCCGATTTGAGAGCTCGCTGCGACTCGGCGTGGCACAATTGTGGCCATGACCACGGAGCCGTTGCGAACGGTCAAGGACCGGCTGTCGGAGTTCGTCGACCGTGTCCAGCGAGAGCACGATCGAGTCACGATCACCAAGAACGGCACACCGGCAGCAGTGCTGATCAGTGCCGAGGATCTCGAGTCCCTGGAGGAGACGCTGGCAGTGCTGTCCGACCGCAAGGCGATGCGAGAGCTCGCGGCGGCAGAGGCGGCAATCGTTGCAGGCGACGTCGTACGTGGCGTGGACGCAGTGCGGAAGCTGCGTGGCGGCTGACGAAGCCGCCTACGAGCTGGTCGTCGCCGGACCCGCAGCTCGTGCTATCGCCGAGCGGCTGCCGGAACCGGTGGCTGTCGCAGTGATCGACCTGATCACCAGCGCGCTTCTCGAAGACCCTCGACGCGTCGGGAAACCTCTCAGAAAGGAGCTCGACGGGCTGTGGTCGGAGCGTCGCGGGACGTTCCGCGTCTTGTATCGCGTCGATGAGCGGCATCGGGAGGTCGTCGTGCTACGGGTGGACCATCGGCGTTCGGCTTATCGCCGCCAGTAGCTCCGAAGCGTCGACAAGGGGATTGGGCCGGGAGAATGTCGAGGCGCTTCCTGGCGTTGATGCGCAACGCGGCCTGGGTGCTAATCGGGGTGCTTATCTCGGTGGTACACGAGTGGTCGGGATGGACGGCGCGGACATCGGCTACGACAACAGCGCTGGTCAGCGACTTGCAGCGCGCTTGGCGGATCGGCGGCTTCGAACTCTTAATCCGCGGGTTCAGGGTTCGAGTCCCTGGGGGCGCACTCGACAAAGGTGCTGGTCAAGGGGCCTCTCGGCGGCTGAAAGTCGGCGCTGCTGCATCACTTGGGTGCTTATCTTTGACGATAGGCGGTGCGAGACACTCCGGTGGTGCCTTCCGCTGAGCAGCGGTTCCGGGGGAGGGTCGCCCATCAGGACGGCCACAACATCTGAACCGGCGGCAAGAGTGAGTCGGGCACCGGTCTCGTCCGCATCGACGGGACGCTGCGCACGGTGCAGCGTCCCGCCTGGGAGTTCGCCCACGGCCCAATCCCGGCTGGCGCCCGTGTCCTTTCGTGCCCGGAGGCGCGGGCGTGCGTGCGGGTCGACCACCTGCGCCTGGGGGCGGTCGGACGACTCCACGGCCGACGCGGGAACGAAGCCGGGCGCAGCGGGGGAGCGGGTCCAAGCGCGAGCTGCGACCCGGGGTGTGGCGGCTGACCGTCAGCGACGGCACGACGCCCGACGGCAGGCAACATCGACGCTCAGTCACCGTCTACGGCCACGAGGCGCACGCCGCCGAGGTCCTGGCCGACCTGGCCGAGACCACCCGGGGCCCGTCCCGGCTCGGCGACCTGCGCGTCCGGGAGCTCCTCGACCGCTACCTGAGCTGGCTCGCAACCGGTCGCCACC
>JBOGID010000392.1:0-10755 GCA_050742295.1 Acidimicrobiales bacterium | reverse complement strand
GTCCTCGTTCGTCCTGGACCGGCTCGGCTTCGGGGTCGGGGGCGGGATTGCTGGGTTCTCGCTTTCGCTGCCTCTGTCAGTCACGTGGGTCCCTCTCCTCTTTCGGGGTTTCCGTCTGATGGCTCTTCTTTGTCGCCAGGCACTCGGGACATCGGCCCCAGTAGACGACCTCAGCTTCGTCGATCTCGTAGCCCGAGTCGTCCGCAGCTGTCAGGCACGGGGTGTCGCCGACCGCACAGTCGACATCGACCATGCGGTTGCAGGTTCGGCAGATGAGGTGGTGGTGGTTGTCACCGACGCGATTCTCGTAGCGGGCCGGCGACCCGGCGGGCAGGATGCGCCGGAGGAGGCTCTTGTCGGTGAGGGTTGCGAGGGCGTCGTACACCGCTTGGCGTGAGATGGCGCCGATCTCGTCCCGTACGGCGTTGTAGATGTCGTCCGCCGTACGGTGGGGCCCGTCGGACAAGGCCCGCATGACCGCGAGACGCTGAGCCGTGACGTGCAGACCGTGCCGGCGGAGCAGCAGCCCGTCGTCATCGAACGTCTCTCTGACCACACCCGGGAGCCTAGCTCAACGTGGAGTAAGTCAAAATCTGGCTCGATACCAGTTCCGGGGCGGGAGTTCCCGGCCGAGCACAATGGCGGCGATGGCGGGCGAGCGGTGACGATGGCGGGCGGCGCCGTGCCCGCGATCCGGCGGGCGGGCGCGAGGGACGCAGATGCCGTGGCCGAGTTGTTCGTACGCGCCCACTACCAGGCCGTTCCGGGCATCCCGCCGTTGGCGTTCCCAGACGACCACGTGCACGAGTGGCTCGCCGGCGTCATCCGGCAGGGGTGCGACGCCTGGGTGGCCGAGGCGGAGTCCGGAGCTGTCGTCGGTTTCATGCTGCTCGAGGAGGACTGGATCGCGCAGCTCTACCTCGATCCGTCGTGGACGGGGCGGGGCATCGGCGCCCGCTTCATCGAGATCGCCAAGCGCCGCCGACCGGACGGGCTCCAGCTGTGGACGTTCCAATCGAATTGCGGCGCTAACCGCTTCTACGAGCGGCACGGCTTCGTCGCCGAGGAGCGAACCGACGGGAGCACGAACCAGGAGCGCACGCCCGATGTCCGCTACGTCTGGCGCCCTGCGTAGGGGTTCACCACCCGCTCGGGCCGGTCTCGACAACCTGGCCCTCCAGGTCAGTCGTGACGTTGACTTTGAACCAGCGGTCCGCGAACGCAAAGTGGCGCAGGACGACGCCCTCGTAGATCGCCTCGTCACGGCAATATCGTCGTCCAGCCGCAGCACCCCTGCTCAGGAGTGACGAAGACGCGGGTCGTGCCCTCGTCGGGGTGGAAGTCGAACTCCGCTCTCTCACTGGCCCAGTCGCGGTGGCGCTGGCTAGGCCGCGCTCACTTCGTCTCGTCTTTCGGGCGTGGGCCTTCGCCGAGGTTCTGCTTCGCGATCTTGTCCAGCCGGCTCTGCAGATCGCTCGACAATGGGGCCACGTCGTGGAGGTGCTCACGCTTGGGCGGATAGCCCTCGGGCAATCCCTCGCTCAGTTCTTCCTGCGTGTGCAACTGGATATCGCGCTGGGACGACTGCTCCATCGAAAGCTCCTTCTTCGTCCCTCCGGCAATTCCGAAAGGCACGACCGGAGCGAGCCTACCGGCCGGCCGGCGCCCGACCGGGGTCGGGCTCAGCGCGTGAAGTGCGTCCAGACGGCGAGTTCGTCGTCGACGCCCCGCGCCAACTCGACCGCGTCGGCGAGGCTCTGGTGCTGCGTGAGCCCATAGAAGAGCAGCGAGACGAACAGGGGTGCGGCGTGGGCGAACGGGGCCGCAGCGGGAGCGATGTAGTCGGTGGCACCGCCGTCGAAGAAGACGTCCGCCCATTCCTGCGTGCCGCTCACGCAGCCGACGGCGATCACGACCTTGCCGGGGACGCGGAGCATCTCGCGCACCTCGTCCATGGAGAAGGACGACGTTCGTCCGGGCGTGGGGTCGCCCGGAGACAGGATCATCCTGCCGCTATCGCCGTGCATGGCCACGATGACGTACGGAGCGCCGCTGTTCTCGCCCCCGAAGACGCGGCGGGCGTTCTTCTCGTTGGCCAGGCTCCAGAGGCTCACGCCGATCCGCATGGACTCGAGCGAGGCACGAATGGGGGAGACGATCGCGGAGGTCGCGTGGCCGGCGATCACATCGACCGAGGTCCACCACGTGGCCCCGTCGGCGACGTCCCAGACCCGCGACCGACGCTCGACCTTCCATGCCCCGACCCGCTCGCTGATGTCCTTCGCCGCCTCCGCCACGGCCACGATGATCTCACCAGCGGAAGGCAGTGGCGCGCCCGAAGCCGTGCGACAACGCTAGGGGCTGTGACGGGAGCCGACGAGGACCTCGCGATCTGGGACGGGATCGCCGCCCAGTACGCAGCCTGCGTGGGCGAGGGGGCCGACTCGACCTACCAGCGCTTCCGCCAGTTCATCTGGCGACACCTCGGCGAGGATCTGACGGGGCTGCACGTGCTCGATCTCGGTTGCGGGCACGGTTGGCTGGCCGGGATGTGCCGCGCCCGCGGCGCCTCCGTCGTCGGCGTCGACGGCAGCGACGACCTGCTGACCAGGGCGAGGGCCCGGTTCCCGGACGTCGAGTTCGAGCACGCCGACCTCAGCTCCGGACTGCCGGCCTCGGTCAGGTCCCAGTCCTTCGACCGGGTCGTCGCCCACATGGTCCTGATGGACGTCCCGTCGCTCGACACACTCGCCGGCGCGCTCGACTCCTGCCTGGCGGCAGACGGCGCCGTCGTCGTGACCATGCCCCACCCGTCGTTCTTCAACCAGTCACCGGTGGAGGATCCGGGCGGCGAGCGGTACCGCAAGGTGACCGGCTACCTGGCCCACGACGCGTGGTGGATCTCGACGTTCGGAGGCCACCGGCACTACCACCGGCCACTCGAGTTCTACGTGAAGTGGCTCGCTGCGGCCGGGCTTGGCGTCGTCGACCTGCACGAGCCGCCCGTGCCCCTCGCCCAGCCCGAGGCCGACCGGGACGCCTACGAGCGGTGGTTCGTCAACATCCCGACGATGCTGGGGATGGCCGCCCGGCGTATCCGCTAGCCCCTACCCGCGGTCGGCAGCTCGCTCGAGGGCGTCGAGGATGAGGTCGAGGCCGACTTCGAACTCGCCGCCGTAGCTGTAGCCGGGTTGGAGCACGTGTTCGACGGCGAGTTCGGCGAGGCGGGGATAGGCGTCCATGGGCATCTGGCCGAGGATCTCCTGGGTGACCTGGGCCGTCTCGTCGGTGTTGTGGAACGGCAGGCTCGCCTTCGAGTCGGGCGCGATCGCCCGCGGCATCGACCGGACCTTCGCGCTGGCCGACGCCCCCGCTGCCCTCCGCTACCTGGCCGACGGCCACGCCCGCGGCAAGATCGTCGTCACGATCTAGCCCCGGCGGCGGCGGGCGGACTCGCCCTTGACGTATTCGTCGGCCAGGGCTGGTGGGGCGTACGCCAGCCAGCCGTCGACGATCGCTTCCCGCAGCGCCTTCCTGGACACGGCCTTCAGCTGGATCAGGATGGCGGCGTACCCATCGAAGTGCGGGATCGTGAAGAAGGCCTTGGGCTGGGCCGCCAGCACCGCCTCCTTCTCGCTGAGGTCGGCGACACGGACGGCCAGGATCGGCCCGTCGGGCGGAGTGGCAGAGCCAAACCGCTTGACGTCCGCCTTGCTGAACGGCCTCTCCCACGCGAAGCCTTTGCCGGCCACGGACCAGGTGCGGTGGCCATGATGCTCACCTTCGGTGACCTCCGGTAGGTCGAGCGCCATGCGAGCGGCGTCCTCGATCGTCGCCATCGCTCGCAACCTAGCGTTGACTGCGTCCGCACCCGATACCCTTGGGAGCCGAGTTCCAATGCTGTACCGGATCCTCGCCGACGCGGCTGTGATCGTTCACTTCGCGTTCATCGTGTTCATCGCTACCGGTGCCCTCCTGGCGTGGCGGTGGCCGGCCCTGGTGTGGGCCCACGTGCCGGCGCTGGCGTGGGGCGCGGGGACCGTCCTCATCGGCTTCCCTTGCCCCCTGACCGGTATCGAGAAGAACCTCCGCCGGCTGGCCGGCGATGAGGGCTACGGCGGCGGGTTCGTCGACCACTACATCGAGGGCGTCGTCTATCCCGACGACTACACGCTCGCCCTGCGGGCGGTGGCGGTGGCGGCCATCGTCATCGGGTACGCGCGGCTCCTCCGCCGCACGACCGCCGCCACCGCGGCATAACCAGCCGTTACGTCAACAGGCTGTCGCCGTGACGGGTGGGTCCTGGCAGATGTCCTGGCCCGTGCCGGAGTCGATGGTGTTGATTCCTGGTCCGCCGATGAGGCGGTCGTTGCCCGACCCGCCCAGCAGGACATCGTCGCCCAAGCGACCGTGGAGGTCGTCGTTCCCGTCCTCGCCCGCCAGCTGGTCGTTGCCGTCCTGGCCGACGAGCTGGTCGTAGCCGGTGCCGCCGCACAGGATGTCGTCGCCGTCGTTCCCCCCGTCGACGCGGTCGAAGCTGCCACCGAGGAGACGGTCGTTGCCGGCGCCGCCGATGATGATGTCGTTGCCGCCGAGGCCGAAGATCTCGTCGTTGCCGCCGAGGCCGAAGATGAGGTCGTTGCCGGGGGTGCCAAAGATCCGGTCGTAGCCATCGGTGCCGAGGATCCGGTTGAAGCCGGGAGGAACGGCGCTAGACGGCATCAAGGTGCTGGGGCAGGCGCCGGTGCCGGGCGGGGCCGTCGTGCTCGTCGACGACGTCGAACTGCTGGTCGTGGGGGTGGTAGTGCTCGTTGTCGAGCTCGTTGTCGAGCTGGTGGTGGAACTCGTGGTGCTGCTAGTGGTCGAGCTGGTCGTCGAACTGGTCGTGCTGCTCGTCGTCGAGCTGGTCGTTGAACTGGTCGTTGAACTGGTCGTTGAACTGGTCGTCGAGCTGGACGTCGAGCTGGACGTCGAGCTGGTCGTCGAGGAACTGGTCGAAGTTGACGAGCTCGTCGACGTCGAGGAGCTGGTGGTCGTCGACGAACTGGTCGACGTGGAGGAACTGGAGGTGGTGCTCGACGTCGTCGTGGGCACGTTGACGTTGGGCCCGACGGCCCGGCAGCGGGACTCCGCGAGGATGATCTCGAGGGCGGGGAGCCCGGGCAGGGCGGGGAGCAACGTCACCCGCAGGCCTCGCACGACGATGCTGGTGTCGCCAGTCACGTTGTTGACGATCTGCTCGTTCAACACGGCGGTGAGCACTCCGGGGACCTCGATGATCGTGTTGGGGGCGGGGTTCACGGGGACCACGATCCCGGCGATCAGCGCGTTGAGGATGGTCGTCGAGCCGGTCGAACCATCGCCGTTGGACGTGCACGTGGTCGAGATGGCGTCGGCCGTGACCAGGGTTGTGGCCACCGCCGCGTTAGCCACGCTGGCCGAGCTGGTGGCGAAGCCGGCGTGGTTCTCCCCGGCGACGTTGCCGCCTTCCGTCGAGGCGTTGATGATGCCGGTGTTCAGCACCCCGGGGAGGTTGAGCCCCAGCAGGAATGCCGAGGTGGGGCCGTAGCTGTTGGTCGGCTCGACGGCCGAGCCGAAGACGCCGTTGGGTGTGGGCGGGAGCACGGTGCCCAGCAAGCTCGACGTCACCGTCGCGCCGTAGGCACTGCCCGCGACCGCATCCACGTCGGCACCCGCGGGCCGGCTCGACCAGAAGAAGATCGTGCAGACGAGGGCCAAGACGGTGACGACACTGCGCGCCCGGCGCCGGCCGTCGATGCGCTCACCCAGCATCGCAACTCCCCCTTCACCCGCAGAAGGGCCAGACCTTATCGCTCACGCCGGCACCTGCCCGCAGCGCGACGGCGGCTAGGCTCGGGGCGGGAGCTGCTGGACGGCCCAGCCGTTGCCGTCCGGGTCGCTGAAGAACACGAACCGGCCCCACGGGAAGTCCTGCACGTCGCTGACGTCCACGCCCCGCTCGGTCAGCTCATCGTGGGCCGCGTCGATGTCGGTCACCACCAGTTGCAGGCCCTGGGCCGACCCGGGTGGAACCGTGGTCAGGCCCTCGCCGATCGAGATCGAGCATCCCGATCCGGGCGGCGTGAGCTGCACGAACCGCACCCCGTCGCTCACCCGGTGGTCGTGGTCGGCGTTGAAGCCGACCTGGTCGGTGTAGAAGGCCTTGGCCCGGTCCACGTCCGAGACGGGAACCGCCACCAACTCGAGTCTCCAGTCCATCCCGCGACGATACGTCGCGGCCACCCTGGGTAGCCTCGGGCGAGCGGCCGAGCAAGGAGGGGCTATGGCGAGCAGCGTCATGCTCGAAGATCTGAGAACGTCCATGGGTGGGCTGGTCATCGGGCCCGACGACCCGGACTACGACGAGGCCCGCAAGGTCTGGAACGCAGATATCGACCGCCGCCCGGCGGTCATCGCAAGGCGCCTGGCGCCGGCCGAGGTGGCTGCCGCCATCGCCTTCGCCCGGGAGAACGGGCTGGACATCGCAGTGCGGGGCGGCGCCCACAGCATGCCCGGCGCGTCCACCGTCGACGACGGGCTGGTCATCGATCTCAGCGCCATGAACGAGGTCAGCGTCGACCCCGAGGCCAAGCGGGCGCGGGCCGGCGGCGGTGCCCTCCTCGGCGACCTGGATGCGGCGGCGCAGGCGCACGGGCTCGCGGTGCCGGCGGGCATCGTCAGCCATACCGGCGTGGGCGGGCTCACCGTGGGCGGAGGGATGGGCTGGCTCACCCGCCTCCACGGCCTGACCATCGACAACCTCGTATCGGCCGAAGTGGTGACCGCGGACGGCCGGGTCCTGCGGGCCTCCGCGGACGGGAACACCGACCTGTTCTGGGCGATTCGTGGTGGCGGCGGCAACTTCGGCGTGGTCACCGAGTTCGAGTTTCGTCTCCATCCCGTGGGGCCGATGGTCCGGATCGGCCTCGCCTTCTGGGGACTTGACCAGGGCGCCGACGTGCTGCGCCTGGCCCGGGACCTCATCCCGACGCTCCCGCCCGACATCAACGTCATGATCGGCGGCCTCAGCGCGCCCCCGGCGCCGTTCGTGCCCGAGGAGTTCCACTTCCAGCCCGGCTACGGACTCCTGGTGGGCGGCTTCGGCTCACCGGAGGCGCACGATGAGGCGATGGCCCGCATCGTCGAAGCCCTCCCGCCGCTGTTCCAGTTCGCCGACACGCTGCCCTACGTGGCCCTCCAGCACATGTTCGACGACGCCAACGCGTGGGGCGTCTACGGGTACGACAAGGCCTCTACCTGGAGGAACTCTCCGACGGCGCCATCGCCGCGGTCACCGGACAGCTGCCGGGCAAGAGCTCGCCCCTTTCAATCGTGCTGTTCTACCGGCTCGACGGGGCCTACTTCGGAGGTGGGCGACGACGACACGGCGTTCAGCGGGAGGCGCTCGCCGCGCTACGCCGTGTTCATCATCGGCATCTGCCCGGATCCGGAGCTCCTCGCCCCCGAACGGGAGTGGGTCCGCTCCGTCTGGGACGCCCTGCTCCCCCATTCCGCCGGTCGGGGCGGCGCATACGTCAACGCCCTGGAGGAGGTGGACGAGGACCGTGTCCGGACTTCCTACGGTCCGGACAAGTACGACCGGCTGGCCATGATCAAGGGCAAGTACGACCCCGACAACGTCTTCCACCGCAACGCCAACATCAAGCCCGCCTGATCCCGACCGATGAGTTGTGCGGCGGCGCGTCGTCGGACCGGGTGACACGGGTTCACCGTCCAGAAGGAGCCACCATGCCTGCACGTGAGACCGCGCCCAACGGGGCGCCCTGCTGGGTCGACCTGATGACGTCCGACGTCGAGGGGAGCCGCCGGTTCTATGGCGAGCTGTTCGGATGGACCTCCGACGAGCCCAATACCGACTTCGGCGGGTACTTCAACTTCCACAAGGAGGGCACCATGATCGCCGGCGGCATGCCGACCATGGGCGAAGGCGGGCCGACCGACGTCTGGTCCGTGTACCTGAAGACTGACGACGCCCGCAAGACGTTCGAGGTGGCCACCGCCGAGGGGGCGCAGGTGCTGAGCGAGCCCATGGACGTGGCCGAGTTCGGCACCATGGCCGTGATCGCCGACCCCACGGGCGCCGCCATCGGCATCTGGCAGCCGGACACGCACCAGGGCTTCGGCGTCCTCGGTGAGCCGGGCACCCCGGCCTGGTTCGAGCTGCACACTCGCGACTATCCAACCGCCGTCGCCTTCTACCGCACCGCCTTCGGCTGGGACGCCCAGACCATGAGCGACACGCCCGAACTTCGTTACACGGTCCAGAGCGACGGCGAGGACCAGCTGGCCGGGATCATGGACGCCTCCTCGTTCCTGCCCGAGGGTGTCCCCGCCTACTGGGCCGTCTACTTCGCGGTGGCCGACGTCGACGCGGCGTTGGCCAAGACCATGGAACTGGGCGGCTCGATCGTCCAGCCCGCGGAAGACACCCCCTACGGCCGGCTCGCCACCGCCGTCGACCCGTCGGGCGGTGTGTTCAAGCTGATGGGCCCCAACGCCGCCTCGTAACCCGGCTGGTCAGTCGGGGAGCATCGGGACGGTGAACCCGGTGTCACGTCCCAACAGGACGGCACGGGTGACGGCCGACTTCCCGAACCGTTCCCGGACCGAGTCGAGGGCGGAGTCGATGGCCACGCCGCTGCGGCGGTCGAAGGGCAGCGGAAGTTGGATGGCGTCGTCGTTGCTGAGGTTGGCAACGGCGACGCCGACCAGCGTCAGGCCCTGGCTGTCGATGAGCGGCTGCGCGGCGACGAGGAGGCCGCGGACCGCCGTCAGCACCGTCTCGGTGTGCGACGTGGGCATGACCAGCGTGTGCGACCGGGTGGCCCGGGTAAAGTCGCCGAACCGCAGCCGCAGGACGACGGTGCGCCCCACCCTTGCGGCGGCCCGCATCCGCCGGGTGACCCGGTCGACGATGGCGACGGCCACGGCGTCGACGTCTTGGGCTGTCCGCGGGCGGCGCCCACCCAGGGCGCACTGCGACCCGATCGACCCCCGGCGGCGGCCGACCACGACGGGTCGCGGGTCACGGTTGTGGGCCAGGGCGTGCAGGTGACGGCCCGATGCCCGGCCCAGCATGGCCACCAGGGTCGCCTCTTCGAGGCCCGCCACCTGGCCGACGGTGTCGATGCCCCTTGTTCGCAGCTTGGCGGCAGTGACCTCGCCCACGCCCCACAGCCGCTCGACCGGGAGGGGGTGGAGGAAGGCCAGTTCGCCGTCGGGGGGCACGACCAGCAGGCCGTCGGGCTTGCCCACGCCGCTGGCCACCTTGGCCAGGAACTTGGTGCGGGCCACGCCGACGGTGATGGGCAGCCCGACCTCCTCTCTGACCCGCCGCCTGAGACGCTCGGCGATCTCGACAGGCAGGCCGGACACCCGCTTCAGGCCGCCCACGTCGAGGAACGCCTCGTCGATGGACAGGCCCTCGACCAGCGGTGTCGTGTCCTCGAACACGGCGAACACGGCCTTGCTGGCTTCGGAGTACGCGGACATGCGGGGCGGGACGACGATGGCGTTCGGGCACAGGCGGTGCGCCTGGCGCCCGCCCATGGCGCCCATCACCCCGTAGGCCTTGGCCTCGTAGCTGGCGGCCAACACGACGCCGCCACCGACGATCACGGGCTTGCCGCGGAGGCGAGGATCGTCGCGCTGCTCGACCGACGCGTAGAACGAGTCGAGGTCGGCGTGCAGGATCGTGGCCTCGGTCCTCGTGGTGGCGTCCGGCAAGAACGTATGTTCGCATACGGGTGTGACGGACAAGGCGGGCCGGTCCGACGTAGTGGTCACACAATGGGCGAACCGCGGTCATGAGCGAGCCCTTCGTTCCCGCCGTGCAGACCGTGTACTGGGTCGACACGTCCATCCTGCCCGCGGGCGACGCCGAACGGCAGCGGGCGGTCGTGGTCGTGGCCGCGCCGAAGACGACCCGGGGAACGGTCACGGTCGTCGCCCGCTCCGGCACCGATGCGTTTGGGGTCGCGCACCACGCCGAGCCGGCGCTGGGGCTGTCGGCGCCGGGACGGTTCTCCCGGCGGGTGCCGGTGCAGGGCGAGCTGTGGACGCCGTCGGTCGTGGCGCGGTCCGGGCTGCTCGACGATTCGACGTTCGCAGCAGTCGTCGCCCGGTTCGGCTGGTGAACGCCCTCGCCGAGCTCCGGGCCGGGAAGGCGGGCGAGGCCTTCGCCGGTGAACTGCGGCGGACGATCCGGGCCGTGGCGGTGTCCCGGAACTTCCCGCCCCCGGAGGGGTTCACCCAGTGGGACGCCGACGCCGTCTGGTCCACCGCCTCGGAGTTCCTGACCGACGCCCAGACGCCCCGCCGGCTCACCGACCTCGCCCTGCACTGCGCTACCGAGGACGGCCTGCGGGCCCGACTGCAGGGCTGCATCCGGAACTTCCTAGCCGACCTGGGCCGGCGGACCCCCATCGGCAAGCTCGTCGTCCGCATCAACGACGTGCTCGGTGGCGAATCGGACTTCGCGCGGGTCGACGGCCGGTGGGCGCGGCGTGGGGATTCCGCTGGGGCCGTCCCCGGCGTCGACGATCCGGACCTCCTCCACCGGACCATCGCGGCGATGCCGGTCGTCGTCCCGGCCTGGGGCCATGACGCCCGGCGTGAAGCGCCGGTGGCGGGCCGTGAGACGGTGGTGTCCCTGTGTGGGGCCCTGCTCGACGCCGCCGGGGGCACCCTTGCCCCGCGGGCCCTGGCCCGGGC
>JBOGID010000391.1:0-3484 GCA_050742295.1 Acidimicrobiales bacterium | reverse complement strand
GGTCAGGGCGGCGCGGTCAGGGGTGGCCGTCGAGCAGGCGGCGGTGGCCAGGGCGGCGAGCGCGACAGCGAGGGCGACAAACCGGACCCGCACCGACCCAGTTTCGCACGGCCACGGCCGCCACCAGCAGCAGGCCCGCGCCGCCGGCCGCCAGGACGGGCCACGGCGGCACCGCCGATCCGGTGTGGGGACCGACCACGCGCAGCGGGGTCTCGGCCTTCACGCCAGGCCGTGGAGCGTCCACGAGAGTCGGGCTGGGGCGGGGCTGGCGCCCGCGAGCACGTGCAGCCGCATGGCGTAGCGGACGCTGGTGTGGGCCCGATGATTCGGCGGCGGTCGCAGTTGAGGGCGGGCGGCCCACACCCAGGCCCGGAACCGGGGGCACGGGTCGAGGCGGGTGGCGGCGCCAGTGGGGTTGGTGACGGTGACGGGGTAGCGGCCGTCGAGCCCGGCCGGACCGAGGCCGGTGCGGCGGCGATGTGGGCCTCAAGTCCGGAGTGGGGGTCGGGACGGGAACGGCAAACCGTTCGAAGCCGGTCGAGGTGAAGGGGCACACGCCGTCGGGCACGACGAGGGGTCGCTCCAGGGCCTCCTGCGTGAGGGGCCTCGGCGCCTGCGCCCGCGGCGCCTCCAGACATGACCGTCCCGGCCAACGCCACTGCCGCCGCTGCAAAAAGCCAACGCCACTGCCGCCGCTGCAAAAACGTCTCACCAAACCCGTCACGTCCTCACACGTCCCTCATATCTTGGTGGCTGAATGGGGGCGGTGACCGGGGACGACGCTCGTTCGAGGATCTCCCACCTGCTGCGCCGGGCCGGGTTCGGGCCCACGCCCGCCGAGCTGGATGCGGCCGCGTCCGACGGCTACGACGCCACCGTCGACCGCTTGGTGGACTTCAGCGTGCCCGACCGGGGGGCCGATGCGGTTGCGGCGCCCACGTTCACCCCGCCCGTCGCCGCCTCGGCCCTGCCCGCCGATCCGGCCGCCCGCCGGGAGGCCCAGGAGGCGGAGCGGAGGGCGCAGCGGACCGAGTCCCAGCGCATGAGCCAGTGGTGGATCGACCGCATGGTGGCGTCCACCACGCCCCTGCGGGAGCGCCTGACCCTGTTCTGGCACGGGCACTTCGCCACGTCGCTGCAGAAGGTCCGGGAGCCGGAGCTCATGTTCCGCCAGAACGAGATCTTCCGGCGCATGGGGGCGGGCAACTTCGAGGACCTGACCCAGGCGGTGTCCAAGGACCCGGCCATGCTGCTCTGGCTGGACTCCAACCAGAACCGGCGCCAGAGCCCCAACGAGAACTTCGCCCGGGAGCTGTTCGAGCTGTTCACGGTGGGGATCGGGAATTACACCGAGGTGGACATCCGGGAGGCGGCCCGGGCGTTCACGGGGTGGCAGTACCAGCGGGCGGCCGACACGTTCCGGGTGGTGGCGAACCTGCACGACACCGGGCCGAAGACGGTGTTCGGGGTGTCGGGGAACCTGGGGGGCGAAGATGTGATCCGGCTGGCCTCGGCGCAGCCGGCGACCGCCCCGTTCATGGTGGCCCGGCTGTGGAGCCACTTCGCCCGGCCCGTGGGGGTGGGCGATCCGGTGGTGCGGGACCTGGCGCCCGCGTTCGCCCGGGACCTGGACGTGGGGCGGCTGATGGGGGCCATGCTCCGCCACCCCGAGTTCGGGTCGGCGGCCGTGCGGGGTGGGCTGGTGAAGGAGCCGATCGTGTACGTGGCGGGGACGCTGCGGGCGTTCGGCCTGCGGGCGGCGTCGCCGGGGGCGTCGACCCTGCCCACGCTGAACAATCTGGGCCAGCAGCCGTTCGTGCCCCCCAACGTCGGCGGCTGGCCCCAGAACGGGTACTGGCTGACCACCACGTTTGCCCTGAGCCGGCTGCGGTTCGCCTCGACGCTGGTGCAGCGGGCCGACCTGTCGGCGGTGGCGGGGGTGGGGGTGGGGGAGCGTCCGTCGGCCGCCGCCCGGTTGCTGGCGGTGGACGGGTGGGGCCCGGCGACGGCCGCGGCCCTGGCCAAGGTGGCCGACGACCCCAAGTCCCTGATGACGCTGGCCCTGGTGGCCCCCGAGTACCTGCTGGCCTAGGAGCGTGCGCACATGGGTTTGACGAGGCGGCAGTTCCTGTTGGGAGGGCTGGGGGCGGGCGCCGCCGGTGCCGCCGGACTGGTGGTGGCCCGGGCGCCGTGGGAGACATCCCGTCGGCCGGCTGCGGACGGGCCGGCGGGCGGGCCAGCTGCGGACGGCACGGGCGGCGGACCGGTCCCGGGCGGGGCGTCGGGGAAGGACGGGATCCTCGTCCTGCTCACGTTGTACGGCGGCAACGACGGGCTGAACACGGTGATCCCCTACCAGCAGGGGGCGTACCTGGGCGGGCGGCCCACGTTGGGGTACCAGCCCGAGGAGGTCATTCCCCTGGACGGGGAGCTGGCCCTGCACCCCAACCTCGCGGGCTTGAAGTCCCTGTGGGACGAGAAGCGGCTGGCCATCGTGCGGGGCGTGGGGTACCCGAACCCCAACCGCAGCCACTTCCGCTCCATGGACATCTGGCAGTCGGGCGTGCCCGACGCAGGCGTGGCCACCGGGTGGGTGGGGCGGTGGCTGGACGTGACGGGGACGGATCCGATGCGGGCCGTGTCGGTGGGGAGCACCCTGCCGCGGCTGTTCGGCGGGGAGAAGGCGGCGGGCGTGGCCGTGCCGGTGGGGACGCTGACGGTGCCGGGCGGGGCCCGGGTGGAGTCGGGGCTGGCGACGATGGCCACGGGCGCGTCGGCGGGGTCGGGCGGGCCACTGGCGGCCCGGGCGGCCCAGGTGACGGGCGACCTGCTGGCGGTGGACGGGGCCATCTCGGACCTGCTGGCGTCGGTGCCCGAGAACGCCGACTCGACGGCGTCGTCGGCGGGCGGGCTGGAGGCCGACATGGGAATGAACGGCGTGTACGGCGGGGGGGCGTTGGACGGCCAGCTGGCGCTGGTGGCCCGGCTGGTGAAGGCGGGGTCGCCGACCCGGGTGTACGGGGTGAACCTCAACGGGTTCGACACCCACGTCAACGAGAAGAACACCCACGCCACGCTGATGACCCAGCTGGACAAGGGCGTGAGCGGGTTCTTCGCCGATCTGGGCGACCATCCCAACGCCCGGCGGGTGGTGCTGGTGGCGTACTCAGAATTCGGCCGGCGCGTGGCGGCCAACGCCTCGGGGGGGACGGACCACGGGACGGCGGCACCCGTGCTCGTAGCCGGACCGGCGGTGCGGGGCGGCTTCTACGGGGACGAGCCGAGCCTGGCTGACCTCGACCAGGGCGACCTCAGGTTCACGACCGACTTCCGGGGCATTTACGCCACCCTGCTGGAGCAGGTCGTGGGCGTGGAGTCCACGGCGGCGCTGGGCAAGCCGTTCACGCCCGTGCCCTTCCTGTAGGACGCTGGTCGGATTCGATTGGGTGCGGCTCCGTAGGCGAAAATCAACGGTCTCCGAGGG
>JBOGID010000390.1:0-35051 GCA_050742295.1 Acidimicrobiales bacterium | reverse complement strand
ACCACGCCGTGCCCGCCGCCGTGCTGGCCGCGTCGGCGGCAACCGCCCTCGTCGCCCTCAACCGGCTGGGCACGCCGACGGCCGTCCGCCGCCAGCGGGTGGCGGGCGAGGCCGCGATCCTCCTCCTGATCGCCGGGCTGGCCGGGCTGCTGGTCGCCATCCTGCTCCCCCCGCCAGACCGCAACGGCGGCTCGGGCGACCTCCTCGACGGCCGGGACGGGTCCGGCCCGTACGAGCCGCAGCCGCAGTTCCTCATCCCCATCGACCAGCTCGACGCGGGCGGTACCGGCACGGGACGGGGCGACGAGCTCATGTTCCGGGTCACAGCGGCCCACTCGGCGCTGTGGCGGACGATGACGTTCGACAGCTACGACGGGCGCACCTGGGCCCGGTCCGGGGACACCGTCGCGCCGACGGGCAACCCCGGCGTGGGCGCGGCCACCGTGCCCCCCGGCATCGGCGACGCGACGAGCAGCGGCGGCACGGGCCTGAGGCAGCACATCGAGATCGAGACCGCCTTCGCCGCCGCCCTCCCGGCCGCCCTCCGCCCCGACACGATCCGAAGCCCCTTCGTGACGCCGCTGAGCGACGGCACCGTGCAGGGCCTCGTCCTGCGGGGCCAGTCCTACGACCTGACCAGCCGGGTGCCGCCCAGCGGCGCCGGCGCCCTGCGGCCCCGCGATGTGCGCACCGCGACCGTGCCGTTCGACGTCCGCGCCCTCTACCTGCCCTTCCCCGGCCTGCCGAGCCGGGTGACGACGCTGGCCGGCGAGATCACCGCCGGCGCCGCCACCCAGTACGACCAGGTCGTGGCCGTGGTCGACTGGATGCGGGCCAACACCGTCGTCCGCCCCGGCACCCGCGCGCTGCCGACCGACGCAGACCCCGTCGACCAGTACCTGTTCGTCGACCGGGCGGGCTCGTCCCAGCAGGCGGCGACGGCGACGGCCATGCTCCTGCGGGTGCTCGGCATCCCGGCCCGGCTGGCAGTCGGCTACCTGCCCGGCGACCACGACCCGTTCAGCGGCGACTTCGTCGTCCGGGCCCGCCATGCCCACGCCTGGGTCGAGGTGTGGTTCCCCGAAGTGGGGTGGGTCGGGCTCGACCCCGCGGGACGGTTCCTCGGCCCTGAGCCGGCCCGCGACTCGCTCCTCGACCGCCTCAAGCGGCTGTGGTGGGTGCTCGTCGTCGCCGTCATGCTCGTCCTGGCCTACGTGGCCTGGCGCCTCCTCGCCAGGCGTCGCCGCCTCCGCGCCCGGCCGTGGGCGACCCAGACGTACGAGCGGCTGACCCGTGCCGGCAGCCGCCACGGGCGCCCCCGCTGGCCGTCCGAGACACCGGCGGAATACTGCGACGTGCTCGCCGACAACGTCGCCGATCGCCGGCTCGTCGAGGTCGGCCAGCTGCTCACCACCGCCGCCTGGTCGACCAGGGAGCCGGCCGCTGACATCCGGGCCTGGGCCGACGAGGTGGTGGCGGCCACCGAGCGCTGCGCGCCGGCTCCCCGGGGCCGGAGTCGCCGGCGCCGCCGGCCCGACTCCCGGCCCGGTGCCACGGGTCACAACATGCCCGCTGGGTAGGCTCCGGGGGCGATGGCCGACGAGCGCCCCGTCCCGGTCAAGACCATCCTGGTCGCCATCGGGCTGGTGGTTGTCGCCCTCATATCGCTCTACCTGATCGTCCTGCTGGCCCGCATCTGGCTGCTGCTGGGCGTCGCCGTCTTCTTCGCCGTCCTGTTCACCCCGCCTGTGGACTGGGTGCGCCGCCACCTCCACGTCAGCAAGGGGCTGGCCAGCGGCATCGTGCTCATCGTCAGCCTCCTGCTCCTGGCCGGCCTGCTCTACGCCTTCATCCGCCCCCTCGTCGACCAGACCCGCCACTTCATCGACAACTTCCCAACCTACGTGGCCGACGCCAAGGCGGGCCGGGGGCCGGTGGGCGGGCTGGTCCGCCGCTACGAGCTCGACCGGCGCATCGAGGAGAACCGGGACCGGCTCAACGACGCCCTCAACAACGCCGGGGGCAGCGCCGTCGACGTGGCCCGCAAGGTCTTCGCCGGGATCGTTTCGACGCTGACCGTCCTCGTCCTGGCCATCCTCATGATCCTGTACGGCCCAGACCTTCTGGCCGGTGGGCTCAACGTCCTCCCGCCCCCACGGCAGCGGCGCATCAAGGCCGTAGCCCGCGACTGCGCCCGGGCCGTCACGGGCTACGCCATGGGCAACGTGCTCATCAGCGTCGTGGCCGGGACGGTCACGTTCGTCGCCCTGTGGGCGTTCGGCGTGCCCTTCAGCGGCGTCCTGGCCCTGTTCGTGGCCTTCACCGACCTCATCCCCCTGGTGGGCGCCACCCTCGGGGCCATCCCCACCATCTTCGTTGCGTTCCTCCACTCGACCACGGCCGGGTTCGGGATGCTGATCGTCTACGTCGTCTACCAGCAGTTCGAGAACCACGTGCTCCAGGTGGCGATCATGTCCAAGACCGTCCACATCAACCAGCTCGTGGTCCTGGTCAGCGTGCTCGTCGGCGTCGAGGTGCTCGGGTTCCTGGGCGCCCTGCTCGCCATCCCGGTGGCCGGGGTTCTCCAGGTCATCGGCCGCGACCTCTGGGACCACAAGATGGGCCGCCTCAAGGAGGAACCCACCATTGGGGCCGACGAGGTGCCAGTCTCGGACGTTATGGACGAGGACGGCCACGAGCCCGAAGCCCCCGCTCCGACCGGACCGGCGGCCGATGCGGACGCCACGGACCAGCCCGGACCGGACCGCGGACCGGACCCCGACCCGGCACCGGCACCGGCACCGGCACCGGAACGCAGTGGTTAGCGAGCGGGTCGAGGTCCGGGGCCACATCATCGACTCGCTGATCCTGGCCAAGGTCCTCGACGTGATCCTCGACGCGGGCGCCGACTACCGCATCGCCGAGGTCGAGATCGGGCGGACGAGCGTCGACCCCAGCTTGGCCGTCCTGGAGGTGCAGGCCGAGGACGAGGAAACCCTCGACCGCCTCCTCACCGAACTGCAGGTGCACGGGGCCAACCGGGTGACGCAGCACGACGCCGCCACCGTCCCCGCCGACATCGACGGCGTGCTGCCCGAGGGCTTCTACTCGACGACCAACCTGGCGACCCAGGTGCGCCTCAACGGCCGGTGGGTCGATGTCGAGAACCCGGAGATGGACTGCGCCATCGTCGTGCGCCCCGACGGGCGGGTGCGCACCGAGCCCATGCACCGCGTGCGGGTCGGCGACCCGGTCGTGGTCGGCCACGACGGCGTGCGGGTCCAGGCCCTGGAGCGGCCCCGGGGCGCCACCCCGTTCGAGTTCATGTCCTCCGACGTCTCGTCCGAGAAGCCCAAAGACCTCCTCGTAGCCGAGGTGGCCGACCGCATCCGTAAGGCCAAGGCCACGGGCGGGAAGGTCCTGGCCGTGCCGGGACCGGCCGTGGTCCACACCGGCGCCTCGCCCTACCTAGCCCGGTTGGTGCGGGCCGGTTGGGTCGACGTGCTGTTCGCCGGCAACGGGTTCGCCACCCACGACATCGAGTCCAATGTGCTGGGCACGTCATTGGGTGTGGCCCTGACGGGCGCGTCACCCGCGGAAGGGGGCCACAGCAACCATTTGCGGGTCATCAACGAGGTCCGGCGGCAGGGCTCGATCGCGGCGACGGTGGCCGACGGCTGGCTCACGGCCGGCACCATGTTCGAGTGCGTCCAGCGGGGCGTTCCCTTTGTGCTGGGCGGCAGCGTGCGCGACGACGGACCGCTGCCCGACGTCCTCCCCAACGTGGTCGAGGCGGCGGACGCCATGCGGGCCCTGCTGCCGGGCGTGTCCGTCGCCCTCATGCTCGCGTCCACCCTGCACGCCATCGCCACCGGCAACCTGCTGCCCGCAGGCGTGGAGACGTTCTGCGTCGACATCAACCAGGCCGTGGTGACCAAGCTGGCCGACCGCGGCAGCCACCAGGCCCTGGGCATCGTCACCGACGTGGGGCTGTTCCTGCGCACCCTCGCCGAGAACCTGGCCCCGGCGTAGGACGGCGGCCATGGCCCTCTCCTGGGGGCGGCGCCTCCTGATGTGCCCGCCCGAGCACTTCGGCGTGCTCTACGAGATCAACCCGTGGATGCACCATCAGGTGGCGGTCGACCCCGACCGGGCCCGCGACCAGTGGGAGACGCTGGTGGCGACGCTGCGGGCCGCGGGCGCCGAGATCGAGACCATGACCCCCCAGCCCGGGCTGCCCGACCTCGTCTTCACCGCCAACGCCGGCATCGTCAACCGCGACTGCTTCGTACCGAGCCGGTTCCGGCACCCCCAGCGCCAGGGCGAGACGCCCCACTACAAGGCGTGGTTCGCCGGACACGGCTACGCCATCGCCGAGCTGCCCGGGTCGGTCTCCCACGAGGGGGCGGGCGATGCCCTGCCCTTCGGCAGGGTCCTGCTGTCGGGGTACCGCTTCCGCTCCGATGCCGCCGCCCACGTGGCCCTGTCCGAACTGACCGGCATCCCCGTACGGCCCGTCGAGCTGGCGGACGACCGCTTCTACCACCTCGACCTCACGTTCTGCCCCCTCGACGAACGGCGGGCGATGGTGGCGCCCGGCGCCTGGGACACGTACGGGCGCAAGGTGGTGGAGGCCCTCGTGCCCGAGCCGCTGACCCTCGATGCCGATGAGACGGCCGCTTTCTGCGCCAACTCAGTGGTGGTGGGCTCGACGGTTGTGATGCCGACGTGCCCGCTGCGCATCGGCCGCCAGCTCGAGGGCTGGGGTTTCGACGTGGTCGAGGTGGCGGTCGACGAGTTCCAGAAGGCGGGTGGCGCCTGCCGCTGCCTGACCCTGGCCCTCGACGTGAACCTGCCCTGACGTCGTACCGTGCGCGCATGCGCATCGCCATCTTGGGGACGGGCCGGGTCGGCACCGCCCTCGGCACGGGCTGGTCGAACGCCGGCCACGACGTCGTGTTCGGCTCCCGCAACCCGGACTCGGACTCCGCATCGCTGTCTCATGCGGAGGCGGCCGGGCAGGCCGACGTCGTGGTGCTGGCCGTGCCCTACGACGCTGCCGTCGACACCGTGGCCGCGGCCGGCGACCTGGACGGGCGGGTCGTCGTCGACGCCACCAACCCGGTGGGCCGTCCCATCCCGCCGCCCCACCGGTCGGGGGCCGAGCAGGTGGCCGCCGCCTCGCCCGGCGCCCGGGTCGTGAAGGCGTTCAACACCATGGGGTTCGAGACGATGGCCGACCCCGTCGTCGGCGGCCAACCCGCTTTGGCGCTGCTGGCCGGCGACGACCCCCGCGCCAAGGCGACGGTCACCGCTCTGGCCCGCGACCTGGGCGTCGACCCGGTGGACGCCGGCGACCTGGGAGCGGCCCGCATGCTGGAGAACCTGGCCGAGCTGTGGGTCCACCTGGCCATGCGAGCGGGCCAGGGCCGGGCCATCGCCTTCCCCCTGCTGAGGCGCTGAGCCCGTGCCCGCCAGCCGGCTCGAGGCGTTCAGCGACGGTGTCATTGCCATCGCCATCACGCTGCTCGTCCTGGAGATCCACGTGCCCGAGGAGGCGGCCGAAGGGCTCGCCCACGCCCTGGCCGACCAGTGGTCGAGCTACGCCGCCTACCTGCTCAGCTTCGTGGTGATCGGGATCATGTGGGTCAACCACCACGCCCTGATGGCGTCGGTGGCCAAGGTCGACCGGGCCCTGCTGCTGCTCAACCTCCACCTGCTGCTGTGGATCGCGGTGCTGCCTTTCCCAACCGCCCTGGTGGCCGAGTACATCCGCCACGGCGACGACGCCCACGTCGCCATGGCCGTCTACAGCGCCAACATGCTGGGGTCCGCCATCGCCTTCAACCTGCTGTGGCTGTGGATCACGCGTGACGCCCGGCTCCTCCACGCCCACGTCGACCACGCCGCAGCCAAGGCCTCCCGGCGGCGGTTCGGCGTGGGCGTGCTCGTCTACGTGGCGACGGTGGCCCTGTCGTTCGCCAACGCCATCCTCACGCTGGTGGTGCACTTCGCCGTCGCCGCCTACTACGTGGCCGACCAACTCGGAACCCGGGCGGATGTGGAAAGGTGAACGGCATGTGCCGAAGCATCGTCGTCCTCCGGGGGTCCGAGCCGACCAGCGACGAGGACGTCCACGCCGCCGCCCTCCAGTTCGTCCGCAAGGTCAGCGGCTACCGCCAGCCGTCCAAATCCAACGTCGAGGTGTTCGACAGGGCCGTCGAGGAGGTCACCGCCTCGGTCCGCCGCCTCCTCGACGGGCTCGTCACCCCGCCGGGAGCACGCCCGCCTGCCCTCCAAGGGAGTCGTGCCCGAGCGGCCGGCCAGCGGGCGACCCAGGGCTGACCCCTACGAGGGGGTACCAGCCCGCTCGCGGTCGCTTGTTCGTCGTCGTAGGCTCCTCGAGGCGACCCGCCAGATGGCGACGGCGAAGGCCATCGACACCACGGCCAGGGTCAGGTGGACGACCTTGAACCCCGTCGACGTGGTGTCGTCGCCGATCTGGTTCTTGACGAAGACGGCCCAGATGACGACCGTCCAGACGGCGGCGGCACGGAGGAGCAGGGCATCGCGGCGGCTCATGATGCCCAGCAAGCTACCCCGAGTAGTCGGACGCCCTTGTCGTGCCCGGGCTGTTGCCCACTGTCGTGCCCGGCGTCTCGACCACGCCGCCGTCGTCCTCGCTGCCGCAGGCCACCGTCCCCACAGCCAACGCCACCACCGCCAGCACGCCGGCGATCCAACGTCTCATTCGTCACCCTCCCAGAGCAGGCCCTGCCTGGCTGCGTGCCCGAACGCAGTGGCAGTGTCGCGCACCAGTCTCGGAACTCCGGCCCACGGCAGGTGGTCCATGAATACCCATGCCCGGCGGTGGATCGATGTCGGGCCCCACGCCGCCAGCGCCGCCTTGTGCCGGGGGCACGGGTAGCCCTTGTTGAGGTCGAAGTCGTAGCCCGGGAAGTGCTCGGCCTCGGCCCGCATGATGCGGTCACGGGTCACCTTGGCCAGCACCGACGCGGTGGCGATCGACAGGCAACGGGCGTCGCCCTTGATCAGCCGCTTCACCCGGGGTCCCCCGACGAAGTCCCAGTTCCCATCGACAAGTACTACGTCGGGCGTGACCGAAAGGCTTTCGATGGCCCGGCGGGCGGCCAGTTTCTGGGCCGCCGACATGCCCAGGTCGTCGCACTCCTGCTGGCTGGCGTGCCCGACCGCCCACGTCGAACACCACTCCGCCAGCCGGGGGAACAGGTGCTCGCGCTCGGGCTCGGTGAGCATCTTGGAGTCCCTGACCTTGCGGACCCGCTTCTCACGGGGCAGGACGGCGGCGCCCACCGAGATGGGACCGGCCCACGAGCCGCGCCCCACCTCGTCCACCCCGACCACGACGCCGGCCCCCTCGTCCCACAGCTCGCGCTCGGTGCAAAGGCTGGGGACAACCTGTTTGCGCACCACCGGCGGCCGGATCAGCGGCGGGAACGTCGGCGGGAACGTCGGCGGGAACGTCATCAGGACCATGGCGCCGCGACCATACCGCCGGCCTGGGAGGCTGGTGTCAAAGCCCTCTTCCGGCGGCCGACCGCCCAGTCGGAAGCCCTGCGGTGACGCAAAGGAGCTGGTCAGGGCCAGGTCGGCCGAATGACACCAGCCTCCTGCGTCAACGTACGGTGATCTTCCCCGACATGCCCTGCGCCTGGTGGAACCGGCAGTAGAACGTGAACGTCCCCGACGCCGGGCGCTCCTTGACCGTGAACGTCACGTCCGCCGTCTGGCCCGCCTTGACGTCCACGGTGACGAAGTTGTCGGCGTCGACGAACACGTGCGTCAGCGTGAAGTTGTGGTCGACGTTATCCTCGTTGACCAGGGCGAACGATGTCTCGCGGTCGAACCGCACCGTGAACTCGTCGGGATCGAACCGCAGCCGGTCGGTCGTCTCGACCTCGCCGGGCAGCTGGGTCCCACTGTCGTCGTCGCCGCCCCCGCAGGCGGACAACCCTGTCACCGCCACCACCGCCACCACCGCCGCCACCGCCAGACGCCGCCACGCTCCTTCACGTGCCATGCCGACCCCCTAGGTTTGGGGCCGCCAGCGTACTCAGCGAAGGTGGACCCCTGCCGGGGCGTCGGTGACCCGCCCGACGGGCACGAACCCGGCGGCGGCCAGGCCCGCGTCGCCGGCGGCCGACGCGGGGACGGCGGCGAGGAGCCCCCCGGAGGTCTGGGGGTCGAAGCAGAGGTTCTCCACTTCCTTGGCCACGCCGTCGGCCACGGTGACCCGTCCGTCGAGGTAGGCCCGGTTGCGGGCGTCGCCCCCGGTGACCACGCCCCGCCGGGCCGTGTCCAGGGCGCCTGGGTACAAGGGCAGCGCCGACGCATCCAGCTCGACCCGGGCGTCGGACCGTTCCGCCATCTCCCAGGCGTGGCCGAACAGACCGAAGCCGGTCACGTCGGTCACGGCGTGGGGCGGCTCGGGCAGCGCCGACAGGGCCTCGGCCGCCTCCCGGTTGAGCCGGCGCATGTTGACGATGGCCATGGCCTTGTCGTCGGCCTCGCCCCCGGCCAGCAGGATGCCGGTGCCGATGGGCTTGGAAAGGAGCAGGACGTCGCCGGCCTGGGCGCCGGCCTTGGTCCAGACCCGGTCGGGGTGCACCAGGCCCTGCACAGCCAGGCCGAAGATCGGCTCCTCGGAGCGGATGGTGTGGCCGCCCGCCACCACGCCGCCCGCCGCCGCCACCACCTCGGCGGCCGAGGACAGGATGGCGGCCACGGCGTCGACGGGGAGCCGTTCGGGGAAGGCGGAGATGTTGAGGGCGAGCACGACCCGTCCGCCCATGGCGAACACGTCGCTGCAGGCGTTGGCGGCGGCGATGGCCCCGAAGTCGGCGGGGTCGTCGACCAGCGGCGGGAAGAAGTCGGTGGTGGCCACGAGAGCCGAGTCGTCGGACAGCCGGTAGACGGCGGCGTCGTCGAACGGAGCAAGGCCCACGAGCAACGACCCATCGGCGCCGAACGACGCGGCCAGGGACTTCACCAGGCCCGACAGGGGCGACCCACCCCACTTGGCCGCGCACCCGCCGCACGATGTCCACTCCGTCAACTTCAAGGTCGATTCCACGCCGGCCAGTATCATCCGCCGTGAATCGGTAGTGCGGTGGGACTGCAACGGCGGCCATCATGAGGCGGTGCAGGTCCATCGCTGGGCGGCGCGAGCGGCGCCGTACGTCCGTGGCCCCGTCGGCGCCGCCGCCCGGTTCGAGCCCAACGTCGTCATCGCTGCGGGGGGAGGCCTGGCGGCGTTCAATGCCCTCTTCGACGAACGACGGCGGAGGAAGGCAATCGACGCCGGAATCGGGATCGCTCCCAACTCGTTGGTCGTCGTCACCACCGAGGAGGTCGCCATCTTCGACGCCACCCTCTTGCGGTGGTGGGGCTTCCGGGAGCCGGCGGTCCGGTGGTCCCGGGCCGACGTCGTCGCCCGGCCGGTTCCCCTCGCTCGCGCCTACAACCCGCTGCGGCCGCCCGACGCCGACCGCCGACCATGGCCCGCGCTCGCACTCGAGGACCGGGCCGGGACTCTCGTCGCCGAGCTCCAACCTTCGGGTTGGAACGCGACACACCGGCGTGTCTTCGAGGTGCTCACCAACTCGGACGACTATCCCTCGGGCCACCAACTCACGCTGAGCGCAGTCGTCACCATGACCGTCCTCATGGCCATCGCCTTTTCGTTGAAGGCACAGGGAATCGAGGGGACGGTCCGCGGCCGGGTCATCACCATCGCCGTCCTCACCGCCGTGATCGCCGCTATCGGGCTCGTCGCCTATTTCACGCAGGACTGACCACGACCGGCAACCGGCCGGGCCTCAGCGGGTCGGCGTGAGCGTGTCGTTGAGGCCGTCGGCCAAGAGGTTGACGGCGATCACGGCCAGGGCCAGGGCTGCGCCCGGGAACACCGACATCCACCACGCGGCCCGGATGAACCGCTGGGCGTTGGACACCAGGAAGCCGAGGCTCATCACGTCGGAGTCCCCGAGCCCCAGGTAGCTGAGGCTCGCCTCCAGGAGGATGACCCGTGACGCCAGCAGGGCGATGACGACCACCGCGGCGGGGATGAGGTTGGGGATGATGTGGCGCGTCAGGATGCGCAGGTTCGTGGCCCCCAGCGAGCGGGCCGCCTCGATGAACTGCCGTTCCCGGATGGACAGCGCCTCGGCCCGCACGACGCGAGCCAGCATCGGCCACGACGTCAGGCCCAGCACGAGGATCATGTTCGTCGTCCCCGTGCCGAACAGGGCCAGCACCAACAGGACGAGGAAGAACCGGGGGATCGTCTGGAACAGCTCGGTGAACCGCATCAGGGCGTCGTCCACCAGCCCGCCCCGGTAGCCGGCCAGGGCCCCGATGGCCATTCCCACCAGGGCGGCGATGAGGACGACCCAGACCACGACCACGGCCGAGGTCCGCATGCCGTGGATGACCGCCTTCACCAGGTCGCGCCCCAGGTTGTCGGTGCCGAACCAGTGCTCCGCCGACGGGGCCGACAGCGGCTTGCCGGCGTAGGCGAACGGGTCGCCGGGCGTGACCGTGTTGGCGCACAGGCCGAGCCCCAGCAACACCACGGTGAGGACCAGCCCCACCATCCCGGCGGGATGGCGCCGGAACCGCCGCAGCCGCAGCCGCCGGTGGGACAGGCCGGCCACCGCCGTCTCTGCGCCGGTTCCCGGCGAGAAAGCGACCGCAGCGGGCGTCAACTCGCCGGAAAGCTCCGAGGTGGGCCTCACCGTCACCGGCCTGCGTGGCCCGAACGAATCATCGATACCGGATCCGGGGGTCGATCCACGCGTAGACAAGGTCGGTCAGGAGGTTGGCCAGCAGCACCGAGAAGGCGACGACCAGGACGAGGCCGAGCAGCACCGGGCGGTCGCGGGTGCCGGCCGCGTCGAGGAGCAGCCGGCCCATCCCCGGCCACCCGAACACCGTCTCCACCAGCACCGCCCCCGAGAAGAAGGAGCCGATCCGCCCACCGATGACGGTCACGACCGGCAGCAGGGCGTTGGGGAGGGCGTGGCGGAACAGGGCCTTCGTGGGCGAGAGGCCCTTGGCCTTGGCCGTGCGCACGTAGTCCGACCCCTGCTCCTGGATCAGCCCGGTCCGGGCCACCCGTGCGACGAGCGCGACCTCCGACGCCGCCAACACCAGCGACGGGAGCACCAGGTGATAGGCGACGTCGAGGACATGGGCGATCCCGGTCGAGGCCTCGCGGGCGTCGGTCATCCCCTGGATCGGGAACCACCCCAGCTCGAAGGCGACGGTCAGGAGCGCCAGTTGGGCGAGCCAGAACACGGGCAGGGCGTAGCCGAGCAGGGCGGCGGTGCTGACACCCAGGTCGACGAGCCCCAAGGGCCGGCGCGCCGCCAGCAGGGCCAGGGCAAGCCCCCCGACACTCGAAACCACCAGGGCCGTCCCCAACAGCAGCATGGTGGCCGGGATGCGCTCCCGGATCAGGGCCGAGACCCGCTGCCCCTGGGTGAAGGAGTTCCCGAGATCGCCCTGGAGGACGTTCCCGACATAGGTGGCGAACTGCTCGGGTATGGGCCGGTCCAGCCCGAACTTCTTGCGCATGAACTCGAAGTAGGCGTCGTCGCCGTTCCCGCTGGCGACCGCCACCACGGGGTCACCGGGCGCCAGCTGGATGATCCCGAAGGTGATGACGATGATGGCGAAGACGGCCGGGACGACCTGCAACAGCCGCCGCGCCAGGTACCGCCAACTCATCGAGCCGCCGCCTTCGGCGGCCGTCCCGCTTCGCTGGACGCTCTGTTCATCGGGTCGCTCGCCGGGGGCTCGCTCCCTGTCGGCGGCGGTACCTGGTGCGGCGGCCGGTCAGCGCCTGGTCAGCGCTTGCAGTAGGCGGCCTCGGCGAAGAGGCCGGTGTTCTGGATGTTGAAGCCGGTGCAGGCCGAGTTCCAGGCCCGGGTGTTGGCCGACTCGGCCATCCAGATGTAGGGCAGGTCGCGGACGGCCAGCTCCTGGATCTGCTGGAACTGCTGGGTGCGCTTGGTGGCGTCGACCTCGATGGTGGACGCGTCCCACAGGCGGTCCATGTCGGCGTTGCTGTAGCCGGAGGCGTTGGTGAACGCCGTGGTGCTGACCTGGGTCGAGTGGTACTGGCGGCGCACGCCGATCAGGGGGTCGGCCTCGTTGCAGTACGAGATCGAGGCAGTGTCGAACTGGCGGTCACGGAAGACGTTGGCCGACAGCGTCGGGTTGTCCTCCTGCTTGGTCTCGACGTCGATCCCGACCGCCTTCCACTGCTGCTTGAGGGCCTGGCCGTACTCGATCTGCGGGCCCGCGAAGCCGTGGTAGTCGATCTTGAACTGGGTGCCGTCGGGCACGCCGGCCACGCCCCGCGCCACCCGGGTGCCGCTCTCGTCACGCCATCCGGCCTGGTCGAGGAGCGTCTTGGCCCGGTTCACGTCGAAGGCGGGCAGGGTGATGCCGGTCGTCTTGGCCACTGCGATGGCGCTGTTGATGGGCTGGGCCGAGACCTTGCCCTGCCCGAACTGGATCTGGTCGTACGCCTGCTGGCGGTTGGTGGCGGCCCACAGGGCCTGGCGGACCCGGACGTCGGCGAAGAAGTTGGTGCGGCCGTCCGCCGGCTTGAGGTTGAAGGCGATGGTGAGCACGCAGTTGCCGCCGCCGGGGCCGCGGGCGGCGTCGGCCAGGGTGATCCCACGGTCGGCCCGCAGCGAGGCCAGGTCAGGCCCCTGCACGGTCCACGCCCAGTCGACCTCGTGGCGCTGGAGGGCGAGTGTTTTGGTGCCCTGGTCGGGGATGAAGCGCTCGACGAGAGCGTCAAGGTAGGGAAGGCCCTGCCGGAAGTAGCTCGGGTTGCGGACCATGCGGATCTCGTTGGTGTTGTACGACTCCAGCTTGAACGGCCCCGTGCCCACGGGCGCCTTGTTGGCCGGGCAGCCGGCCACCGTCGAGATGTCGCTGCACGACTCGTAGACGTGCTTGGGGATGATCGGCGCCTCGGTCACGTTGAGCTGCTGCAGGAGCGGCGCGTAGGGGTTCGGGAACCGGAAGATGACGGTGCGGGGGTCGGGTGTCTCGACCGCGACGCGGGCCGCGTTCATCGACGCCGACGTCCGGGAGTGGAACTTGAGCAGGGCGTTGTCGAACGTGAACTTCACGTCATCGGCGGTGAACGGCCGCCCGTCGTGCCACGTCACACCCTGGCGCAGCGTGAACCGGTAGACGGACCCGTTGCTCTCGATCGTCCAGTTCTCGGCCAGCTCGCCGACGGGCTTCCCGTCCTTGTCCAACCCGACCAGGCCGTTGAACATGGGCTCCGACGCGGTGTGGACGCCACCGTTGGACGTCACCGCCGGGTTCAGGCTGCCCGGGTCTTGGCCGTCGAGGGCCACGACCAGCGTGCCTCCACGGACGGGTTGCTCGGCCACCGTCGTGCCCGTCTGGCCGCCCCCGGCGGTCTCGTCGTCGTCACTGCTGCAGGCCCCAGCCAGCAGACTCACTACAACGGCCGCCATGACGGCCACCTTCTGCGCGCGCATGTCCCCCATCCTCGATCTGTCGGCCACCGCCGATTGTTGATGCGGGCGCCAGTCTACCGACGCTCGATTTTCTGAATGGTCGCGGCCTCGTCCGGATCGGACGAAGTGGACAGAAATGCGTCGAGCATCTCCTCGGCGCTCGCTTCGGACGTGAGCCGCAGGCCCATGGCCAGGACATTCGCGTCGTTCCACTTGCGGGCGCCGCGCGCCGTTTCCGCGTCGGTGCACAGGGCAGCCCGCACGCCCGCCACCTTGTTGGCGGCCATGGACACGCCCGTCCCCGTCCAGCAGCACACCACACCCCGGTCCGCCTCCCCGGCCGCCACCGCCTCGCCGACACGGCGGCCCACGTCGGGCCAGGGCTCGTCCTCGACGCGGAGCACGACCTCGTGGCCGTGCTCCTGCAGGTTGCCGACGATGCGGTCGGTGAGCGCCGTGCGCTCGTCGGTGCCGAAGGCCACGCGCATCAGCGCCGGTGGCGGGCCGCCGGTCGGCGGGCGAAGGCCAGGCCGGCGACGCCTAGGGTAAGGAGGCCGATCCCGGCCGGCATGGCTGAGCCGTCGCCCCCGGTGTTGGGATGCTGGAACACGGTCGTGGTCGTCGTGCCCGACGCCACCGTCGTGGTGACGGCCGGCGCGCTCGTGGTCGTGGTGGTGGCGGCCGGCGCCGACGTGGTGGGTGGCGCCGTCGTCGCCACCGTCGTGGTCACGGTTGTCGTCGTGGTCGTGGCCTGGCCGGCGACCGACGTGGTGGGTGGCGTCGCCGTGGTGCTCGTGATGGTGGGCTGGCCGGCGACCGAGGTCGACGGGGTCGTGGTCGTCGCTCCTGGCGCCGACGTGGTCAGGGTGGTGGTGCCGCCCGGCGGTGAGGTCGTGGTCGTCGTGGCGCCCGGTCCGGTGGCGGTGGTGCTGCCGTCGTCACCCCGCCGGATGACGACCGTCGCCACGCCCACCCCCAACAGGAGGAGGACGAGGGCGAACATCGCGTTCCGTGCCCCGCGCTTCACATGAACCTCGGCCGCGGAGCCTAGAGGTCGCGCCACCGCCCGACGCGCATGGGCGTCCCTTCTCGTTATGCTCCCCGCGTCTCGGGCGAGAGAGGGTCGACCATGAACACGCGTACCAGTAGGACGCCGTATCCAGGCCCGAGGCGCCCGTGGGGCCGTCTGGCGCTCGCCGCCGCGGCCGTCACGCTCGCACCCCTCACGATCCCGTCGGCTGCGGGGGCGGCGCCGGTGACCTTCAGCTATGTCGGTCCTGCCGTGCCGATCCCCGACGCCCTCGACCTGAGCGGCAACAACCCCGGTGCGCCGGCGAGCGTCACGATCACCGTCGCCGGCCTGGCCAACTCGATCACCGATGTCGACTTCCGGATCGACGGCACGGCGTGCAGCACCACCATCGGTTCGCCCACCGTGGGGATCGACCACACGTTTGCGAACGACCTCGAGGTCAAGCTCACGTCACCGGGCGGCACGACCGTGACCGTGATCGACAACACCGACGGCAGCGGCAACAACTTCTGCCAGGTGCTGCTCGACGACGACGCCGTCGCGGCCCCGAGCATCGAATCCGCCCTCACGTCCCAGGCACCGTTCACGGGGACGTGGACGCCGGCCAACCCCCTTTCCGCCTTCGACGATCAGGACCCCAACGGGAACTGGACCGTGTCGGTACAGGACTTCTTTTCCGCCGACAGCGGGAGCATCCGGGCCGTGTCCATCATCATCGACGCCGTCGCCGGCCCCGCGCTCTGTGGAGGGACGCCACCGGGCGGTGCGATCGTGGGCACGGCAACGACGACATCACGGGCACCCCCGGCGACGACGTCATGTTCGGCCTCGGTGGCCACGACAAGCTGTCGGGCCTGGGCGGCAACGACACGCTGTGCGGCGGCGAGGGGATCGACTGGCTGATCGGCGGGGAGGGCAATGACCTGCTGGCCGGCGGCGCCGGCACCGACAAGCTCGAGGGGGGCAACGGCGACGACACCCTCTTCGGCCAGGCCGGCGTCGACCGGCTCGACGGGGAAGGCGGCAACGACAGCCTCTTCGGCGGGCCCGGCATCGACCGCCTCGACGGCGGCACCGGCACGAACACCAACGACGGCGGGACCGAGACCGACTTCTGCGTGAACCCGGGTGCCGCCCCCGGCTGCGAGCTGCCGAGTTAGGAGACTGCCGGCCCGAACCGGGCGTCAGGGCAGCCGGGACGACCAGAGCAGCGAGCCGCCGGCCGCGGCCAGGGCGAACAGCAGCCCCAGGCCCACGAACCACGAGGTCACCTCGCGCGGGACCGTGCGGTAGCCGATCGAGCTGCCGATGTCGTTGTACACCTGGCGCAGCTCCTTGGCCGAGGCGGCGTCGAAGGCCGTGCCACCGGTGGCCTCGGCCAGCTGGCGCAGGGCGTCGCGGTTGACGGGGACGGGCACCAGCCTGCCCTCCACCGCCACCGTGCCGTCGTCGGTGCCGAAGGCGATCGTGTACACGGGCACGCGGGCCTCGGCCGCGGCCTGGGCCGCCATCTCGTTGGGCCGCCCCACGGTGGTCTCGCCGTCGGACATAAGCACGATGCGGGCCGGCGGCTTGGCCTGGCCCGGTTCCGACGGCACGGTGTTGATGCTCTGCAGCGACAGGAACACGGCCTCGCCGATGGCCGTGCGGGGCCCCAGCTCCAGCGTCGTGATGCTGCGCTTGACCAGGCTGTGGTCGGTGGTGGGCGCCACCAGAACCTGGGCCGTGCCCGAGAACGAGACGAGGCCCAGGTTCAGCCGTCCCGGCAGCAGGTCGACGAACGACGCCGCCGCCTCCTTGGCCGCCTCGATCCGGGTCGGCTCGATGTCGGTCGCCTCCATGGAGAGCGACGTGTCGATGGCCATGATCACCGTGGCCCGTTCGCGAGGAACCTTCACCGGCCGCGACGGCATGGCGAAGGCGGTGGTAAACGTGCCCAGGGCGAGGAGGAAGGCGATGGCGGGGACGTGGCGCCGCCACGCCGGCCGGCGGGGGGCGATGCGGTCGAGCAGGGCCAGGTTGGTGAACCGCACCGCGTAGTGCTTGCGGCGCATCTGCTGGACGACATAGACGGCGGCCAGGGCGGCCACCCCCAGCAGTAGCCACAGCCGGCTGCCGGCCTGGAAGGAGACGGCCGTCATCACGTGCGCACCGCGGCGCTCTGGAACCCCGCCCCCCGCCGCTTGGTCATGACTGCGAACTGCACCACGTCGCGGATCCAGTCCCGGTCGGTGCGCAGGATCACGTGCTGGGCCCCGGCCCGGCGGATGGAGCGGGCGATCTCGGCCCGCTCGGCCGCCGCCGCCTCGGCGTAGCGCTCGCGCAGGCTGGCCTTGGCCGTCTGGATCTCGCGGAGCTGGCCCGTCTCGGGGTCCACAATCGTGAGATACCCGACATTGGGCAGTTCCAGCTCACGGGGGTCGAGGACTTCGACAGCCAGCACCTGGTGGCGCGCCGCGAGGGCCCGCAGCGGCTTCTCCCACTCGCCCGCGCCCAGGAAGTCCGACACGACGACCATCAGGCCGCGCCGCCGGGGCGGGCGCAGCAGCTTCTGGATGCCGTCGGCCAGGTCGGTCGCGCCCGAGCCGTCCCCCATGGGCGGCTTGGTCAGCAGCGTGTGCAGCAGGGCAAGCATGGCCTGGCGGCCGGGACGGGCGGGCACGTGCGCGCTGCCCCCCGGCCACACCAGCACCGCCCCCATACGGTTGCCGGTGCGGGCGGTCAGGAAGGCGACGGCGGCGGTGGCGGCCACCGCCAGGTCGCGCTTCTCGCATAGGGCGGTGCCGAACAGCAGGCTGGCCGAGCAGTCCACCAGGACCCAGGTCTCCAGCTCGCGGTCGGCGATGAGGTCCCGGACGTGGGGCGTGGTCGTGCGGGCCGTGAGGTTCCAGTCCATCCGCCGCACGTCGTCGCCGGGCCGGTACTCGCGCCCCTCGCCGGGTTCGCTGCCGGAGCCGGGCAGCAGTCCCTGGTAGTCACCCTGGAGCAGGCCGTCCAGCCGCCGGGTGATGAGCAGGTCGAGCTGGCGCAGCACCTCCTCGGCCCGACCCAGCCGGATGGAAGGCGGGGCGATCCCCCACGTCTCAGCCGGCGGCGCCGCCTTCCTCACGCAGGACGCTCCTTGCCGAGTTGGGGCGGCGCCGAGCCGGCAACCATCTCGCCCGGCGACAGGCCCGCGGTCGGGTCCTGGCTCGGGGCGAGGCGGGGCGGCTGCACGGCTTCCAGCACCCGGTTGATGAGGTCGTCGACGAGGACGCCGTCTGCCAGGGCCTCGTAGGAGAGGACAAGACGGTGGCGCATCACGTCGTGGGCGATGTCGACGACGTCGACGGGTAGCACATAGTCGCGACCCCGAAGGAGGGCGAGGGCCCGGCCCGCGGCAATCAGGCCGAGGCTGGCCCGGGGACTGGCGCCATAGGCGATCATCGGCGCCACGTCGGGCAGCTCGTACTCGTTGGGGTCACGAGTGGCGAAGACGAGCCGCACCGCGAAGTCGACAATGGCCCGGTGGGCGAACACGTTGTCCGACGCGGTCTGGAGGCGCACCAGGTCGTCCAGCTCCAGCACCCGGCTGGCGTGGGGCGGCTTCACGCCCATGCGCTGGACGATCTCCACTTCCTCGGCCTTGCTCGGGTATTCGACGAGGACCTTCATGAGGAACCGGTCGCGCTGGGCCTCGGGCAGCGCGTACACGCCCTCGGACTCGATGGGGTTCTGGGTGGCCATGACCAGGAACGGCTCGGGGACGGCGTGGGTCACACCCCCGATCGACACCTGGTGCTCGGCCATGACCTCGAGCAGGGCCGACTGCACCTTGGCCGGCGCCCGGTTGATCTCGTCGGTGAGGACGAAGTTGGCGAACACCGGCCCCAGCTCGACGTCGAACGTCTCGCTCGACTGGCGGAAGATGCGGGTGCCGACGATGTCGGACGGGATGAGGTCGGGCGTGAACTGCAGGCGGGCGAACGTGCCCCCCACGACCTCGGCCAGCGTCTCCACGGCCAGCGTCTTGGCCAGCCCCGGGACACCCTCCAGCAGGCAGTGGCCACGGGCCAGAAGGCAGGCCATCATGCGCTCGACGAGCTTGTCCTGGCCGACGATGACCTTCTTGACTTCGAAGAGGGCCTTCTCGAGGAGCGCGGCCGCTTCAGCGGGCCCCGGCGGAGCGGAGCGGGGGTTGTACACGGTCATGCGGTGCGGCTCCTCGACGGGCGGGGGACAACTGGAGTCGTGACTCTGCATGGTACGGGGCCACAAGTGGTGTCGCGGTCGCGGCAATGCCTGCTGGCGGCCTCGCCGCCCCGGGCGGGGCCCCACCCCCGCCCTCCTCCCTTGGCGTGGGGCCCCTACCCCACGCCGGGCCGTGGAGTCAGAGCCCGGACGCCGGCGAGACGCCGTGCAGTTCGGCCTTCATGACCCGGGCCATGAGGTCGGTGACCACGTCCACCGCCCGCTTGCCTTCGTGCAGGACGGCCACGACCTGTTCGGCGATGGGGGTCTCGACGCAGTGGTGGGCGGCCAGGTCCACGACGACCACCGACGTGCGGACGCCCTCCGCCACCCAGCGGGTCTCGGCCGTGATCTCGGCCAGGGTGCGGCCCCTGCCCAGCTGCTCGCCCACGTAGCGGTTGCGGCTGCGCCGGCTCGTGCACGTGGCCACCAGGTCGCCCATGCCGGCCAGGCCCGCGAACGTCGACTGGCGGCCGCCCAGGGCCGTCCCCAACCGGGTCAATTCCGCCAGCCCGCGCGTGATAAGCGCAGCCCGGGTGTTGTCGCCGAACCCCATGCCGTCGGCCATGCCCGCGGCGATAGCCATCACGTTCTTCAGCGAGCCCCCCAGCTCGCAGCCGGTCACATCGGGGTTCGTGTACACCCGGAACGTGTCAGTGTTGAACAGCTGCTGCAGCTCCTCGGCCACGTCCTCGTCGGCCGTCGCCACTACGCTCGCCGTCGGCCAGCCGATGATGATCTCCTCGACCAGGTTGGGCCCCGTCAGGACGGCGGCCGGGTGCCCGGGCGCCACCTCGGCGATGACCTCGGTCATGCGCAAGTCGGTCCCCTGCTCCATGCCCTTGGTGAGGCTCACGATGGGGACGTTCGCCGCCAGGTGCACGGCGGCCCGCACCAGGACGTCCCGGAAGCCGTGCGACGGGACGGCCATCACCACCAGCTCGGCCCCGTCCACCGCCTCGGCCAGCGAGCCGGTCGGGGCCACGGTCGGCGGCAGCCTCACGTCGGAGGCATACTCGGGGTTGCAGCCCGCGGCCCGCATCCGTTCCGCCAGGTCCGGACGGCGCGCCCACAGGGCCGTGGGCACCTTGGCGCCCAGCATGGCCGCCATCGTCGTCCCCCACGACCCCGCGCCCAGTACCGCCACGCGAGCCGGCATGAACCAAAACGTACTGGTATCGCGCAAGTGGGGGTTAGAGCCACCATTCGCGCGTAGACCTCCAGCAAGCGGTCCGAACTCTCCGCGCGAATGGTGTCCATAACCCCCATTTGCGCGATATCGGGGGGATCCCGGGGGTGGCTCCTAGACTCGGGTCCCGACATGGCGCGCCGCGAGTTCGTGATCGCACAGCTGTCTGACCTCCACTGCGGGTCGCCCTACTTCGACGGCGAGCTGCTGGCCACGGCCGTGAACGAGACGCTGGCCGTCGAGCCCGACCTGGTCGTCATCGGCGGCGACCTCACGGCCGAGGGCTACGCCCACGAGTTCCGCATGGCCCAGGAACACCTCCAGCCCCTGTTCGACCACGGCCTGAACGTGCTCGTCGTGCCCGGCAACCACGACTCCAAGAACGTCGGCTACCTCCACTTCCGGGACACGTTCGGCCCCGGCGACGTGGCCGACAAGGGCGACCGGGTCATGGCGCTGTCCGTGCCCGGCCTGCGTCGCCGGAACGCCGTGGACAGTCTGTTCGACAACGGCGAGCCGTTCCGGGCCCAGGTGGTGGCCATCGACTCGTCCAAGCCCGATCTGGCCGAGGGCGAGGTGGGGCGGGAGCGCTACCGGTGGATCCGCACGGAGTTCGAGGCCGAGGCCGACTTCAAGATCTTCGTGCTGCACCACCACCTGGTGCCCGTCCCCGGGACGGGCCGGGAGCGCAACACCGTGTGGGACGCGGGCGACGTGCTCGCCCTGCTGGCCGAGTGCCAGGTCGACCTGGTGCTGTCGGGCCACAAGCACGTCCCCAACGTGTGGCTGCTCAACTCCGTGCTGCTGGTCAACTCGGGCACGGTGTCGTCCTACCGCGTCCGGGGGTACACCCGGCCTTCGTTCAACGTCATCGAGGTGACCGAGTCCGAAGTGCGGGTCACGCTCAAGTACCCGGGGACCGGGGAGCGGCTCGCCGGCGTTCTCGACCGCGAGCGAATGGCCCTGACCACGAGCCCCGACCTCGCCGGCATGTTCATCAAGAGCTCCTGGAGGGCGTGATGGCGACCTATCTGCGGCTGTACCAGAGCGCGGTCGACCCCGCCGACCTCGACGAGGTGAGGCGGCTGTTCGACGAGGACGTGGTGGCCGCGTTCGGCGACATCGACGGGTGCCTGTCGGTGGAACTGGCCGTCAGCGTGGAGAAGAACGCCGGCGGCCTCGTCGAGGGGGCGGTGGTCTCGCGCTGGACGTCCCTCGATGCCATGGAGGCGGCGGTGGCGTCGCGACCGGTGAAGGAGGCCATCGTCCGCTTCCGGGGGCTGCTGCGCCAGGAGCCGGTGGCGAAGGTATTCGAGCTGCCCGGATGACAGGCGGTCGTGGGCTGTTCGGGCCGGTCGCCGTGCTGGTCCCGGTCAAGTCGTTCGGCGAGGCCAAGCTGCGGCTGGCGCCTGCGCTCCCGCCCGTGGCGAGAGCGGAGCTGGCCCGGGCCATGGCCACCCACGTGGTGGCGGCCGCCCGCGCCCTGCCCACCGCCGTCGTGTGCGACGACCTCGACGTGGCAGCGTGGGCGCGCCAGCAACGGGCGCTGGTCATCTGGGAGCCGGAGCGGGGCCTCAACCGGGCCGTGGAGGCGGGCGTGGAGCGGCTGCACGAGGCCGGGGCGCAGCGCGTCATCGTGGCCCACGGCGACCTCCCCCTCGCCCCCGGCCTGGCGTGGGTGGCCCGCTTCCCGGGCGTGACCGTGGTGCCCGATCGTGTGGACAACGGCACCAACGTCATCTGCGTCCCTGTCGGCGGGGGCTTCACGTTCTCCTACGGACCGGGGTCGTTCGCCCGCCACGTGTCCGAAGCGCTCCGCCTCGGCCTCCCGCTGCGCGTGGTCCGGGAACGGGGCCTGGCACAGGACGTAGACACCCCGTCCGACTATGCAGCCATCACGATCCCGGCATGACCGTCTCGACGGACCTTCCCACGCCCGCGCGCGCCCTGGCCATCGGCGCCCATCCCGACGACGTGGAGTTCGGGTGCGGGGGGACGCTGGCCAAGTGGGCGTCCGAGGGCTGCGAGATCAACCACCTGGTGTGCACCGACGGTTCCAAGGGATCGTGGTCGGCCGACGAGGACATCGCCGCCCTCGTCGCCACCCGCCAGGACGAGCAGCGCGCCGCCTCCCGCGCCCTCGGCGGCACGGGCGACGTCGTGTTCCTGCGCTGGCTCGACGGCGAACTGGAAGCGGGGCTGCGCCAGCGATGGGAGGTCTGCTACTGGATCCGCACGCTGCGGCCCGAGGTCGTGCTCGGCCATGACCCCTGGAAGCGCTACCGCCTGCACCCCGACCACCGCAACGCCGGGTTCCTCACCGTGGACGGGATCGTGGCCGCACGCGATCCCCACTTCTTCCCCGAACAGGGCGCGGCGCCCCACCGCCCGTCCAAGCTCCTGCTGTGGGAAGCGGACGAGCCCGACCACGTCGAGGACATCGGCGACTGGCTCGACGCCAAGGTCGCGGCCCTGAGGTGCCACCGCAGCCAGTACCGCACGACGCTGCACATCGACGACGCCGACGACGCAGAGCAGGTGGCGCGGTTCAAGAAGCGGATGTCGGATCGGGCCGCCGACCATGGGAGTCTCGCCGGCATTGCGTCCGGCGAACGGTTCAAACTCCTGGCGGAACTCTGACCCGTCCTACCTCTTGGTCGCCTTCTTGGCGGCGGCCTTCTTGGCGGCGGCCTTCTTGACTGCGGCCTTCTTGACTGCGGCCTTCTTGAGCGGTGCCTTCTTGGGCGCGGCCGCGGCCTTCTTCACGGCCTTCTTGGCCATCATCAGGTCGGGTGAGCTCTTGCCCACCTTCGCCGTCGCCTTCTTGGCCGTCGCCGTCGCCGCCTTGGCTGGCGCCTTCTTTGCCGCTGTCTTTCTGGCTGCTGTCTTCTTGGCATCGGGGCTCATGGGATACCTCTCCTCAGCGCTTGGCGGCCTCAGTGGCCTACTTCGCCGGTGCGGACTGCATGGCCGGCGCCTTGATGGCCGGCGCCTTGATGGCCGGCGCCTTCACCGCGGGGATCATCACCACTCCCCCAGTCGGGGGTCGCTGCAGGCACTGGTGCGGCTTTGGAACGCGCAAGCCTCGATGAGGAACACTCTGTTCGGAAAGGCTCCGTTCAGGCACAACGTGTTCAGCAAAGGCCCCCGCTTCCGCACCACTACCCTGCACATAAGAACCGACCCGGCGCGCGAGGTCAAGCATTTCCGTTGTGGGGCAAGGCCTGTCGCCATGTTCGTGGCCGCTTCGGTGCTGCTGATTGCCACCGGTTGCGGTGACAACAAGCCCCGGGAGAACGTGCAACCGCCCCATCCCGGCGTACCCGCCCGGCCGTCGGACGTCCAGGGCATTTACCGCACCGTCCACCAGGGACTCCTGCAGTTGCGGGGTGACGGGGCGCTCGTCCTCATCGTTCCCGAGGGGCCAGGGCCGAGCGCGGGCGACTACACCCTGCAGAGCGGGCGCCTCACGGTGACGACCGACGACTGCGGCGGCACCATCGGCGAGTACGACGTCATGGTCGGCGGCGAGCCCGAGCCCAACAAGGCGACGCTGCACTTCACGGTGGTGAGGGACGACTGCGCGGCCCGTGCCCGCTACCTCACCCTCGACCCCTGGGTCTACGCCGTCTCGTAGCTCAGCTGGCCGTCGTCGTCGACGAGGGCGGCGAGGTCGGCGGCCACGGCTGCCGGTTTGGCGTCCTCTTGGACGTCCTCCTCGGCCGTCACCCCGCTGAGCACGAGCAGGAAGGGGATGTCCAGCAACTCGGCCATGAGGCCGTCGGTCGACGGACGGTCGCCGACGAGCACGGTGTCCTCGGTCGTGCCGAGCCGGGTGCCGACCAGGTCGGCCATGGGCTGGTACGGCTTGCCCGCGACGGTGGGCTCGACGCCCGCAGCCGCGGCCACCGCCGCCAGGATGGACCCGCCCCCGGGCACGGGCCCGTCCGGTGTCGGGTAGGTCGTGTCGTCGTTGGTGCCGATGAGGCGGGCGCCACCGATGACCGACCGGAACGCAGCCGTCAGCCGCTTGTAGTCGAAGTCCCGGTGGAACCCGACGATGACGGCGTCCGCCTTTCCTTCACGGATGGGCGTGACGCGCTTGTCTTCGAGGGCGTCCACGATGCCCTGGCCCCCGCAGACCAGGGCCGTCTGGCCATCGTCCATCAGGTTGGCGGCCGACTGGGCCGAGGTGGCGATCTCGCTGGCCTCGGTCTCGATCCCCATGTCCCGCAGCTTCTCGACGAGGTCGTTGACCGTCGGGTTGGAGTTGTTGGTCAGGAACAGGATGCGGTGGCCGGCCCGGCGCAGCCGGCCGACTGCTTCGGGCGAGCCGGCGATGGGCTCTTCGGCCAGCCAGATGACGCCGTCGAGGTCGAGGATCACGTTCATGTCGGCGTGTAGCTAACAACGGATGCCCCCACCCGCGACAATTCCCGCATGATCTTCGACATCATGCAGGTGGGCGACCCCGTGCTTCGACAGCGGGCGCGTCCACTGTCGGGTGAGGAGATCGCCACGCCGTTCGTGCAGGAGCTGATCGTCTCCATGCGCCAGACCATGTACGACGCGCCAGGCGTGGGCCTGGCCGCGCCCCAGGTCGGGGAGTCCCTACAGGTCGTTGTGGTGGAGGACGACGGGCCGTTCCTCGAGACGATGAGCGGGCTGCGGCGGGCCGAGCTGCGGCGCACGCCGTTGCCGTTCGCGGCGCTGATCAACCCGACGTTCGAACCGGTCGGCGAGGAGACCGACGAGTTCTTCGAGGGCTGCCTGAGCGTGGCCGGCTACTCGGGGGCGGTGCGGCGCCACCGGGCCGTCCGGGTGAAGGCCTTGAACGTGCGGGGTGAGCCGGTGGCGATGGAGCTGGTCGGGTGGCCGGCCCGCATCCTCCAGCACGAGCTCGACCACCTGGCGGGCGTGCTGTACATCGACAAGATGGATCCCCGGACGTTCACCACCAACGAGAACTTCGGCCGCTGGTGGAAGGCCCGCCCCGTCGACGAGGTCAAGCGCGGCGTCAGCCCTGGCGCAGGCGCAGGCCCAGGCCCAGGCCCGGGCCCTGTCTCAGGCGGTCACGAGCCGGACTGACGCCCGGCGGTTGGGCAGCTTCACCACCTCGATGGCGTGGGGCAGCTGCTCCTTGATGGCGGAGTCGTGGGTGACGACCAGCACCTGACGGAACCGGGCCTTGAGCCGTTCGAGGGCCTGCAGCATGCGGTCTTTGCGGTCGTCGTCGAGCGGGCCGAACACCTCGTCGAGCACGAGCAGGCCGACCGTGCCGCCCGACTGGAACTGGACGTGCTCGCTGATCGCGACGCGCAGGGCCAGGTTGGCGAGATCGGTCTCGGAACCGGAGAAGCGGTCCATGCCGTACTTGTGGCCCTGGTCGGAGACCTTGATCTCGTAGGTCTCGGGGTCGACCTCGAGGTCGTCGTACTCGTGGTCGGTCAGCTCCGCGAACAGGTTGGCGGCCTGGGCCGACAGGCGGGGGCCGGCCGAGGCGACGAGCGTGTTGCGGAACGAGTGGAGCAGGTCGCCCAGCCGCTGGAGGTGGGCCGCGTCGCGCACCTGCTGGCCGAGCTTGGCATGCTGCTCCTGGGCGTCAGCTACCCGCTGGTGGGCCGCCTCAGCCGCAGCCGCCGCCTGCGCCGCCGTCAGCCTCGCCGCTTGGGCTTCGCGCTGGAGCGTGACGACTTCGGTGCGGAGCCGGTCGCGGGCGCCCTTCGCCTTCGCCAGCTCGTCGGTGGAGAAGGCGACGGCGGCGAGTTTCTCGGCGAGGGTCTTCACGGTGCCCGTGGCGGTGTCGACGGCGACGCGTTCGGCGTCGAGGTCGGCTTCCAGGCGGGGCCGCCGTTCGAGCCGGCCGCGGAGCAGGCCGACCTCCTGGGCCGCCTGGCGGCGCCGGCGCACCTCGGCCGCCAGCTGGGGGATCTGGACCACGTCGCCGTCGGGGCACAGCTGGCGCGCCCGATCGAGGGCCCGCCGGGCCTCGGTGTGGCGGGCCTGGGCCTGGTCGTAGGCCGACTTCAGGGCCTGGAGGCGGCGCTGGTTGGCGGCGCTGGCCGAGAGCGTCTTGGCCGCGACCTCGGCCGCGTGGGCGGCGAGGCGGCGCTCGGCGACCAGGGCCCCCAGCCGCTCGTCGACCTCGGCCAGCTCCCGGGCCCGGTGGGCCTGCACCTGTTCGAAGGCATCGCCCAGGGCCTGCCCGCACAAGGGGCAGTCGGCCCCTGCGGTCAGCCGTCCGGAGCGCTCGACAGCGGTGGCGGCGCGCTGGCGTTCCTCCTCGGCCGCCTTGTGGGCCCCTTCGATGCCGGCCAGAGCGGCGCGCGCCCGGTCGGCGGCGCTGCGGTCGCGCTCGAAGGCGTCCTCGTCGATGGCGTCGGGCTCGGGTGGCACGGTGACGGCGTCCACCGCCTTTGCCGCTTCGACCACCGCCTGCAGGGCCCGGAAGCGGGCCTCCACGGCGTCGCACCCCTCCGCCTCGGGCTCCAGGACGGCGAGCTGGTGGGCGGCCCGTTCCAGGTCGGCCAGCTCGCCCGCCAGCTTGGCGGCCCGGGTCGTCGCCCGGGTGAGCTCGGCCCGGGTGGCGGCCACCTCGGCTGCCATTCGTTCGTGCTCCTGGCGGCGGGTGTCGTGGCCTTCGTAGTCGACCTCGGCCTTGGCCAGCCGGTCCTGCAGGGCCGCCGCCCGCTCCTCGTTGGTGGTCGCCACCTCGGCTGCTTCTGCCGCCAGCGCCGCGCTCTCGGCGGCCTGGGCCTTCAGTGCATCCACATCGGGAAGCAGGGAGCGGAGCCGTTCTACCTGCTGGCTGGCGTCGCGGGCCTGGGTGCGGGCCCGGTCGCGCGCCGCGTCCACGGGCGTGATGCCGAGCAGTTGGAGCACGAGCTTGCGCCGCTCCTCGGGCCGCTGCTGGGACAGGGCGGCCAGCTGCTTCTGCTCGGCGAACACCGAGGCCCGGAAGGCCTTGTCGTCCATGCCCAGGATCGAGTGGACATAGCGGGCGGTGTCGAGGGCGCCCTCGGCCACCTGCAGCTTGTCGGCGAACGCCTTCGCCTTCACTGTCGTGTTGGCCCCCGTGATCGTGCGCCGCACCAGGTAGAGGTGGCCCTCGTGCTCGAACTCCACCTCCGCCACGCAGTCGGCCTTGACCTCGCTGGTTCGGACCTGGTCGAGGCTGGTGCGGGCCTTCCCGAACAGGGCAAAGCGGATCGACTCCAGCAGCGTGGACTTGCCCGAGCCGTTCAGCCCGTAGACGCCGACCAGGCCGGGCGGCAGTTCCAGATCGACGGGCTGCTCGTAAACCCGGTAGTTCTGCAGGTACAGGCGGGTCACGCGCACGCCATCACCTCAGCCCACCGCTTCCTCGACGGCCCGGGCCAGCTCGTCACGGCCGCGCTGGCGGATCCACTCCTTGTCGAAGCCGGGCAGGTCCTGGCCCTCGACGTAGCGGTCCCACCGGGCCGGCACCGTGTCCAGCTCGGGCAGCTCAACCTTGGACGAGGCGGCCATGAAGTCGGGCTCCAGCTTGAGGATGAGGGCCTTGCCGGCCGCCTCGTGCACGGCCTGGCGGTCGAGCAGCCGGTAGGCCTCGGGGTCGATGCCCTCCAGGTAGAGCCGGGCCACGGCGCCGTCGGGCACCAGCGCGGCCCGCTCCAACACCAGGGCCTCGACCTCGGCCGGCGAGAGCCCGATTGCCTGCACGGACTCAAGCGTCACCAGGGGCCGCTGGCCGGTAAGGGGGATGTGCTGGAGGTCCCCCGTGTCGGTGTCGAGAACGACGATGCCCTTCGGTTTGTCGGGGTCGTCGGCGAACGAGAACGTGTCGGTCGCCCCCGCGTACCAGATGCCCCGGTCGACCTTGGTGTGGAAGTGGTAGTGCCCGAGCAGCACGAAGTCGGACCGCAGGGCGCCGGCGTCGACCTCGATCTCGTTGATGTCGGCGTGGCTGGGCTCGACCTGGGTGATGCGAGGGTGGGTGAGCAGCAGGTTGGTGCGGTCGGCGCTGCGCTGGGTGTCGGCCTGCTCCAGGGCGTCGAGCGTGGCCTCCACGGTCAGCATCTGGGGGACGGCGTGCACGACCAGCCCGGCGAACTCGAACCGTTCGTAGCTCATCCGGTGGGCGAACCGGACCTCGGGGAACGTGTCGGCCAGCACCGAGTAGGGGCTCCCGGTGCCCGGCAGCCGGGGCGTGTCGTGGTTGCCGCTGATCACCACCGCAGCCACGCCGTGCTCCCGGATGCGGTTGAGGGCCCGCTGGGCCACCCGGAACGACCGGTACGTCGGCCGTGGGTGGTCGAACACGTCCCCCAGCCAGACGATCAGGTCAGGCCGCTGCTCCAGGGCCAGGTCGACGGCCGCCTCGAACGAGATCTCGAAGTCGCGCTCCCGCTGGTTCACGCCCTGGGCGGTCGTGAACGAGTAGTACGTCCGCCCCAGGTGGGCGTCGCCGATGGCCGCGACCCTCATGCCGTCTCCGTACCCGCCATCAGTCCACGAAGGCCGCGATGTTGGGGGCGGCCGTGGGGCGGGGGGCGGGCGGGGGCGGGCAGTTGCGGACCACGTCGGCGTAGAGGTGGACCTTGGCGGGCAGGGCGAAGGGCGCGTCGAGGTTGGCGATCAGGCACTCGCCGGGCATGAGGGTCTGGATCTCTGGGCCCAGGGCCGAGATGTCCTGCTTGGACGAGGACCGCAGGATGTTGCGGTCCTTCTCATCGGCCAGGCCCAGCACGAAGAAGGTGTTGAACTGGCTCAGCAGCTCGCCGTCGAGCAGCTTGGGCTGCTGGGTGACGGCGCACAGGCCGACCTTGAACTTGCGGCCCTCCCGGGCGACCCGCGGGAAGACGTTGGACTCCTTGTCCTTGTTGGCCGACAGGACCCGCTGGGCCTCCTCCAGCACCACGGCGACGACCGGCATCCGCCCGTGGACCTCGGGCTCGTCGAGGTAGGCGTTGGCCCACTCCTCCAGCACCCGGCGGGTGAGGAACGAGGCGACCAGGACCTCTTCGGTCGACCCCAGGCCGCTCACGTCGAGCAGCACGACCTTGCCCTCGCGCAGGTCCCGGATGACGGCCGCGCCGACCGACACCGACGAATCGGCGGCGATGCAGGGCAGGCCCACGATGCGCGATGCCCGCCGGTGGACGACCTGGAGCGTGTTCAGCGCCACCCGGCCGTGGAGCTCGACGTCGCGGAACCCGGGCAGGTCGTCGACGTGGGAAAACTCGAGCAGCCAGCCCAGGCCGGTCGTGTCCCTGCCATAATGCCGCTCCAGCTCGAACAGGGCCTCCTCCTGGGGCCGCGACCATTCGTAGGCCGTGCGCAGGTCGTCGACGGTCAGCTCGCCGAGGCCGACCCGCAGCGACGACGTGTTGGGTAGCGAGCGGGCGGCGTAGGTGCGCAGCCGCTCGCCGGCCCACGGGTGGCGGGCCAGCTCGGTGCGGTACTCGCCGTGGGGGTCGATGACGAGCAGCCCGTAGCGGCCGGCCGCCCGCATGACGCCCCCCGCCAGGACCTTGACGAGGTTGGACTTGCCCATACCGGTGGTGGCGAACACGCCCACGTGGGTGGCCAGGGACTTGCCGGTGATGCCCACCTCGAAGTCGACGGTCGTCTCGCCGCTGCGCAGCAGCCCGAGGGTGAGGTCGCCCATCCTGGTGGACAGGAACTCGAAGTCGGCGGGCTCGGGCGAGACCACCCGGGAGAACTGGGTGGGCAGCGACTTGGGCTTGCGGAAGTCAACGATGCTTGTTCCTCCCGGCGGGGCCCCAACCCCGCCTCCTCGCCGAGCGTGGGGCCCCAACCCCACGCCGTCGCCGTCTGGGTCGGGGGTCAGGTAGCCCAGGCAGCGGCACGAGGCGACGCGGTACGTGCGCTTGGCCTGCTCGTGGAGGCGGTGGGCGCCCAGCTCGCCTCTCGAGTCGTCGGACAGGAGCGTGCCCGCCACCCGTTCGGCCCAGCCCGGCTCCCGGTGCTCGCTGCCGTAGGTCACGTCCACCACCCGGAACAGGTAGCGGCGGCCGGTGGCGTCGTCCACCCCCACCAGCAGCTCACCGAGGAACAGGTCTTCATCGGGGCTGGCCCGGAATACGGCTTCCAGGACGTTCTTACCGAAGAGGCGCCCCCGGCTCATGAACGCTCCATCAGGGCGTGGCGGTCGGTGAAGGCCCGCTCCCGGACCTCCACGGGCACGCCGGCCAGATCGAGATGGTCCTCCAGGTCGAGGCGCACGTCGTGCTTCACCCAGGCCGGGCACGCCGCCAGCCGGTCGGCCACCGTCAGCGGGTAGGGGTAGCCGGGGAAGGCGGCGTCGTCGCAAAGCCCGGCCAGGGCGCCCAGGATGGGCTCGGGATCGGCGTCGCCGGCCAGGTCGATCCGGAAGGCGAACCGGGCCTCGGGGTCGAGCCGGGCCGCCACCACCTGCAGGTCGAGCCCGAGCGAGGGCTTGGTGCGGGCCACCGGCGCCCACCACATGGCCCGTTCGCCGAGCGCCGACCCCGCCTCCAGTTCCAGCTGGCCCAGCAGCGGCGCGCCCCCCCGGGCCAGTGACGAGTGCTTGGTCACCGCCGCCACCGTCACCCCCCGTTCACGGGCCCGGTCGAGCAACCCCGCGACCTGGGCCACCGGGATCCGCCAGTCAGGGCGCAAGTCGCCATCCACCAGGACCATCGCACCGGGCACCGCCTCCTCCACCGAGCGGCCCACCCTGTCCCACTCGGCGCAGTCGCGCAACAGGTTGAGGTCGACGGCGGCGTCGGGCGCCACGCCGAGGCCGAGCGATGCCGCCGCCACCCGCTCCTCGCCGCTGCCCACGAGCCAGGCCCGCAGGTCGCCCTCGTCCTCGTCGACGCACTCGCCGCCGACGAAGCGCACCCGGGCCGCCCGGGTGACCACCAGCTGCACGCACCGGGCGTCGGCCACGGTGGCTTGCCCGCCGTCGACGGCCCAGACCTCGGGGGGGGCGGCCCGCCGGGCGAGGGGCCGCAGCGACACGACGGGCTCGAACTCGAGGTCGCTCCCCTCGGGGTCGGCGACGGGCGCCACCGAGCCCGCGCTCAGCAGCACGGCCAGGCGCTCGGCAGCAGCCAGCAGGGAAGGGGAAGCCATGGCTCCACTATCCCAAGGGGGTGTGACGATTACAACCTTGTAATTTGGCCGGCCCGAAGGCCGCCGCTACTCCGTCTTGCGCACGAACACCAGGCCCAACACCAGCACCAGGACCACGAGGGCGTTCACTCCCAGCTCCACGTCGGCCCGGTGCCACAGGTGGGACGTGTCCTCCTCGGCGATCGACAGCTCGGCCCCCACCGTGAGGATGTGGCGCACGGACGAGATGATCCCGATGATGAGGAACGGCTTGAGCTGGAACGTGTCGTCCTCGAAGTGGGCGAGGATGGTGCGCAGCAGCTCCAGGACGATGACGACGAACAGGATCCCGTTCACACCCCGGGTCACCTGTTTGGCGAACGGCTCGTCGAGGGTGAAGAAGTCGATCCCGATGCGCACCGAGGCGGCGATAGCCAGCCCCACCAGCACGGCGGCGATGACGTAGTAGATGCCGTCCTGGACGTAGCCGAAGAAGGTGACGGCGGCCGGGGTCTCCGGGTCCTCCAGGTCGGGTGGGGTTTCCCGGTCGTCGCGGGTCTCCTCCTCCTCGGTCTCGCCACGGGCGCGGCCGTTGCCCGACCTCTCCTTCTCCTCCTCCTCGTGCCGCTCGCGCTTCTCGGTCATCAGAAGTGCTCGTCGACGAGGCTGATGACCTTTTCCTTGGCCCGCTGGACGAGCGGCCGGTCGTCCCAGGGGCCGAGCCGGATGGGCTTTGACCGGGCCACGTCCTCGTCGAAGTGGCGGTCGCGCTCGGCCACGACGTCGGGGTCGAGGACCACGAGGTTGACCTCGTCGTCCAGGGTGAGGGACCGCGAGTCGAAGTTGGCGGAGCCGACGTTGGCCACCACCCCGTCGACGGTCATGACCTTGGCGTGCAGCATCGTCGGCTGGTAAGACCACAGCTTGACGCCCGCCTCCAGCAGGCCGGCGAACTGGGCTTCGGCCGCCACCTGGACGAACCGCTTGTCCACGTGGGGCCCGGGCACCAGCACCTCGACCGAGACCCCGCCCTCGGCCGCCTGGCGCAGCAGGTCGCACGTCCCCTCGTCGGGCACGAAGTAGGCGGTGGTGATGCGCACCCGCTCCTTGGCCAGGCACAGCAGCGAGCGGATCAGGGTGGTGATGTCGCTCCAGCGCGCCACCGACTCGCCCCGGATGACCTGGACGACCGACGGCCCGTCCTGGGGCTGCTCGGGGAACCGGTCGACGCCGTCGTCGAACAGCTGATGCTCGGTCTCGGCCCAGTTCTGCAGGAAGGCGGCCCGGAGGCCGTCGACGGCAGGTCCCCGCACCCGGAAGTGGGTGTCGCGCCACTCATCCGGCCCTTCGGCGCCGCCCCGCCACTCGTCGGCGATACCGACACCGCCGGTGAAGGCCGCGTCCTCGTCGCAGATCAGGACCTTGCGGTGCGTGCGGTGGTCGTTCTCGCCGATGCTGATCTTGCGGAGGGGCCGGAAGCGCTCGACCAGGCAGCCGGCGTCCTCCATCTGCTGGATGAGCCGGCGGTCCATCGTCGGGGTGCCCAAGGCGTCGAGCAGGACGCGCACCCGCACGCCCTCGCGCGCCCGGTCGGCCAGGGCGTCGGCCACCTCCTCGCCGGTCCGTCCCTCCCAGTAGACGAAGGTGAGGAAGTCGATGGTGCGTTCCGCCGACCGGATGGCGTCGAACAGGGCGGGGAAGATCTCATCCCCGTTGCGGAGGACGTCGATGTGGTTGCCCTCGGTGGCGGGGACGCCCAGCAGCCCCTCCAGGGCGCGCCGGTAAGGCTTGACGGCCTCGGTCTTGGTGGCGTGCTCCCCCACGCCGGGAGCCTCCCCGGTTTGAACCGATGTTTAACGCAGGTAGCGCCCGAACCAGTCGAGCATGGCCGCGTAGGCGGCCGTGGCCTGGGAGTAGCTGGCGTTCGCAGGTTCGTCGATGAACCGCACGAATCCGTGGCCTACGCCGGGGAACGTCCGGTTCTCATTGGTCAGCCGGGCGCTCTGGAGGGCACCGACGGCCAGGTCCTTGTTGGCGTTGATCCGGGAGTCGGTCTCTGCGTAGACGGCCAACACGGCGGCCTTCGTCTTGGTGAAGTCGGGTGCCGCGATGGAGCCGTAGAACGGCACCGCCGCAGCCAGGGGGGGAGGGTCACCCGCCTTCAGCAGCTCCCACGTCATGCTGCCGCCGAAGCAGAACCCGATTGCGCCGAGCTTGGCGTTGGGCGCCCGGCGCTGGAGCTCCTGCAGGCTGGATTTCATGTCCTTGACGTTGCGGCCGCTCGTGGCGTTGTCGTTGAGCAGGCCGCCGATGCGGCCCGGGTCGGTCTGCGCCGCCGTGCCCCCCTGTTCCGAGAGCAGGTCGACGCCGAGGGCGGCGTAGCCACTGCCGGCGAGCCGGCCGACCATGGTGCGGACGAACGGCGTCAGGCCCATGTTCTCGTGGATGACGAGGACGGCGCCGCGAGCCGTCCCCGTCGGGCCCGCGTAGGCGCCCCGGACGGTGATGCCATCCCCCGGATAGGTGATGTCCTGCTGGGCGACGACCCCGCCGGCGGTGACGGGCGGCGTGGTGGTCTGCTGGGCGCCGGCGGCCGCCGTGGTGGTGGCTCCCTGGGCCCCGACGGTGCCGTCGTCGTCGTCGTCGCCGCAGCCGACCAGCAGCGTCGTGGCGGCCGCTCCCGACACGCCGAGAAAGGCCAGTCGCCGCATCGCTTCCCGCCGTGACAGGAGACCGTCGACGCAGTTTTCGGCGATCTCTTCCGCAAGGTACTGAGTGTGGTGCTCCATCATGCTGATCCTACGGCTGAGACCCCCGGCGCGATCGGTCAGGCCGACGGCTGACATATAGATGCAGGTCCAACGGTGTGTAAATCTCCAGTGGCGCGGGAAGAACGGCGGCCGGATAATCGTCCTGGTTGACAATGCAGCCACAGTGGTGCTCCAGAGGTGGGCTTGGTGCGGTGGTTCCTGCCGTCGCGGCCCTGCTCCGGGGACCCTGTTCAGGAGAAGGGGAGATGGGAGCAACGACCGAACGGGCGGCCGGTTCCACGCAGGTACAGCATCTGATCTGGGCCATGGGTGAAGCCCGGATCCGGCGAGTCGACGTCGATCAGGATGCGGACGGCGTTGTCGAGGCCCGAGGGCCAGGCGCCGACCTCACCCCGGGCAAGCCGGATGGCGCGTCCCCGGTGGCGGATGCAAGGCCCGTGCCACCCGACGTCGAATGTGCGGACTTCTTCACCGAATGGCAGCCGTCCGGCCCCTCCTGAACGCTTGCAGTAGCTCGCAGTCCTGATCCGTCGCCGCAAGCGTGGCTCCCAACCCCGTTCCACGCGAGCGGGTCGAGCCCGAGAGGGCGTGTCCGATGAGTGTGATCCCTGGTGCCGGCAACGGCATGGGTGAGTTCCGGGTGGACCCGGTCGTCATCGACGGCCATGCCGTCCTCCACCTGCACGGGGAGATCGACTACGAGACGGCGCCCCGCCTGGACGCCGCCCTCCAAGCCGTCGAGCGCCTGGGCATCCCGACGATCGTGCTGGACATGTCGGGCCTGACCTTCATCGACACGAGCGGGCTGAACCGCATGGTCGTGGCCCTCAAGCGGCAACGGGAGCAGGGCGGCGACGTGGTGCTGAAGTCGCCCGGCCGCCAGACACTGCGGGTCCTGGAGATCGTGGGCCTGACGAGGGTGTTCACGATCACGTATGAGACTGGTGTCTCAGCCCTCCCTCGGCGGCCGACCGCCCCGCTGGCGGCGGCTCTGCATCGCAAAGGTGCAGGTCAGATGCAGGTCGGCCGCCTCGACCCGAAGGGCGAAAGCAAGACACCAGCCTCCTAGGAGGCTGGTGTCAAAGCCCTCTTCCGGCGGCCGGCCGCCCAGTTGGGAGCCCTGCGGTGACGCAAAGGAGCTGGTCAGGGGCAGGTCGGCCGCCTCGGCGCGCAGCGCCGATCGCGAATGACAC
>JBOGID010000389.1:0-3791 GCA_050742295.1 Acidimicrobiales bacterium | reverse complement strand
GCTCGCCGGCGCGCTCGGGGTCGCCGTCGACGGCCACCAGGCACACGCTGCGCTCGTCGGCGAGGGCGGCCAGCATCCGCTCGCGGCGCTGGGCCCGGTCGACGGGCGGCTCGGCGCCGAGCCAGATGCCTTCTTCGACCACCGCTTCGAACTGGTCGAGCGCCGCCTCGACGTCGTCCTCCGTCGCCGGGCGGATCTTCACCAGACCTTGCGGGTGCCCAGCCGCAGCACCAGCCGGGTCAGCGGCCACGGCGACATCCGAGACAGGTAGGCGATGGCCCGGTTGTGGAAGCCGGGGATGCTCTCCGTACGGCCCCGCTCCAGCCGGCCCAGGGCCGACTCGGCCACCGCGTCGGGGGTCATCCACGCCGGGCCGGGGATCAGCTCGCGGGTGAGCTGGTCGTGCTTGTGGAACTCGGTGCGTGTGAACCCGGGCATCAGCGTCAGCACCCGCACGCCCGTGCCCCCCAGCTCGGCCGCCAGCGCCCGGGAGAACGTGGTCACGTAGGCCTTGGTGGCCGCATAGGTCGCCCACCAGGGCAGGGGCTGGTGCCCGGCGATCGAGGACACGTTGACCACCGCGCCCGTGCCCCGGGCCACCATGGGCGGGACGGCGGCCCGGGTCAGCCGCACCAGGGCCGAGACGTTGACGTCGATCTCCTGTTGCTCGGTCTCCACCGACGAGTCGACGAACTTTCCCGACGTGCCGAACCCGGCCCCGTTCACCAGGACGTCAACGGGCCGGTCGGCGTCCGCCAGCCGGGCCTCGACGGCGGCCAGCCCCTCCCTTTCGGAGAGGTCGGCGGGCAGGATCTCCACCGATCGCCCGTACGTCTCGGCGATCTCGGCCGCCAGCTCCTCCAGGCGGTCACGGCGCCGGGCCACGGCGACCACGTCCATGCCCCGCCGGGCCAGGGCGAGGGCGAACGCCCGCCCGATCCCGCTCGAGGCCCCGGTCACCAGTGCCGTGCGCCACTGCGGAGGCCAGACCATCAGGCGGCGAATCTAGATGACTGCATTCGCCACGCAGGCGGGGTCACAGGACACAGAGCGTTAACAGTCGGGAAACCCTCGCGTCAGATTGCGACCATACGGTTCCCCCAACATTCGCCGTACAAGGGGGGTACATGGAGATTGACTCAGGCAACACCGCCTGGGTGCTGGCGTCGACGGCACTGGTCCTGTTCATGACACCGGGCCTGGCCTTCTTCTATGGGGGCATGGTCCGCTCCAAGAACGTGCTGGGCATGCTCATGCAGAACTTCTTCGCCATGGGCCTGGTGAGCGTGCTCTGGGCCCTGTTCGGCTTCAGCCTGGCCTTCGGCGACGGCGGGAAGTTCATCGGCAACTTCGACTTTGTGGGGCTGAAAGGCCTCGGCGACGCCGCCACCCAACTGCCCGGGTACGTCGACGACTTCGCTCTCAGCGTGCCCCTGCTGGCGTTCTGCGCCTTCCAGCTGATGTTCGCCATCATCACGCCGGCCCTGATCACGGGTGCCACCGCCGACCGGCTGAAGTTCGGGGCCTACGCCCTGTTCCTCGGCCTGTGGGCGCTCCTGGTGTACGCGCCGGTGGCCCACTGGGTGTTCAGCCCCACGGGCTGGCTGTTCGACCTGGGGGCGCTCGACTTCGCAGGCGGGACGGTGGTGCACGTCAACGCCGGCATCGCCGCCCTCGCCCTGGTCCTGGTGCTGGGCAAGCGGCGGGGCTGGCCCGGCGAGGCCATGCCTCCCCACTCGTTGCCCTGGACGCTGATCGGCGCCGGCATCCTGTGGTTCGGCTGGTTCGGGTTCAACGCCGGCTCGGCCCTCGGCGCCAACCAGCTGGCGGCCCAGGCGTTCATGAACACCCACATGGCGGCGGCGTCGGCCATGCTCGGCTGGCTGGTCGTGGAGAAGGTGAAGGGTGGCCACGCCACCACCCTGGGTTGCGCTTCCGGACTGGTGGCGGGCCTGGTCGCCATCACGCCGTGCGCCGGGTTCGTGGGCGGCATCGCCCCGCTCATCATCGGCTTCCTGGCCGGGGCGATCTGCTTCCTGGCCATCCAGCTCAAGTTCAAGTTCGGCTTCGACGACTCGCTCGACGTGATCGCCGTCCACCTGGTCGGCGGCATGTTGGGCTCGCTGCTGCTCGGCCTGTTCTCGGACACGGCCGTCAACTCGCTCGGCGCCGACGGGCTGTTCTTCGGTGGCGGGGCGGAGTTGCTGGGCAAGCAGTTCGTGGCCGTGGGTGCGACGCTGGTGTGGTCGTTCGTCGTCTCCTTCGCTCTGGCCAAGATCATCGACGCCACCATGGGCCTGCGAGTGACGCCCGATGAGGAGGCAGAGGGCCTCGACCTCACCCAGCACGCCGAGGCGGCGTACTCGGGTGAGCTCGGTTCGATGGAAAGGGTCGCCCGATGAAGCTGGTGGTCGCCATCATCAAGCCGTTCAAGCTCGACGAAGTGAAGGAGGCTCTCCGGGGCGTCGGCATCCAGGGCATGACGGTGTCCGAGGTCCGGGGCTTCGGCCGCCAGCGGGGGCACACCGAGGTCTACCGGGGTGCCGAGTACACGGTGGACTTCGTGCCCAAGGTGAGGGTCGAGGTCATCACCGACGACGCCGACGCCGGCCGCGTGGTCGACGCCATCGTCACCGCCGCCCGCACCGACAAGATCGGCGACGGCAAGGTGTGGGTGACGCCCATCGAAGACCTGGTCCGCATCCGCACCGGCGAACGGGGCCACGACGCGTTGTAGCCCGATCAAGGGGCGGGCGATGGGATGATCTCTCGTGCCCGCCGCCGCCCCTGATGCACTTCTGGCAGTACACGCCGACCCGTCTCTGCACGGGTCGGCGTTCTGCCGTGCCCTGTCCGACGCCACCGACAAGTGGCTGGCCGAACTGTTCGACGCCGCCGTCGAGGGCGACGCGACCTCGCTCGCTTTGGTGGCCGTCGGCGGCTACGGGAGGGCCGAGCTGTGCCCCGGGAGCGACCTCGACGTCGTCCTGATCGACGGCGGCAAGCGGGACCGCAAGGCCCTGGGACGGCTGGCGGAACAGATCTGGTACCCCCTCTGGGACGCGGGCGTGAAGTTGGGGCACGCGGTGCGGACCCCCAAGGACGCCCTCGCCCTGGCCTCCAGCGACATCGACACCGCCACCTCGTTCCTGACCGTGCGGCTGGTGGCGGGCGACGCGGCGCTGGCCGCCGACCTGGCCGAGCGGGCGGCCAAGCAGTGGCGGCAGCGATCCTCGCGATGGCTGGCGGCCCTGAGCGCGTCCGTGACCGAACGGCACGAGCGCAAGGGCGAGGTGGCATTCCTTCTCGAGCCCGACCTGAAGGAGGGGCGGGGCGGCCTGCGGGACGTGCACGCCCTGCACTGGGCCGAGGCGGCCCAACGCATCCTCCTCGACGACGACCGCACCGCCATCGGCGCCGCCTACGAGACGCTGCTGGCGGCCCGGGTCGAGCTCCAGCGGCGGACGGGAAAGGTCACCGACCACCTCTTGCTCCAGGAGCAGGACGGTGTGGCCGCCGCGCTCGGGGACCGCGACGCCGACGCCTTGATGGCCCGGGTCGTGGCCGCGGCCCGCACCATCGCCTGGACGAGCGACGACACCTGGCAGCGGATCGACGCCTTTCTGCGGGGCCCGAGCGGGCGGATCGCCCGGCGCGACCAGCCCGTGGGCGCCGGGCTGCTCCTGCGGGAGGGCGTCATCGAGCTGGACTACGGCGCCGACCCTGCTTCCGACCCGACCCTGGTGGTGCGGGCCGCGGCCGCGGCCGCCACCCACGAGACCAGGCTGGCC
>JBOGID010000388.1:0-6303 GCA_050742295.1 Acidimicrobiales bacterium | reverse complement strand
CAGCTCAGCCCCGAAATGACAACCGTGTTAGTAGAAGCCCTTGCCATGGCCGCCTGACCGCCACCCGGGGCATAAGACGGCCAGCCTAGAAAGTGCGAAAGCCGACTTCTACATCAGCTCCCTAATTTCGGAATGTCACCCTCGCTACAACCTTGAGGGCAGCCAGCCCGCCCGCGGCAAGCGCAGGTCCCTTGTGAAGACCTGGGAAGCGAGTCCGGCTCGCTTAGGAAATGTGGCCATTTCGACTGGGTCCTCGACATCCCTCGGCCTGCCCGACGGGTCGATCGACTACGTGTTTGTCGATCCGCCGTTCGGTGCGAACATCCCGTACGCCGACCTCGCTATCCTTGTCGAGTCCTGGCACGGAGTGCGTACCGACAGCACGCAGGAAGCGGTGATGGGTCGAGCCGCTCGGTTCGTTCGCACCCTTTCTGAGTACGGCGAGGTGATGGCGCAATGCTTCACCGAGTTCCATCGAGTCCTCAAGCCGGGGCGGTGGATGACGGTTGAGTTCTCGAACTCCTCGAACGAGGTGTGGCTAACGATCCAGCACGCCCTGGCCAAGGCCGGCTTCGTGGTCGCAGACACGCGCATCATCGACAAGGAGCAGCTTTCCTACCGCCAGGTCACCGCCACCAACGCAGTCGAGCGGGACCTAGTCATCTCCGCCTACAAGCCAGCCGACGAGCTCACCGAGCGCATCGGGCCCGCGGCCGGTACCCCCGACACCGCATGGGCCTTCGTGCGTGAGCACCTCCACCACCTTTCGCACACGGTCGAACGCGACCCGAACGGCGACCTCCCGGTGGTCCGTGAGCGGCTGCCTGACCGCCTCTACGACCGGATGGAGGCGTTCCACCTCCAGCGGAACCTTGCCATCCCGGTCACGGCGGCCGAGTTCTACGAGGGGCTGACGCAACGATTTCCGCAGCGCGATGGCATGCACTTCCTCGACGAGCAAGTCGAGGCGTATGAGCGGCAGCGCATGACGATCAAGGATCTCAAGGCCGCTCAGCTGTTCATCACCGACGAGGACTCGGCCATCCAATGGCTCCGCCAGCTCCTCAAGAACAAGCGGACCCCGCAGACCTATGCCGCCATCCAGCCTGAGTTCTTTCGAGAGGTGCAGACCGGGTTGCCTGACTGGGAGGACGCGCCCGACCTGAAGGTCCTGCTCGAGCGGTCGTTCGTGCAGGACGACGAAGGACGTTGGTACGTCCCGGATCCGAAGAAGGAGGCCGACCTCGAGAAGCTGCGCAAACGGGAGCGTCTCAAGGAGTTCGCCACCTACGCCACCGGCAAGGGAGCGTTGAAGCACTTCAGCCTGGCCGCCGTACGTGCTGGCTTCTCCGACGCATGGGAGCGACGCGAGTTCAAGGCGATCGTCGTTGTCGGGCATCGGCTGCCGACCGAAGCGTTCGCTCAGGACGAGCGGCTGCTCTTCTATCTCGACAATGCCGAGCAGCTGGACGGCTGACATGGATGCCGCCTGGTGGCCTGCCGGCGGCGAACCCGTCCGCGTCCTGGCAACTGAGCAGCTGTGGGGCTCCTCGGTAGCCACGGTCGCGATCCCTTCTACGGGGCGCATCGAGCGTGTTGCGTCCGTCGAGCTGCGACCGCTCGCGGAGCGGTCGTGGTCCTCTGACGAGATCGCCTGGCGGGCGGCGTCGGGCCTGGTCTGGCGGGCGATGGCCGGTGGTGATCCGCTCGCCGTGGCCCGTGGAGGCGTCGACCCGCTCCCGCACCAGCTCGCGGTCCTCGAGCGGGCCATGGCGACCCAACCGCTAAGGCTGCTGCTGGCCGACGAGGTCGGCTTGGGCAAGACCATCGAGGCTGGGCTCATTATCACTGAGCTGAAGGCTCGTCGGCTGATCCGCCGGGTGCTGGTCGTCGCGCCCAAGGGCGTGCAGCTCCAGTGGGTGGCCGAGATGTCTGACCGGTTCGCTGAGCAATTCGTTCTCGTGGGCGTCGGGGGCGTCCCAGTGGATGTCGGGATTGACCCGTGGCGTGTGTTCGACCAGGTGGTCTGTTCACTCGACGCGGTCAAGCCCCTACGCGCCCGGCACGGGTGGTCCCCCGAACGAATCGCCGCGCACAACGAGCGCCGGGCGCAAGCAGTCGTTGATGCCGGCTGGGACCTCGTCGTGATCGACGAGGCCCACCACGTTGCCGGTTCAAGCGACGAGGTCGCTCGCCATCAGCTCGGCCGGCGGCTGGCGGAATCGGTGCCTCGACTTCTCCTCCTGTCGGCGACGCCGCACTCGGGCAAGTCCGATGCGTTCGCTCGGCTGCTCGGCTTGCTCGATGACGCTTTCCTGCACGGCCGGCCCGTCCGCCGGGAGTTCGTTGCCCCGTTGGTGGTGAGGACAGAGAAGCGTGACGCCACCGATGCATCGGGCCGCGCGCTCTTCCGGCCTCGGACCACGAACCTCGTCACGGTCCCGTACAAGGCCCGTGTTGTGGAACGCTCGCTCTACGAGGCCGTTACGGACTATGTGCGGCATGGCTACCACCGAGCCCGAGCCGAACGACGCCCGGCTGTGGGGTTCCTGGTGCTGCTCATGCAGCGACTAGTCTCCTCCAGCACATCGGCCATCCTCGCCGCGCTGGAACGACGGCTGCTCGCCGTAACCGTCGAAGGCCAGCAGCTTCGCCTGTTCGGCGACCGGGTCAGCGAATGGGGCGACCTCACCGGCGAGGAGCAGCAAGCCGCCCTGGCCGACGCTCAAGGCGCGGCATGGGGCGACGAGCGCGCCGAGGTTGAGTTGCTCGTCGACCTCGCCCGGAAATCGATGGCTGCCGGCATCGACGCCAAGGCCCGGTATCTCCTCGATCTGCTCGGTCAGATCGCAAGCGACGAGGGCGACCCAGCGGCGAAGGCCGTCCTCTTCACCGAGTTCATCCCGACGCAGCAGATGCTGCTCCACACACTCGCTGGTGCCGGCATCAGCGCCGTGGCCGTGAACGGATCCATGTCCATCGCCGAGCGACGAGAGGCCCAGGAGGAGTTCCGCTCCGGCGCCCGTGTCCTTGTCTCGACCGACGCTGGCGGTGAGGGCGTCAACCTGCAGTTCGCCCACATCGTCATCAACTACGACCTTCCGTGGAGCCCCACTCGAATCGAGCAGCGGATCGGTCGCGTCGACAGGATCGGGCAGGTGGCCAAAGTGACCGCCTACAACCTTGTTCTTGAGGCGTCGATCGACGCGCGGGTGCTGGAGGTGCTCGAACGCAAGCTGGCGGTGATCCTCGATGAGCTTGGCGTCGACAAGTCCGGCGATGTCCTGGCCAGCGTCGAGACACACCTCGACGACGTCTACGCGGCGGCGATCCTCGATCCGGACAGCCTGGAGGCGGCCGCCGACTCCCTGGGCGACCGAGCCCGCAGCGACATCGCCGAGACCGACCCCCTCCGTGATGCCCTTGGGCCGCGCCTTCGGCCGACACTCTCCAGTCGGCCAAGCGCTCTCCGCCGGTGGTTAGCCGTGGCCGACGCAGCGCAGCGTCGACTCGGCCAGGCCGGCATGCGGGCTTCGAGGTCGCTCCCCGAGGTAGTACCGGACGAGCCGGTCCCGGAAGTGGCTGGGCCTACGGCCGGGTGGTGGACGATGTGGGAGATCTTGGTCGGCGCCGACCGCTCTGCGCTGGCCATGTTCGTATCCGATAGCGGCGCCGTCCGCCCCGACCTCGCCGAACGCCTCTGGACCTCGCTCGCTGAAGCGCCGCCGGACAATGCGCAGGCGGTCATCGACGGACGAACCTTCGAACGCCTCCATGGCATTGCCGCCGATCACGGCTATCGACAGTCAAATGGCGCGGTGCCCTCGCTCGTCCTTCGTCTGGCGGTTCGGGTCGAGCCGTGAGTCCGTGGCTCGAACGCCTGCTCGCTCCATTCAACGCCGCTTCATCCGGGTTCGTGATCGTGTTGGACCCGGACTGCGTGGTCAACCTCGCCGAGCTCCCGGGTGAGGTAGCAGAGGCAGGGGAGTGGTGGACCCTCCGGAAGGCCTACGAGCGGGCGGGCCGACGGCGATCGAGCGACGCCGGACGATTCTCGCTCGTCGTTCGGGGCCCCTTCGCGGCGGAGCCGTTGCCGTGGGATGTAGAGAAGGCGAGCCGGGTGACTATCTCGGTGAGGTTGCCGGGCCCAAGTGAGGTGCGCGACGTACTGGCCGAACTAGAAGGCGAGGAGGCAGACCGCGCCATAGAGGCGGTGGGCCGTGCCGCTGATCGTGTGGCAGGTCTCCTGGCGTGTCTGACAGGTGTCGGGGTGACAGCTGCACCGCTTAGTCGGGCCGACCAATTGCGTGTTGCGTCCCGGCTCGTCGTCCGAGTACCACGGTCGCGACGACTCCTCGCGCTCGGGCGGCGATGGGTCGTGGACCCCGTGATAGCGAGGTTGCTCGACGATCCCCCGGACCTGACGGCGCTGCAGGACGAGTGGACGCATTTTGCCGAGCGCACTGAGTCGAGCTGGGCAGGCGACTTCGAGGCGGCCCGAGCGGAGATCGGCCAGCTCTTCGCCGTCGGGGAGCTCCAGCCCGTCCTTGGGTCGGCGGAATTTCCGTCGTGGGCGACGATGGGTGTTCGTCTGCCGACAAACGAGGAGCGCGCCTGGAAGCTGATGGGCACGCCTCCGGCACCGTTCCCACCATCGGACGCTGCCGGGTGGCCAGTCCTGGCCGAGTGGTGGGGTGACCTCCGACGTCTCGTCGCCGTCGCGACACCGGACCTTCGCGAGCGAGCCTGGGATGTCTGGGCCGAGATCGATATGGCCTTCCTGCCATGGCTGCGCGACCGTTATGGCTCGGTCCTCTCGAGCTCGGCCCGCTGGCCGCCCGCGCTCCACCGGGTCGCGCCTTTCCTTGCCCGCCGACTGCGGGATGGCACCACCCAGCGGGTCCTGCTCATCGTTCTCGACGGGATGGGTCACGCCCAATGGGCCCACCTGCGCGAACAGCTTTCCTTGCGGGTCCTCGAATCGGGCTCGACGTTCGCTTTGGTGCCGACGTACACCACCGTCTCCCGCCAGGCGATCTTCGCCGCTGATCTGCCCGTCACGTTCCCGGAGTCGTTGTGGTCGACGCAGCCTGAACGGCGGCGATGGGAGGCCTTCTGGACCGCCGAGGGCTTGCCCGTCACAGCGGTGGCGTACCATCGGGTGAGAGGTCGCTTCCCCCACGATCACGTCGATTTCGGCGCGGCACGCGCCATTGGACTGGTGGTGAACGCGGTGGATGATCTCATGCACACCTCGGAGCTGTTCGGAGACGCTCAGTTCCTCGCAAACCTCAATGTGTGGGTGGCCAACGGCTTCCTCGATGACCTCGTGCAGCGAGCCGACGCAGTCGGCATCGAGGTTTGGATCACGGCCGACCATGGCAACCTTGAGTGCCTGCCGGCGCGGGCACTCAAGGAGGGCGTCGCCGTGGAGTCTGCTGGCAAGCGCCTCCTCCGCTACCCCAACCGGATCTTGCGTGACGCGTCGACCGCAGACGGGATCGTATGGAACGACATCCCCGGCCTGCCGGAGTCTGCAGAGCCCCTCCTCCTCGCCCCCGGTCGTCTGGCGTTCACGAATAACCAGCTCAGCGTCAGCCATGGCGGCCTGAGCATTGACGAGGTCATCGTCCCGCTCGTCAGAGTGGCGCCATGACGTCGGGCCTCACTGGGATGGTGCTCGACCGGGCGCTCACGCCGGAGCTACTTGACGTCGCCTTGCGAGTCGCGACGGAGTCAGGCGGTTCGACGGACGCTCGCCGGTTGCTGACGGTCGCACTGCGAGACCATGTCTCAGCCCAAGAAGCTGAAGGCAAGACGAAGAAGTGTCTGACCCGGGTGTGGGTGCAGCCGCCTGAGGCGGCCCAGGACATGATCCGGTGGGCGATCGACCACCAGGATCTCGACCCTGACCGCACGGTCCTTCATCTCGGGGCCATTGGTTGTGTCAAGCCGGACTGGCCCCACCGTGCTCACCGAGATTGGCCCCACCCTGGCCTCTGAGTCTGAGGCACGGTCAGGGAACGAAATTCTGAAGCGCGCTCAGGAGCGCTGACAGATCCACCTCTCGGACTGGGCTGTTGAACTCGGCGGTCGCTCCGTCCTTGAGCACGGAGAAATGACCGCGGACGGTGCTTTGCTCGACGACCAGCTCAAAGGCTCCGGCCAGGGAGACCAGGGTCGCGCTTGTTGCCCGACGTGTCAGGTGCGCCTCAAGGCGGCCACAGAAGGCAGCCAGGCGGCTGACGTGAACGTGGTGGTAACGGCCTTCGGTGCCGTCGGCGTTGACAAGCACCATCATCC
>JBOGID010000387.1:0-4546 GCA_050742295.1 Acidimicrobiales bacterium | reverse complement strand
GGGCGAGGGCCACGATCCCCGCGCCCACGGCCACGGCGGCGGCCGCGGGCCAGTAGGAGTGGCCGGTGGCGGCCAGGTGGTCGGCCCGGGCGCCCGCCTGGGGGAACAGCACGGCGTAGTCGACGAGGTGGGCCGCCACCACGCCCGCCACCGCCGCCAGGGCGGGCACCATGGCGCGAGGCGGGGGTGGGACCTTCACCGGCGCCAGGTTACCGCCGCGCCGGCGATTTCAGGGGGCGACAGGCGACACGTTGCCGTCCACGTCGTCGACGCGGAACGTGACCGTCCGGGCGGTGGTGCGGTCGGCCAGGCGGCAGTCGAGCGTGGCGCCGACATCGAGCACCTTGATGCGCTCCGGTCCGCAGTCCACGCTGGCGGTCGGCACCTGGGCCCGCAGGGCGTCCGCCAGCTTGCTCAGCAGGAGGATGGCCTTGGCCGGCCGGATGTTGTAGCGGATCCTCGTGGCCACGTCGGCCAGCGTCACCCAGTAAGGCACGACGACGCCCTCGACCGCGATCGTGCACGCAAACGTCGCCCCCTCGCTGACCTCGACCCGGGCCGGGCACGCCGGGTCGCGGACGTCGAGGTCGGGCGTGGCCCGCTTCTGGGTCGCCACCAGGGTGTTCTCCACCTCCCGGGTGTCGATCACCTTGGGCGTGGTCGACGGCGCCGCGGCATCGCCGTCGCCGCCGTCATCGCTGCAGGCCGCCAGGGCGAGAACGGCGAGGGCGGCGAGGGCAGCGGTGGCCAGGTCCGCAGCCGGGGGGCGGCCCCTCAATCGTTGTCGATGGTGTAGTCGCCGCTCTCGTAGTACTCGAGGAGCTCCTTGAAACCGGGGAGGTCGTAGATGACCAGCTCGTCGCCCTCCCACACCGCGCCCAGCTCCTCGGCCGTCTCCAGGTCGAGGCCGTCAGGCTCGTTGCCCGACCACACGAACGGCGTCATCGATTTCGGCTGCCGGCGGCCGAGCACGACCCGGTTGGCAGAGGAGCTGTCGGGCATCGGGGCCGAGACTACTCGCCGGCCCTCCTGATGAAATCGGCCAGCGCCTCCTCGTAGGGAGGCCGGGCGATGCCCTCCTCACAGATGATGGCGGTGACCAGGTCGGCGGGCGTGACGTCGAAGGCGCGGTTCTCGGCGAACGTCGCGGGCGGGGCGATCCGCCACCCGGCGAAGGTGGTGACCTCGCCGGGCGAGCGTCGCTCGATCGGGATGGCGTCGCCGGTGGCGCAGCCCAGGTCGATGGTGGACGTGGGCGCGGCCACGTAGAACGGCAGGCGGTGGTGGTGGGCCAGGACGGCCAGGCTGTAGGTGCCCACCTTGTTGGCCACGTCCCCGTTGGCGGCGATGCGGTCGGCGCCCACGATCACGCAGTCCACCTCGTCGGAGGCCATGAGCGAGCCGGCCAGGCCATCGGCGACCAGGGTCCCGGGGATGCCGAGGCGGTCGAGCTCCCACGCCGTCAGGCGGGCGCCCTGGAGGGCGGGCCGGGTCTCGCCGATCCACACCACGGGCGAGCGCCCCGTCTCGTGGGCGGCCCGAATCACCCCGAGGGCCGTCCCGTAGCCGGCGCAGGCCAGGGCCCCGGCGTTGCAGTGCGTGTACACGCGGCCGCCCTTGGGGATCAGGTCGGCGCCGTGGTGGCCGAGCTCGCGGTTGCGCTCGACGTCCTCGGCCGCCACCCGGTGAGCCTCGTGGAGCGGGTCCTCGGCGGCCAGGGCGCGCTCCACCCCCCAGGCCAGGTTCACGGCCGTGGGCCGGGTGGCGACGAGCCGCGCCGCCGCCTCGACGAGGTCGGCGCCGTTGGCGGCGGCCAGGGCGATGCCCATGGCCCCGGCCACACCGAGGGCGGGCGCCCCCCGGATGGCGAGGGTCTGGATGGCGTCGCACAGCTCGTCGACGGTGTGGACGTGGAGGAAGGCCAGCTCGCCCGGCAGCAGCCGCTGGTCGATCAGATGGATGGCCCCGTCGACCCACGCGATCGTCGGCGGGATCGGGTCGTCGCCGTACTTCACCGGGACGCTTCCACCAGGGCCCGCACGCTGGCGGCGATCCCGCCCGGCCCGGCGTAGGCCCCGGAGCCAAGCACCAGCACCGTTCCGGGGCCCGCGACCTCAAGGGCTTGACGGCCGCCTCCCAGCAGGGCCCACGACGGAGCGGCCCCGTCGAGCGGTTCCTGGGCCGCCGCCAGGTTGGCGGCGATCTCGGCGTCGGAGTCGAACAGCTTGCCGGTGACCGTCCCGGCGATGACGTGGTCTGCGCCGCACAGCCGGTAGAGGCGGACGAGGACGGCCCCCGTCGTGCCGAACGAGGCGTTGCGCACCCACGGCCCCGACCCGGCCCGGTGCACGAGGATGGGGACGCCCAGCGTCGCCTCCCGCAGGGCCAGAACGCTGCCCAGGCCCTGGGCCGCCCCGCTGACCAGCACGCCGGTGGCGCCCAGGTGGACGGCCTGCCACGCCCGGTCGAGGAGCGACTCGGCCGGGCCCGTGACGTTGGCGCAGTACGTGACACCGGGCGGGAGGACCCTGGCCACGGCCCGCACCCGTTCCTCGAACGGGCACCAGCTCGGGTCGCCCAGCTTCTCGTCGTCTTTGACGAACGTCGCCCCCGCACCGGTGGCGGCGGCCACGACGACGGCGACCTCCCCCGGCGACAGCCCCAGCGACGGCTTGACGATGACGCCCACGGCGATCCGAGGATCGGCCCCGAACGCGGGCCCGGGCAGGGCACCGGCCGGGAGTTGGAGGTCCACCAGCCGGCACCGGGTGAACGCCGCCATCTCCGTCGCCTCTCCGGCCACGAGCGCCGATACGAGCAGGGTGGGGTCGGCGCCCCACACGTCGTCGGGGAAGTCGAGGACGGCCCTCCCACCGTCGTCGGAGACGACCGTGGCCAGGCCCGACGACGCCTCGAAGGCCAGCGTCGCCGCCGACCCCTCCGGTTCCAGCTCGAACGTGGCCCGGATGGTCACGGAGGCGAAGGCTACGTCTCCCCGGCCATGAGCCCGCCCTCGGCCGGTGGCGCGCGGTAGGACCCGACGGCGCCGAGCACGTCGCCGACCCGGCCTACCCACCGGACCCGGTCGCGGCTGGCGGCGAGCAGGAAGCGTCCGTCCACGGCCCCGTCGAGGAACACCCGCAGCCCCGTCCAGTACCCGGCTTCGTCCAGCACCACGATGGGCTTGGCGTGGATGCCGAGCTGTGCCCAGGTCGTGATCTCGGCCAGTTCCTCCAGGGTGCCGAGGGCGCCGCGGAGGGCCACGAAGGCGTCCGCCAGGTCGAACATCAGCTGTTTGCGCTCGTGCATGGAGGGGGGACGACCGGAATACGGCTGAAACCCGCCACAGGACGACGTGCGCCGCTGTCTTTCGACCTCGCTAGCGCGACATCTGTCCAGAATTTCGGTGCGCGCCCCTCAATGGCGCGGTCGGGCGCTATCGGCCGGGGGAGCACCTCAGCCACAGAAACCCGGCGGCAGGACCTACTCGCGCCCGCTTCGAGTGGTCAAGGAGCGCGTGTTTCCTTTCGCTTCGCTCGAGTCTCAAGAGTGGCCTATCCAAGTCGATCCCCCCGAAGGAGCGGACACTCGGGTTCGCTCGGGCCGGAAGGGACGGCGGAAGCCATGCAAAGACGTCGATTGTTGCACCCGCGACGGAGGATTACCTGCCGCCGTTTTCACCGCCGGCCTCTTGGCGCTGGCCGCCTTCGCGCCCGCAGCCCTCATCTCGTCCCCGACGGTCGCTGGAGCGCAGGTCGGGGTGCCGTTAAGGAACGTGGCACCAAGGGACAAGTAGCCGAGAGACAGCCCGGGTCGGCCGGTCACGAGTTACGAATGATGCGTACCGCCGGCCCGACGAACCCGCTGGCTAGGCTGCCGGCGATCAGGGTACGTCTACGTCGCAACGCCCCGTCCGTTCCGCGCTCCGCCGTCGCGGCGGGCGGGGCGTGGTGCTGATCCAGTGCCTCATGCCGAAGGCTCGGGCGACCCACCGCCGAGATCCGGGCGCAGCTCGTAGAGGACCCGGAGGTGCTCGACGTCCTTGGCCCGCCGTAGCAGCTCCTTCGATCGCACGAGGTCGGCCAGGGACCCGACCCTGATCTCGACGTCGCCCAGGCGCATCCGCTCGGCGCGCCCGACGAGCGCCCCATAGCCGTTCTCGAAGCCCTTCGGCGCCAGCACGACGTCGATGGGGCCGAGCCGGGTGATGAGGCCGATGGCCGCCGAGTCACCCAGGAAGTGGCGGACCTCGAGCCCGCCGTCGATCCTCATGCCCCCAGGGACGCCCTCGACCCGCCATCGGGGGCTAAGGAGGTTCAGGGCCTCGACCAGGCGCTGCAGGTTCTCGGCGTTGGCGGCCGGGACAACGTCGACGTCGACGGTCTCCAGCGGCACCCCGTTGAGCCGCGCCACGTGGCTGCCGAAGACGATGTACCCGACGTTGAAGTAGTTGAGCACGCGGCACAACTCTTCGAGCTGGCGGTCGGCCTCAGCGGGCGTCGGCTCGGCCACGCCGGTAGTGCTCCTCGATCTCGGCCGCCACGGC
>JBOGID010000386.1:0-3462 GCA_050742295.1 Acidimicrobiales bacterium | reverse complement strand
GCCCGGCGCCGCCGAGTTGCCCGGCGCCGCCGAGTTGCCCGGCGCCGCCGCATTCTTGGCGGCCTTGGGGGTCTTGGTCACGGGGCCGGCCCGCTTGACGGGCGGTGCCTTTGAGGGCCGGGGCTCGCTGGTCGGGGCCGCGTCGGTGCTGGGGGCGTCGGCCGCAGGGACCGGGGCGGGGGCGGCGATGTCGGTCATGCGGGCTTCGAGGCGGACGATGTCGTCCTTGGTCGCCAGCCCGAGGGCGGAGACCTGCTCGGAGATCTCGCGGCGTATGAGCTGGCGGAGGTCGTCGGTGCCCTTACGGCTGCGTTCGACGACCTCGTCGATCAGCTTCTGGGCCTTGCCCTTACGGACCTCGCCCGCCTTCACGAGGTCTTTCACGAGGGCCTCGGCCCGTTCCCGGGTCATGTCGAGGAAGGCCGTGCCCGCCTCGAAAGAACGCCGGAAAAGGTCGTCGCGAGCCATCACAGGAGGCTACCAGGGGCCTCAGAGTGGACGCCCAGGACGGACGGGTACGCTCCGCGATCGGTGCTCCCGCTCAAGGACTACAACCCCACTCGTCGCTTCCCCATCATCACCGTCCTGCTGATTGCCGCCAACGTCGTCGTCTTCTTCTTCATCCAACGCCCCCAGGACCCTGAGACAGGCGAGGACGTCAAGTTCACGTTCCGGTACGCCGCCATCCCGTGCGAGGTGGTGGAGGGGCGGCCGCTCGTAGAGCCGGAGGTGGCGCGCACGCTCGATGGCGACGCCGAAGCATGCGTCCGTGGCGCCCCGGACGACCCGTCGCAGGAGGTCTTCCCGGAGAAGAGCGTGTGGCTCGCTATCTTGTCGTCGATGTTCCTGCACGGTGGGTGGCTCCACCTGGGCGGGAACATGTTGTTCCTGTGGATCTTCGGCAACAACATCGAGGACCGCATGAGCCCAGTCCCCTACATTGCCTTCTACCTGCTGTCGGGCCTGGCCGCGGCGGCTGCCCACATCGCAGTGCAGCCGGACAGCACGATACCGGTGGTGGGCGCATCGGGGGCGGTGGCAGGCGTGATGGGCGCCTACCTCGTCCTGTTCCCGAACGTAAAGATCCGCACGCTGTTCCTCTTCCTCTTGGTCCTGATACGGGACATCTCAGCCAAGTGGTTGCTAGGGTTCTGGTTCATCCTCCAGTTCTTCACCAGCCCCAACGCGGGAGTGGCGTGGGTGGCCCACGTCGGCGGGTTCATCTTCGGGGCGCTGGTGGCCCTCATCTTCCGGGCCAAGCTCCGGCCGTCGCGGGTCGATCCGGTGGATCCGGCACCCGCCTTCTGACGTGGACGAGGTCGGCGAGACCGTCGTCACAGGGCCGGCTCCGCCGCGGGAGGAGAACGGGATCTGGTTCGCCGACGAGCGGGGGATCGAACGGCGGCTGCGGGTGTCCTGGCACGGCGAACGCCGTCTGTTCGTGCTGAGCGTCTGGCAGAAGGACACGTGCACGGCCACGTTCCGGCTGCCCGTCGGTGAGGTGCCCAGGCTGGTACGGGCCCTGGTGGTTGCCCTCGGCTCGGCGCTGTCGGAGTCTGCGGGCGGGGGCCGGGACGCACCACCGCCGCCGCCGCCGGGCCTGAGGGCTGAGGGGTTCGCCGGGGAGGGCCGGCCAGGTGCTAGGCAAGAGGCCGTGCCGCGCTTCGAGCCTTTTGCTGGCGTCCGTTACGACCCCGAACGGGTCGAGCCCGCCGACGTCCTGGCGCCGCCCTACGACATCATCGGCCCCGACGACCTGGCCAGGCTGGAGGCCCGCAGCCCCTACAACGTCGTGCACGTCGACCTGTCCCGCGACGACGGTGCGCTCAGCCGGTACGACGCCGCCCGCTGCCGGTTCGACGAGTGGTTCGCCGCCCGTGTGCTGATCGCCGATCCCGAGCCGGCATTCTACCTGTACCGGATGGGCTGGCGCGACGAGGACGGCCAGCCCCGCCAGACGTCGGGCGTGCTCGGTGCCATGGACCTGGACCCCGACCGGTCAGGGTCGGTGCTGCCTCACGAGCGCACCATGGCCAAGCCCCTCGACGACCGCCTCCGGCTGATGCGTGCCTGCCGGGCGAACGTGTCGCCCATCTGGGCGCTGTCGCTGGCCGACGGCCTGGGTGCGCTGGCCCAGCCAACCGACCCCCCGGTGCTGCGCTGCACCGACGACGACGGCGTGCACCACCGGCTGTGGCGCATCACCGCGCCGGCGGCCTTGGACGCCATCGGGGCCACCGTCGCCTCCGCCCCCGTCGTGATCGCCGACGGCCACCACCGCTACGAGACGGCCCTCGCCTACCGGGCCGAGCGGCGCGCCGTACTGGGCGACGCCCCTGGCCCCCACGACCTGGTGCTGGCCTACGTCACCGAACTGGCCGACATGGAGCGGTCGGTGCGCCCCATCCACCGCCTGCTGTCAGAGGTGCCCGAGACGTTCCCCATCGCCGAGGCCCTGGGCGCATCGTTCACGCTGGAGGCGGCGGGCCCGCCCGCGGAGGACCTGGCCGACCGCATGGCTGCCGCCGGCGCCCTCGGGCTGGTGATGCCGGGCGAGGCGTTCCTCCTCCGGCCCGGTGGCATTGCCGCGTCAGCGCCGCTCACCGACAGCGAGCGGGTGGAGGCGGCCCTCGGCACGTTCCCGCCCCACGCCGTGGCGTATCACCACGACATCGCCCAGGTGCTCGCCCTCGTCGACAAGGGAGAGGCCCAGGCTGGGTTGTTGCTGCGGCCGACTGCGGTGGACCAGATCGCGGCCGCGGCCCGCGAAGGGCGCCGCCTCCCGCAGAAGACGACGTTCTTCCACCCCAAGCCCCGGACGGGCGTGGTCTTCCGGCTGCTGGACGAGCGGGCATAGCGCGAGGGGCCTCAGAACTCAGGCCGCGCCGCCCACCTGCTCGATGCGCTCCCGAGCCGTGGCCAGCAGGGCCTTGGCCTTCGTGGCCTGACGGGCCGGGACCACCGACTCGGCCACCACTTCGGTGCGGCTCTCGGTGCGGGCACCGGCCCGGAAGAAGCGCCGCCGCACCCGCCCCACGACCACGACACCGACGCCGAGGTCGTGGTCGGCAGCGGAAGCCGGCGGGCGCTCCCACACCACCGGGACGCTCTCGGCTCGCTGGCCCTCACGGGCGATGGTCAGCTGGTACTCGACGAGCGAATCGCCCGAAGGCAGCCGTCGGAACTGGGCGGGCCGGGCCAACCGGCCGATGAGGACAACGACGTTGGTCATCGCAAACCCCCGTGGGGCGTAGTGCCAGATCGGGGGAAGCGGCGAGCACCACCCTACCGAGGGGGTGTGACAGGTACGGCGGCGCCCGGCGGGCGTCAGACGAGGCCGGCGAGGCGTTCGGCGGTGTCGGCAAGGCCAGGGTCCACGGCGGCCACCCGCCCGAACAGCTCTCTGGCCCGGGGCGCGTCGCCCACCCGTTCGTAGAGGTCGGCGAGGGCGTACCAGAGGCG
>JBOGID010000385.1:0-4569 GCA_050742295.1 Acidimicrobiales bacterium | reverse complement strand
GGTCGTGGAGGACGAACGCCAGCCGTTCGGCAGGCGCCAGCGTCTCCAGGACGAGCAGCAGGGCAGGCCCGACCGAGTCGGCGAGGACGGCTTCGTGCTCGGGCTCGATTCCGCCGGAACGTGTGTCGCTGGCGTCGAGCGGTTCCTCGCGCCGGGACGTCCGGGACCGCAGCATGTCCAGGGAGACCCGGGCCACGACCGTCGTCAGCCAGCCGCCGAGGTTCTCGATGCCCTCCGGCCCGGCCCGGCTGAGCCGCAGCCACGCCTCTTGCACGGCGTCGTCCGCCTCGGAGGCCGAGCCCAGCATGCGGTAGGCCACCGAGCGGAGGTGGGCCCGGTTCTCCTCGAACCGGTCGGCCAGCCAGTCGTGCTCATCCATGTGTCACATTCCCCGGGCTTGATCCGTCACGGTACTGACGGCCGAACGGCGGCCGGTGTGACAAAGGAGACGAGCAGCTGTGAACCCCCATGTCAGCGTCATCACCCTCGGAGTACAGGACCTCGGACGGGCCAAGCAGTTCTACGGCGAGGGCCTCGGCTGGCCGGTCGAGCAGGACTATCCGCAGTGGGTCTCGTTCAAGCTGGGCGACGGCTCGTCGATGCTCGGCCTGTACGCGTGGGACTCGGCGTCGGCCGATGCCGGTGTCCCCGCCGACGGGATCGGCTTCCGGGGTGTCACCCTGTCCTACCTCGTGCGGACCGACGAGCGCGTGGCCGAAGTCCTGGCCGAAGCCGAGAAGGCAGGCGCCACCATCACCAAGCCCGCCGAGTCGGCCCCGTGGGGCGGCGCCAGCGGCCACTTCGCCGACCCCGAGGGCTACCTGTGGAAGGTGGCGTCAGGCACGGGACCGCAGCCCTTCGCCGAGTAGGGCGATCGTGGTCAACTGATAGCATGATCGTATGAGTAAGGAGCGCTTGTCGGCAACGGTCGAGAGCGAGGTGCTCGCCGCCGGTCGTGAGGCCGTCGCCGACGGTCGGGCCGAGAGCCTCAGCGCGTGGGTGAACGAGGCGCTCCGGCGCCAGAGCGAGCACGACCGGCGCATGCGGGCACTCGACGAGTTCCTTGCCGCCTACGAGGCGGAACACGGCGAGATCACCGAGCAGGAGATCGAGGCCGCCACGCGACGGACGCGGGCCAGGGCCGTCGTCGTCCGTTCCTCCCCTGCACCCACCGGTCGGCGGAGGCGGTCGGCGGGGTGACGGTCGTGCTCGACGCCGGAGCGCTCCTCGCCATCGAGCGCGGCGACCGGGAGATGATCGCCATCGTGAAACGGGAGCGCAGGGCCGACCGTTCGCCGGTGACGCACGGCGGCGTCGTGGGTCAGGTGTGGCGAGGCGGCCACGGTCGTCAGGCGCTCCTGGCCCGCCTTCTCCCCGGTGTCGATGTGCAGCCGCTCGACGACGAGGCGGGGCGCCGGGCCGGCGTCCTCCTCGGCCGAGCGGGAGCATCCGACGTCGTCGATGCCGCCGTCGTGCTCCTGGCCCACGACGGCGACGAGGTCTTCACGTCGGACCCGGTCGACTTCGAGGCTCTCGCCGCGACTGCGGGGACGCACGTGGAACTGGTCCGAGTCTGACGACCCGGACATTTCCCGCAGCTCACAGGGAATTCTCATTCTGTCCTGGTGTGCTGCGGCGGTGTCCCCTCTTCGTTATCGTTCGTTAGCACCATGAGGGACCGGCGAGCGCCGGCGGAGCTGCCTGGCGCCGCGGTAACCATTGGAAGCCTCCCCGCGCCCCCGCTCGCCACAGAACCGGGCCCGCCGCGCCCGCCCGGACGGCGCCGGCCGTCGAAGGCGTGGTGGCTGGCGGCGGCCGCCATCGTGCTCGTCGGTGCCGGCCTCGTCGCCGTCGACCAACGGGCGACGTCTCGGCCCGCCACCAGCGCCGCCGATGTGAACGGCATCGTCGACGCCAAGGTGGGCGAGGCCATCGAGGCGCTCCAGTCCCAGCCGCCGGCCGGTGTCACGGTCTACGAGGCCATCCGCCCGCCCCTGGTGGTCGTGCAGTCCGAGCGCGCCGGCGGCGGGAACGGGCTGGGCTCCGGCGTCATCATCAACGACGAGGGCGACATCCTGACGTCGCTCCACGTCGTCCAGGATTCGGCCAGCATCCGTGTCTCCTTCTACGACGGCACCCAGTCGCCGGCGGCCATCACCGCGTCCGACCCCGACCATGACATTGCCGTGCTCACGCCCCAACGGCTCCCCGACGTGGTCGTGGCCGCGGTGCTGGGTGGGGGGGCGCAGATCGGCGACGAGACGTTCGCCGTCGGGAACCCCCTGGGCCTCACCGGCTCACTCACGGCCGGGGTGATCTCCGGCCTCGACCGCTCGTTCGGTCTGGCCAACGGCCGGACTGCCTCGGGCATGATCCAGTTCGACGCGGCGGTGAACCCGGGGAACTCGGGCGGGCCGCTGCTCAACCGAAACGGCCAGGTGATCGGCATCGTGACAGGACTCGCCAACACCGGTGGAGACGAGCACTTCATCGGCATCGGCTTCGCCGTCCCCATCGGCACCGCCGGTGGCGCGGCAGGGGCTCCGGCCCGATGAGCGCCGAGCAGGTGTGGTCGGGCCAGGCCCCCGAGCTCGAGCAGGTGCTGTACCAGGTCAAGCGGGTGATCGTCGGGCAGGATCTGCTGCTCGAGCGCATGGTCGTGGCCCTGCTGGCCCGCGGTCACCTCCTCGTCGAGGGCGTCCCCGGACTGGCCAAGACGCTGGCCGTCAAGACCATGGCCGACGCCCTGGGCGTCGACTTCCAGCGCATCCAGTTCACGCCCGATCTCGTGCCGGCCGACATCGTGGGCACCCGCATCTTCAACCAGAAGCTGGGCGAGTTCCAGGTGGCGCTCGGCCCCGTGTTCGCCAACCTGGTGCTGGCCGACGAGATCAACCGGGCCCCGGCCAAGGTGCAGAGCGCCCTGCTGGAGGCCATGCAGGAGCGGCAAGTGACGATCGCACGCGAGACCCACATCCTGCCCGACCCGTTCCTGGTGATGGCGACCGAGAACCCCATCGAGTCCGACGGCACCTATCCGCTGCCCGAGGCCCAGGTCGACCGGTTCATGCTCAAGGTGCTCGTCGACTACCCGAGCGGCACCGAGGAGTTCGTGATCGTCGAGCGAATGATCGCCGGCCTCGAAACGGTGCACGCGGTGCTGGACGCCGAGCGCCTGTCCGCCCTCCAGAAGGCGACAAGGACGGTCTTCGCCAACCCGGCTCTCATCGAGTACGCGGTGCGCGTCTCCAGCGCCACCCGCAACCTGTCGGCGGCCGGCCTGGATGACATGGCCCGCTACGTGACGTACGGCGTGAGCCCGCGGGCGTCGATCTACATGGTGCTGGCCGCCCAGGCCCTCGCCCTGATCCGGGGCCGCGACTACGTGCTCCCCGACGACGTGTACTCGCTGGCGCCCGACGTGCTGCGCCACCGCCTGGTGCTCTCCTACGAGGCGCTCGGTGACAAGGTGACGGCCGAGGACGTGATCGCGGCGATCTTGGCCGTCATCCCGCTGCCGGATGTCGTCATGCGGGAGCGCGAGCGGGGCTCGGTGGCCGAGTACGGGACATGGGCGCCACCGCCCCGCTGACCGCCGACCGGGTTCTGCGCCGGCTCGAGTGGCACGTGGTCCGCCGCCTCGACGGGCGGCTCCTCGGGGACTACCGCACGATGCTCCGGGGCCACGGCACCGACTACCGCGACGTGCGGGAGTACGAGCCGGGAGACGATGTCCGCCACATCGACTGGAACGTCACCGCCCGCATGGACGAGATCTTCGTCCGCCAGTACGTCGAGGACCGCGAGCTCACGGCCTGGCTCCTGCTCGACCACTCGCCGTCGATGGGGTTCGGCCCCGTGCACCGGACCAAGGAGCATCTCCTGTGCGAGGTGGCAGCGACGTTGGCCCAGTTGTTCGTCCGGGGCGGAAACCGGGTGGGCGCCATCGTCTACGACAACGACACGGCGACCACCATCCCGCCGCGGCAGGGCCGCAACCAGGTGCTGGCCCTGATACGGGAGCTGCTCCGGCCCGTCACGGCGCGGGGCCGGGTCACCGATCTGCGCATCCTGCTCGACACTGCGCAGCGCGTCATCCGCCGCCGGTCGCTCGTCGTGCTCGTCTCCGACTTCATCAGCGAGCCGGGGTGGGAACGCTCGCTGCTCCGCCTCACCGAGCGTCACGAAGTCGTGGCCGTGCGGCTCGTCGACCCCAGGGAGTTCGACCTCCCCGACGCCGGCCTCCTCATCGTGCAGGACGCCGAGACCGGCGAGCAGATCATGGTGGATTCGAGCGACCCCGAGTTCCGGCGCCGCCTTCGAGCCGCCGGGCAGGACCGGGAGCAGGCGGTGCGTGACGCGGCCCGTAAATCGGGCGTCGATCTCCACGTCATCTCCACCGAGGACGACCTGGTGATGGCGTTCGTGCGCATCGTGGAGTCGCGCAGGCGGCCGCGGCGCGGGTGACGTTCCGCACGCCGTGGGCGCTGGGACTGCTGGTGATCGTCCCGGCCATGGTGGCGGCCTACGTGTCGTCGCGCCGCAAGCGCGCCCGGCGCGCTGCGGCCC
>JBOGID010000384.1:0-2295 GCA_050742295.1 Acidimicrobiales bacterium | reverse complement strand
GCTGGGTATGAACACGCCGTCGGGCGCGAAATGAGGGTTTAATCAGCAGTCTCCTAGGTCTAGGGGGGTCATGCACGATGTCCTGGTAGTGGGCGGGGGACCGGCGGGTGCGGCCTGTGCCCACTGGCTGGCCGACGCCGGCCAGGACGTCGTCCTCGTCGAGAAGAAGACCTACCCCCGGGTCAAGACGTGCGGTGACGGGCTGACGCCCCGGGCCGTCCGCCAGCTGGAGGACATGGGGCTGGGCGGCGTCCTCGCCGGCCACCACCGCTTCGACGGGCTGAGGTCCATCGCCTTCGGCAAGACGCTGGAGCTCGAGTGGCCGGAGATGCCGGGGTTCCCCCGGTACGGCTACGTCATCACCCGCCACGACCTCGACCAGATCGTGGCCGAGCGGGCCGAGAAGGCGGGCGCCGCGGTGTGGCAGGGAGCGGAGGCGGTCGAGCCCGTGCGCGACGGCGGCCGGGTGGCGGGCGCAGTCGTGAAGCGCAAGGACGCGGGCACCGTCGGGGAGGTGCGGGCCCGGTACACGGTGGTGGCCGACGGGGCCCTGTCCCGGTTCGGGCGGGCCCTGGGGACGTCCCGGAACCGTGCCTACCCGGTCGGCATGGCCATCCGTGGCTACTTCGAGTCGCCGCGCCATGATGAGCCGTGGATCGAGTCCCACCTCGATGTCCGTGACGCCAACGGGGCGGTGCTGCCCGGCTACGGCTGGATCTTCCCGCTGGGCGACGGCCGGGTCAACGTGGGCGTCGGGCTCCTATCCACGTTCCGCGACTGGAAGGACATCAACACCTCCAAGCTCATGGACGCCTTCGTCGGCCATGCCCCCACGTCGTGGGACATCCGGCCCGAGACGGCGTGCGGGCCGCCGACGGGCGGGAAGCTGCCCATGGGCCTGTCGGTCGGGCCCCGGAGCGGGCCGGGCTGGCTGCTGATCGGGGACGCCGGGGGGCTCATCAACCCCTTCAACGGCGAAGGCATCGCCTACGCCTACGAGACGGGCCGGTTCGCAGCCGAGGCGTTGGGCGGTGGGGCGGTGGGGGCGGCGCGCGCCTACGAGGCCCGGCTGAAGGCCGAGTACGAGCTGTACTTCAAGGTGGCGCGGGCGTTCGTGCGGATCATCGGGCGCCCAGCCCTGATGAAGGCGCTGGTCGACACGGGCATGCGGTCCCGCACCCTCATGGAGTGGGTGCTGCGGATCATGGCCAACCTGCTGCGTCCGGACGAACTGGGGCCGGCGGAGGCCGCCTACAAGGCGGTGGCGGCGCTGGCCCGCATCGTGCCCTCCCGCTGAGCTGCGTTGGCGCTGGACATACCGGCGGGCCGGTTCGAGGAACTGGTCGCCGATGCCCTGGACTCGTTGCCCGAATCGCTGGGCCGGCTCATGGACAACGTCTGGGTCACCGTCAAGGACACCTCCCGGCAGGGCCTGCTCGGCCTGTACGAGGGCGTGCCCCTGACCGAGCGGATGGACTACGGCGGGTTCGCGGTCCCCGACCGCATCACGATCTACCGGCTGGCGATCTGCCGGGAGTGCGACACCGACGAGGACGTCGTGACCATGGTGCGCGAGACCGTCATCCACGAGGTCGCCCACCACTTCGGCATCGACGACGACCGCCTGGAGGAGCTCGGCTGGGATTGAATCAGGCGCCGCGTCCGGCGCGGAGGGCGGCGATGCGTTCTTGGAACGCGGCCAGGACGTGGGGCGGGGCCTTGGCCGGGGAGCCGGCGTCAAACGGCGGCTGGGGGTCGTACTCGAGGATGAGCTGGGCGGCCTTGGCCTGGTCCTCGCCCGCTTCGAGGGCGAGCAGGTGCAGGGCCATGTCGATGCCGGCGGACACCCCGGCGGCGGTGATGATGCGGCCCCGCTCGACCCAGCGCTCTGTGACGGGGATGGCGCCGAGGGCGGCCAGGTCGTCCATGGACGCCCAGTGGGTGGTGGCCTCCACGCCGGTGAGGAGGCCGGCGGCGGCGAGGGTGCAGGAGCCGGTGCAGACCGAGGTCGTCCAGCGGGTCGTCGCGTGGGCGGCCCGCAGCCAGTCGAGCACCCGCACGTCGGAGCGAAGGAGCTCCTCGCCCGGGCCGCCGGGGACGAGGACGATGTCGGGGACGGGGACGTCCTCCAGCAGGTAGTCGGCGGTGACGGCGAGCGTCCCCTGGGCCGTGCGCTTGGGGCCCGTCTCGGTGCCGACGAGGCGGATATCGACCTCGGGCAGGCGGGTGAGGACCTCGTAGGGCCCGACGGCGTCGAGGATCGTGATGCCGTCGAAGACGAGGATGGCTACGAGC
>JBOGID010000383.1:0-5457 GCA_050742295.1 Acidimicrobiales bacterium | reverse complement strand
GGCGCGGCCATCGAGGCCGCGCCGTTTCGTCGCGCGCCCGGGAGTCCGCTTTTCCCGCCGACCGCCCCCGCCGCCGAAGGCGGCCCGCACGGATGGCCACCCGCCGGCCGCAGGTCGGCTCAGGGGTTGGGGGGAGGGTAGGAGGGGGGCCTGCCCCCTCCTACACGAACCTCGGCTGATTCATACGGGCCAGGCTCTCGTCCTTGTGCACGCGCTCGTCGTGGCCGATCTGGCGGAACAGGTCGGCGATGGAGGCGAATCGGCCGTACTCGTCGGCGAACAGTCCGTCGTAGGGCTCGTGCTCGAACTCGGGGTGTTCCGTCACGAAGAGGGCGTACTCGTGCTCGGCGTGGTCCTCGAAGTCGGCGTTGAGGCAGTAGCTCCACTTGGGCTTGAGGGCGTAGAGCAGCCACGACAGCTGGTAGTACGCGAAGGCCAGGGCCTGGGGTAGCACCCGGTAGCGGAAGAAGCTCTCCCGCCGGCCCGACTTGTCGAGCAGTTCCTCGAGGATGAGCAGGTGCCACTGCTCGTTGTCCTGCTGGGCCCTGCTCTCGTGGACCCGGTCGAAGATCCGGCGGGCGAACGACGGGCGCGAGTACCGGTGGGTCACAGCCACATAGGCCACGTGCTCCCACGCCTGGTAGGGCACGCGGGCCACCACCTCGAGGACCTTGAACTTCGACAGGGTCCGCGCCCGCCCGTACAGCAGGTCGAGGAGCGTGAACAGGATTCGGGCCGCAGGCCCGTAGCGGCGGCGGGGCGACGCCAGCGTGCGCTCCTGCTCGGCCCGCAGCCGGTGGCGCGGGAGCTTGGGCGGCCCCTCGTCGGCCTTCGTCGGTGTCATCTCGGTCTCTGTCAGCCTTGTGAAAGTCTTCACAAAGCTCACCATACCCGCGATGAGGGAGGCTGTGGCAACGGAATTTCCGTAACTGGCGAGAACCGGGAGGCGAACCCATGCTGAAGGAGTTCCGAGCGTTCATCCTGCGGGGCAGTCTGGTCGATCTGGCGGTAGCGGTCGTGATCGGGACCGCGTTCGGCCTGGTGGTGACCTCGCTGGTCAAGGACATCTTCACGCCCATCCTGGCTATCCCCGGCTCGGTGAACTTCGACGAGCTCACCATCGACATCAGCGGCAGCGAGATCCGATACGGACTGTTCCTCAACGCCCTCCTCGCGTTCATGACCATCGCCCTCGTCGTCTTCTTCTTCGTGGTGCGGCCCGTGAACAAGCTGATGGAGAAGCGCAAGACCGAGCCCGACGTGGAGTCGACGACGCGGGACTGCCCGGAGTGCCTCAGCTCGATCCCCATCGGGGCGCGGCGCTGCGCCTTCTGCACCGCTGAGGTCGCGCCCGCGGCGTAATCCCTCGCCCGCCGGCGGGCGCCCGTGCCAGCATCTGCGCAGGGTGGCGCCCACGGCAGCGACGATCGGGTTGATGGGGCGGCTCGCCCTCGTCGTCGACGGCGTGGCCGCCGACGACGCCGGGCTGGGCAAGCTGGGACGATCGGCCCTCGCCTACCTGGTGCTCGAACGGCACCGACCGGTGTCCCGCGATGAGCTGGCCGACGCCCTGTGGGGCGAGGACCTGCCGGCGACGTGGGAGGCGGCGCTGCGCGGCGTGGTGTCGCGGGTGCGGGCCACGCTCACGGGAGCCGGCATCGGAGTCGGCAGCCAGTTCGGCTGCTACCAGCTCAGCGTGCCCGCCGGCGTGTCGGTCACCGTGGACGTCGAACGGGTCGCCGCTGCGGTCGAGGAGGCACAACGTGACCTCAGCGCTTCCCCCGACCGGGCCCTGGCCGGGGCCGCCAACGTCGTGGACGTGACGGGCGCCGTCTTCCTCCCCGGTTCCAGCGGCCACTGGGTGGAGCGGCGCCAGGCCGACCTCGCGGCCCTGCACCTCCGGGCGCTCGAGGTGGTGTCGGCGGCGGCGTCGGCGTGCGGCGACCACGGCCGGGCGGTGGCGGCCGCCAAACAGGCCGTCGACCGGGCCCCGCTGCGAGAGTCCGCACACCAGCGGCTGATGGCGGCCCACTTCCGGGCCGGCGACCGGGCCGCCGCCCTTGCCGCCTACGAGCGGTGCAGGGCGGCGCTGGCCGACGAGCTGGGCGTCAGCCCTTCGCCCCAGACCGACCGCCTCTACGTGCGCCTGCTGGGCGACGAGGCCGAGCCCGGCCCAGCGCCGAGCAACCTGCCCGCCAGCCGCACCAGCTTCGTCGGCCGCACCGAGCAGCTCGACGAACTGCACGCCCTGCTCGACACCACCCGGCTCCTGACCCTCACCGGCCCGGGCGGGGTCGGCAAGAGCCGGCTGGCCCTGCGCCTGGCGGAACAGGCCTCGGCGACTCACCCCGACGGCACATGGCTCGTCGAGCTCGCTCCCCTCACCGACGAAGGCATCGTCGCCCACCAGGTGCTGGCCGTCCTCGGCGTGCCCGAGCCCCCCGGCGGCCACGTGACCGAGGCCCTCGGCGCCCACCTGGCGGCCCGCCGTCTGCTCCTCGTCCTCGACAACTGCGAGCACCTGGCTGCCGCCTGCGCGGCCCTGGTTGACGCTCTCCTTCGGGCCGCGCCCCACCTGCGGGTCGTGGCCACCAGCCGGGAGCCGGTCGGCGTCCACGGGGAGACCACGTGGACGGTCCCGCCGCTCTCACGGGCCGAGGCCGAGCAGCTGCTGCGGGACCGGGTGGCGGCGGCCGCGCCCGGCGTCGACCTGACCGGCCCGGGCCCGGCGTCGGAGATCGCCGCCATCTGCGCCCGCCTGGACGGAATCCCCCTGGCCATCGAGCTGGCCGGGGCCCGGGCCCGCGTCCTGTCCCTGGCCGAGATCACCCGCCGGCTCGACGACCGCCTGCGGCTGCTGGTCGGAGGTCCCCGGGCCGGGCCCGAGCGTCACCAGACCCTGCGGGCGACGATCGACTGGAGCTACTCGGCCCTGGCTGCGGGCGAGCGGGCTCTGTTCGCCCGCTTGTCGGTGTTCGCCGGCGGGTTCGGGCTGGCGGCAGCCGAGCGGGTGTGCGGAAACGCCGGAGAGGCGGGCGTGGACCTGGTCGAGACCCTCGGCGCCCTGGTCGAGAAGTCCCTGGTCACCGTCGACCGGGAGGCGGGCGCCGTCCGCTACCGGCTGCTCGAGACGCTGCGCCAGTACGGCGCCGAGCGGCTGGGCGAGGCGGGGGACGGTGACGCCGCCCGGGACCGCCACCTCGACTGGGCCGTTGCGCTGGCCGAGGAAGCCGAGCCGGGCCTGGAGGGCGCCGCTCAGGGCGAACTGCTGTCCATCCTCGACGACGAGCACGACAACCTGCGGATCGCCCTGGACTGGGCCACGCAGCGGGGGCGCGTGGACGAGGGCCTCCGGCTGGGCTCGTCGCTGATGCGGTTCTGGGAGATCCGCGGCCATCTGGGGCAGGGGCGGCGCCGTTTGGTGGCGCTGGCGTCGAGGCCCGAGGGGTCGGCCGAGCTACGAGCCAAGAGCCTGAACGCGGCCGCCGTGCTGGCCCAGCGCCACGCCGACGTCGGCACGGCCCGCACCCTCTACCAGGAGGCACTGGTCATCCGCCGGGCCCTCGGCGACCGTTTGGGCATCGCCACAGCGCTCCACGGCCTGGCCAACCTGGCCGTGGGCGACGACGACCTGGTGACGGCCCGGGCCCTGTTCGAGGAGAACCTCGCCATCGCCCGCGAGCTGGGCAAGGACCGGATGGAGGCGGCGTCGCTGATGAACCTTGGCGTCGTCGCCCAGTTCTCGTTCATGCACGGCCTCCGGGAGATGGACGACGCCGGACCCGAGGCCCGCTCCCACTACCAGGCCAGCCTCGACCGCTACCGCGCCCTGGGCGACCGCTTCGGCGAGGCCCTCGCCCTGGAGAACCTCGGCGCCCTCGAGCGCTTCCTCACCGGTCCCGACGTGGCCCGCACGTACCACGAACAATCAATCGCCATCCGGAGGGGGCTCGGCGACAAGCTCGGCATCGCCGCCTCGGCCCGCTACCTCGTCCCCCTCGTCATGCAAACGGGCGAGACGGCCAGTGCCCGACAGTTCGCCGAGGAGCGGCTCGCCATCGAGCGGGATCTCGGGAACATCGCCCAGGTCGCCGAAGTGCTGGCCGACCTGGCCCAGATCGCCTCCTACGACGACGACCTGGCCCGGGCTCGGCACCTTCTCGGCGAGAGCCGGGCCATCTACGAGCGGTTCGGCGACCGTCGCGGCATCGGGCGGGTGTCGGCCGCACTGTCCAACATCGAGCGCAGACTGGGCAACCTCGACGAGGCTCAGCGCCTCCTCGATGTGTACCGGTCCGTGGCGGTCGACACCGACAACCGCCACGGGGTGGCGTGGTGTTGCATCGGCGACGCCCGGCTGGCCCGGTCGCGGTCCTGCCCGCGGGACGCCCTCGACCTGGCCAGAGCGGCGCTGGCCCGGGCCGAGGAGGACGCCATTGTCGGGGTGGAGGCGGCCGCCCTCGACCTCATCGCGTGGGCCGCCCTCGAGGCCGGGGACGCCCTGGCCGCGGCTCGGCTGATGGGAGCGGCCGAGGCTCTTCGCGGACCGGGTGACGGCCCCTCCGACCCCGAACGGGCGACCGACGTGGCCCGGGCCCGGGCTGCCGTGGGGGATGGCCCCTTCGAGTCGGCGCGGGCGGAGGGTCGGGCGCTGTCGCCGGGCGAGCGGCGGCGCCTGGCCCGTTCGTAGTTGCACGCGCGGCGCGCTTGCGCGGGCCTTGCGGTGGCGTTCGCACCGATCCGTACGGTCCCCGCCATGACAACACAACGGTTGCACTACCTGCGGCGGAGCGTGGTGATCGCCGTCGCGGTCGGAGGGTTGGCGGCGTGCGGCGGCGCTGGCTCGGAGCCAGGCACCAGCGGCGCGGCGGCGCCCGACGCGGCCAGCGGCGCGGCCTATGGCGACTTGCTGGGCGCCCTCGACCGGGTCAAGGTGCCGACGTGCCAACCGGCGGAGGCGGAGGCGAGGGGCGCCGGGTTCATCGCCCTGCCCGCCCCCGCGGCGGAAGCGGCCCGGGACCACAGCTGGTTCCGGTACCGGGAGGGGCGCATCTACGAGTTCGGCCCGTGCCAACTGGCGTCGGGCAAGCGCAACGAGCTGCGCATCTTCCGCTACGCCGACACCGCCGCCCGGGATCTGGCCCTGCGCGAGATCGCCCGGCGGGGCACCCGTCCCACTTCGACCTTCGCCTACCTGGACGTGCATGCGGTGGAGATCTGGAGCCCGGAGCCCTCGCTCGACAGCCCCGTCGGCCAGCTCGCGGCCCAGGTCCACTCCGCCATCGGCGCCCTGCCCCAGGCCTGGCACCCCGACCTCGAAGGGGGGGCGTGACCGTGCTCAGCGCCAGGCTGTCCGAGCCCACGCTCCTGGCCGCGCCCGGGGGCGTGGTGGGCTGCGACCTCCGCCTCCGCAACGCCGGCGACTCGCCCGTGGCCCTGCGGGTCGTGCCCCGGGGT
>JBOGID010000382.1:0-2695 GCA_050742295.1 Acidimicrobiales bacterium | reverse complement strand
ACCGACGGCATCGTCGTGCTCCACGTGCACGTCCAGCCGGGGGCGGGGCGGTCGGCGGTGGTCGGGCGCCACGGGACGTCGCTGAAGGTGCGGGTGGCGGCGGCCCCCGAGGGCGGGCGGGCCAACGAGGCGGTCGTCGCCCTGCTGGCGGAGACGTTCGGGCTCAAGACGGCGGCGGTGGAGGTCACCAGCGGCGCCACGAGCCGTTCCAAGCAGTTCCGGTTGAGCGGTGTCGACGTCGACGAGTTCCGCCGCCAGCTCGAACGCGCGGTGTCGGGGGAGCTCGACCTGGGCCCGGGTGGGCGGGGCAACCGCCCGGCGGGCAAGCGGTGACACGTCCCGGGGCGGCCAGGTTTTCCCGTAGGTGTTGGTACAATGCCCGACCCCTCCACGAGTCGATCGCCGATGCCGAGAGCCACGAAATCCGTCGCAGCACCCAAGAAGGCCGGTGGAACGGCTGCCGTCGAGGCGAACGCCACCAAGGCCACCAAGGCCAGCAAGAACAGCAAAGCCGTCCCGGCCGAGCCGCAAGCCAACGACGCAACCGTTGCGTCCGAGGCGCGGGCGAAGGCCTCGGGCAAGAAAGCCGCCAGCGCCCGCAAGCCCGTGCCTGAACCCGCCGCCACCACCGACAAGTTCCTCGAGGAGCAGCGCTCATTGCTCCTGAGCGAGCGCGCCGACTACGTCCGGCAGGCCGAGATGCTGAAGGCGGAGGCCGAGCAGCTGGCGGCCGACATGGAGCCGGGCGACATCCAGTTCGACGAGGAGTCGGGCGAGGGCGGCACCATGAACATCGAGCGGGAGCGCGACCTGGCCCTCTCGGCTCAGGCCCGGGCTGCGGTCGACGAGATCGACCGGGCGCTGGCCAAGCTCGAGACCGGGACCTACGGCATCTGCGAGCGGTGCGGCGAGCCCATCAAGCGGGCCCGGCTCAAGGTGCTGCCCCACGCCGCCCTCTGCATCGCCTGCAAGAGCGGGGGGCTGTCGCGTCGCTGAGCGCATCGGCGAGGGGATCGGCGAGGGGATCGGCGAGGGCGCCGGCGAGGGCGCCGGCGACGGTCGAGCCGAGGGCGATCCGGGCCAGCTGACGGCGCCGCCGAGGCGCACCGGCCTGCTGATCGCCGTGTCAGGGGCGGTACTCGTCCTCGACCAGTTGACGAAGGCGTGGGCTCTCACCGCCCTGGCCGACGGCCCCATCGAGCTTGTCGGCGGCGTCCGGCTGTACCTCACGTACAACACCGCGGGCGCCTTCGGGCTGGGCGGAGCGGCGGTGCCGTTCCTGGCCGTGGCCGCCCTCGTCCTGGTCGTGGTGATGGCGTCGAGCGGCGCGACCACCCGCTCGCCCACGCTGGCGGCGGCGGTCGGGCTGGTGCTCGGCGGCGCCCTCGGCAACCTGGCCGACCGGCTGTTCCGGGGGCGGGGATGGCTGCGGGGCGCAGTCGTGGATTTCCTCGACTTCCGGGTGTGGCCCGTGTTCAACCTGGCCGACGCGGCGATCACCTGCGGGTGCATCCTGCTGGTCTGGGCCGGCTGGCGCGCCAAGGACTGAATGCGCCTCGACGTGCCGGAGTCGCTGGCGGGGGAGCGGGTCGACCGCGTGGTCGCCATGCTCTGCGACGTGACCAGAGCCGAGGCGTCGGCCCTGGTGGCCGGGGGCGCCGTGCGGCTGGACGGCCGGGAGGTGGGCGCCCGCTCCCGGCGGGTCGGGGTTGGCCAGACCTTGGAGGTGGACGTCGGCCCGGCCGAGGGCGCCGGTGCTGGCGGCGGACTCGAGCCGGACCCGTCGGTGGACGTGGCGGTCGTGCACGCCGACGAGGCCGTGATCGTCGTGGACAAGCCCGCCGGGCTCGTGGTCCACCCCGGCGCCGGGAACCGCACGGGCACCCTGGTGCAGGGCCTCCTGGCCCGTTACCCCGACCTCGCGGGCGTCGGGGACCCCGACCGGCCCGGTGTCGTCCACCGTCTCGACGCCGGGACCTCGGGCCTCCTCGTCATGGCCCGCACGCCCGGGGCTTACACGTCGCTGGTGGCCCAGCTGGCGGCCCGGACGGTGGACCGGCGCTACGTCGCCGTCGTGTGGGGCACGGTGGCGGCCGAGTCCGGTCTCGTCGACGCACCCATCGGGCGGGCGCCCAACGATCCGAGGCAGATGGCGGTGGCGGCCGCCGGACGTCCGGCCCGTACCCGGTACTCGGTGCTGGCCCGGTTCACCACGCCGGCGCCGGCCACGCTGGTTGAGTGCAGGCTTGAGACGGGCCGCACCCACCAGATCCGGGTGCACCTGGCCGCCATCGGGCATCCGGTGGTCGGCGACGACCGCTATGGTGGACAGCGCCCTTCGTTGCCCGCAGCAGCCCGACCGATGCTCCACGCCCACCGGCTCGGCTTCGACCACCCCACCGACGGACGGGCCCGCAACTACGAGTCGCCCCTGCCCTCCGACCTGGAGACGGTCCGTGGACTACTGGCGTAAACAGCTGGAATCGCCCTGGGGCACGCCGCCGCCGGAAAAGCCGCCGGCCGAAACGGAAGAGACCGAGCCTCTGTCGGACTCACCGGGTTCGTCGGGAAGGCCGGTTCCGGCCAGGTCGCCGTCCCCCCCGCCTGCTCCCACCCCCCGGCCTGCTCCCACCCCGCCCCCGGCCCCGTCCGGCAACGACCGATGGCGCTCCCCGCCGCCGCCGAGCGCTCCGTC
>JBOGID010000381.1:0-7391 GCA_050742295.1 Acidimicrobiales bacterium | reverse complement strand
GGTTGTTCATGGCCACGAACGTCCCGTCGGCAGCGAGGCCTTGTTCGACGGCCGCCGACAGGCGCTGGGCGGTGGTGAACAGCGGCCCGACGGCGTGGTCCGGAAGGTCGGCGAGGGTCTCGTAGTGCTCACGAGGGACGAGCAGAACATGGCCCGGGAACACGGGCCGCACGTCCAGGAAGGCCACGGCGTGGGGCTCGTCGAGCACCATCTCCGCCGGCTCCAACCCGGCGACGATGTTGCAGAACAGGCAGTCGCTCACCCCGTCAGTGGAGCCGGAAGCACCAGGTGTGGGTCTGGCCCGCGGCACGGGTCTGGCCGATGGGCCAGTAGACGATGCCCGCGCAATGGGGCCCGGGCCGCAGCTCGGCATAGTCGCTGTCGGGGCCGGGGATGAGCGTGACCGAGTTGAGGGCCAGCTCGAACTTGAGGTCGTCGCCGGGGATCTCCACCCCGTCGAGGGTGAGGTAGCCGGTGTAGCCGGGAGCCAGGTCGGCGGAGATGGTCACCTGGCGCAGGTCGAGGTCGCCGCCCTGGGGCGTCACGGCCTCGACGGCCGCGGGACGGCCGGCCGTGTCCTGGCGGGTGGGGGCCGAGAAGGCGAACACGATCCCGCCCGCAGCCAGGGCGGCCAGGCCGCCCATGATCAGGCGTCGCCGCAGGTCCTTGCGCATGTCCGAGCCATCATGGCGCACCGATTGCCTCTGCGGCGGCGGCCGGGCACGGTAGCCTCGCGCCGTGGCTTCCACGCGCATTGCGGACCACATCGGCCGCGTGCTGGGTGGTCGTTACCGGATCGCGGCCGCCATCGGCACCGGTGCGTCGGCGCACGTGTTCCTGGCTGACGACGTGCGCCTGGGCCGGCGCGTCGCCGTGAAGGTGCTGCACCCGGCCCTGGCCGGCGACCCCGCGTTCCTCCGCCGGTTCCGGGCCGAGGCCCGGGCCGCCGCCGCCCTCAGCCACCCCCACATCCTCGCCGTCTACGACTGGGGCGAGGAGGAGGACGGGCCATTCATCGTCACCGAGTTCCTGGGGGGCGGGAGCCTGCGGGCCATGCTCGACCGGGGCCACCGGCTGACGCCGTCGCAGGCGCTGCTGGTCGGCCTGGAGGCGGCGCGGGGCCTCGACTACGCCCACCGGCGGGGGCTCGTGCACCGGGACATCAAGCCCGCCAACCTGCTGTTCGACGACGAGGGACGGCTGCGGATCGCCGACTTCGGCCTGGCCCGGGCCCTAGCCGAGGCTGCATGGACGGAGCCGACGGGCACGCTGCTGGGCACGGCCCGCTACGCCGCCCCCGAACAGGTGCGGGGCACGCCCCTCGACGGCAAGGCCGACGTGTACGCCCTGGCCGTGCTGCTGGTGGAGTCGGTGACGGGACGGGTGCCGTTCGCGGCCGACACCACGGTGGGGACGATCCTGAGCCGTCTGGAGCGCCCCCTTGAAGTGCCCGCTGAACTGGGGCCGATGGTGCCGTTGCTGTCGCGGGCGGGGCTGCCCGACCCCGTGGCGCGGCCGGACGCGATGGCCCTCGGCGCCGGGCTCCACGGCCTGGCGTCGGAGCTGCCGTCCCCGGAGCCGCTGCCGCTGGCGGGGCCGGCCATGTTCGACGAGATCGGCGTCCGGCTCGACTCCGACCCGACAGATATGGGCATGGGCACGTCCAACGGCTCGGGGTCGGAACCCGCGCCCACCGTGCCCGACCTGGCCGTGCCGGCCGGCGGCGCCGGGACGCAGACGGCCGTCGTGCCCGTCCCGATTCCCGCGCCCGCGCCCGCAGAGGACAAGCCGTCGAAGGCAGGCAGGCGCCGCCGCCGCTGGCCCCGCGTCGCCCTGGCCGTCGTGGTCGCGCTCGTGTGCTCGGCCGTGGGCGCCGCCGCCTTCGTGCAGGCCCAGACACCGACCCACGAGCTACCCGACGTGCGCGAGCAGCCGAGCGCCGACGCCAAGCGCAACCTGGATGCGCTGGGCTTCACGGTCGTGCTCGACACCCAGTACTTCGACGACAAGGGCGAGGGGTCGGTCGTCAACCAGCGGCCGGCGCCGGGCGTCAGGCTGAAGGAAGGCAAGACCGTCACGCTGACCGTCTCACTGGGCCGTCAACCCGTCGACGTCCCCGACCTGACGGGCCAGCCCCGCGACGCAGCCGTGGCCGCCCTGACCGAGGCTGGCCTCAATGTCGCCGACCCGATCACGACCAAGTACAGCGAGACGGTCGGCGACGACGTGGTCATCGACTGGGAACCGAAGGCGGGTTCGGGCACCCGCAAGGGCGACACGGTGAAGCTGACCGTGTCCGACGGTCCGCAGCCCCGCACCCTGCCCGACGTGTCGGGCAAGACCTACGAGCAGGCGGCGGCCCAGGTCCAGGGCCTGGGCCTGGTGGCCATCCGGGCCGAGCGCTACGACGACGAGGTGGCCAAAGACCGGGTCATCGGCACGCGCCCGCCCGTCGGCAACAGCGTGCCGCGCGGCACGACGGTCGAGATCGTGGTGTCGTCGGGCCAGCCCGTCGTGCCCAACCTGAACGGGATGACGTCCGCCGCGGCCAAGACGGCCCTGGAGGCGGTCGACCTGCGGCTGGGCCAGACCTACGGGCCGAACAACGGGCGGGTGATCCTCACCGTCCCCGCCGCCGGCACCAAGGTCAACCGCAACAGCTCAGTCAACGTCTACCTGGCCTGACGGGGCCTGCTCGGCCTGGCCTGACGGGGCCTCGGCCGGCTCCGCCGGCTTGTCCAGGACGGTGATCTCCTTGATGCGGCGCTGGACCTCGGACGCCTCGAACGCCGTCGGGTTCACCTGTTGCAGGGCGGCGATGAGCTTGGCCAGGTCGCCCTCGACCTTGATCTTGCCGGCCATGAACGCCTGCATCCCGGCCTGGGCCGTGCCGTCCACGAAGATGGCCTTGGCCGTCTCGTAGTCGAGGGTGATGGTGACGTCCGCCTTCTCGACGTGGCCCAGCTCCATGACCAGTTCGCCGGAGCTGGTGTCGAGGTGGGCTTTGACCGGCTCCTCGAGGAAGGGCACGTCGGTGATGACCTGGTTGAGCTTGACGACGGTGGGGACGGCGATCCCCCCGCCGGCGTGCTCCTCGCGGATGCGGCGGGCTTCGCTGACCCAGTCGTCGGACAGGAACTGGTAGGGGGGCGGCACGAAGGGCAACCCTACCGGCGCCCGCCTCCGTGGCCGAACGGTGTGATTGGCCGTAGACTGGAGGGCCGAAGGAGGCACTCATGAGCACCGAGACGAAAAACTCGGGGGGTTTCAACACCCACACCATGTGCGATATCTGTGCCCAGCCCGTCAGCGAGGACGACTGCTTCCAGACCGAGCTGACCGCCCAGGGCGCCACGTGCCCGACGATGATGGCGTTCCACCTGGCCTGCTACGAGGCGGCGGCGACGCTGTGGGTCCCCGAAGGCCCCGACTCGACCTGCCGCGTCGACCCGCTGTTCCCGGAGACGGCGCAGTGGAACCGCATGCAGGGCATCGCCGAGGACATCGACGGCTGACGCACGAGCCCAGCCGGTACCCGAGTCTGCGCCCCTGCGGGCGTGGCGGTACTGGCAGTTGTCCTCCCGCCGGCGGCTGCGGTCGGTCGCCCAGCGGCACGTGGAGTGGGCACCGGGCCGGGCCATGAACGCGGTGTGCGTGGGCGGCGGCCATCCGGCCCCGTCGGAGGGGTGCTGGTGCGGCATCTCGGGCGCCCGCGACCTCGAGTCCCTGCGCCAGCACGGGCTGTGCGTGCTGCCCGGCGCCCTCATCGTCGGCGAGGTCGACCTGTGGGGACGGATCCTGGAGGAGTCCTACGGCTACCGGGCCGAACACGCGCGGCCCGCGTCGTTGGGCCTGGTCGAGGGCACTGCCGGCAACGACCTCGAGGCCGTCTTCGCCGCCCTGGAGGCCTACCAGGTGCCGGTGACGTCCGTGCCCCTCGACGAGGCGGTGGCGGGCACGACGGCCCAGATGCTGGCCTTCCAGGTCATGTCCAGCCGTTCCAGCGGAAGCTTTGGGTAAACCGCCCGGCGTACTCGCTCTCCACGGGCTCACGGGCTCGACCCATTCGGTGGAGGGGGTGGCGGCGGCCCTCGCGGCCGCGGGCGTAGCCGTGCGGGCGCCGATGCTCCCCGGCCACGGGACGGTCGTCGACGACCTCGACGCCATGCGGTGGGCGGACTGGCTGGGGGCGGCCGAGACCGAGTTCGCCGAGCTGGCGGCCACGTGCGACAGCCTCGTCCTGTTCGGGCTGTCGATGGGCGGCTCGCTGGCCTGTGCCCTGGCCGCCGAACACCCCGGTGACGTGGCCGGGCTCGTCCTCGTCAACCCGTTCATCGACCCGCCCGCCGAGTCGTTCCGGGAGGCGGTGCGGAGTGCCATCGCCGGCGGCTTCCCCCGCGCCCCGGGCATCGCCGGCGACGTGGCCGACCCGTCGGTGACCGAGCGGGGCTACGACCAGCTGCCCCTCGAAGCCCTGCTGTCGCTGTGCGAGGGCCTCGACGGCCTGCTGCCCCGCCTGCCCGACGTCACCTGCCCGGCCCTGCTCATGAGCAGCCGCACCGACCACGTCGTCCCCACCGAGTCGAGCGACCTCCTGGCCGGGCGGATCGGCGGGCCCGTCGAGCGGGTCTGGTTGGACCGGAGCTGGCACGTCGCCACGCTCGACTACGACCGGGACGAAATCGAACGCCGCACAATCGAGTTCGTGGCCAAGGAGGCCGGTGTCTTTCGCTTTCGACCCGGGTCGAGGCGGCCGACCTACCTCTGACCTGCACCTTTGCGATGCAGAGCCGCCGCCAGCGGGGCGGTCGGCCGCCGAGGGAGGGCTCAGGCACCACCGCTCCTAGGAGACTGCTGATTTTCGCTTTCGTCGCTCCGCGCCGAGGCGCCCGACGGCCACTGACCAGCTTGTTTACAGTGACCGGCTGGGTATGAACACGCCGTCGGGCGCGAAATGAGGGTTTAATCAGCAGTCCACTAGAGGGCAACGCCTACGATCGACTGATGGCCGAACGGCTCTCGCGTGACGACGTCCTCCACGTGGCCAAGCTGGCCCGCCTCCAGCTGACCGACGAGGAGGTCGGCCTGTTCACCGAGCAGCTGGCCGCCGTCCTGGAGCACGCCGCCGACGTTTCTGCGCTGGACACGTCCGGCGTCCCGCCCACGGCCCACCCGCTTCCTCTGGAGAACGTCCTCCGTGACGATGTGGTCACCCCCGGCCTGGACCGGGACGAGGTCCTGCGGGAGGCGCCCGACGCCGAGGACGGCCGGTTCAAGGTGCCGCCCATCCTCGGCACCGCGCCATGACAGGCGAGCGGGCGGTCGAGATCGCGGCCGCCGTCCGCAGCGGGCAGCGGACGGCCCGGGAGGTGGTGGAGGCGCACCTCGAAGCCATCGAAGCCCGGGAACCGGAGATCCACGCCTTCAACACGGTGGTCGCCGCCGAGGCCCTCGGGCGGGCCGACGAGATCGACCGGCGGGTCGCAGGCGGCGAGGGCCCGGGCGCATTGGCCGGCGTCCCCGTTGTGCTCAAGGACAACATCTGCACCCGCGGCATCCCGACGACGTGCTCGTCGAAGATCCTCAAGGGCTGGCGCCCGCCCTACGACGCCACCGTGGTGACGCGGCTCCGCCAAGCCGGCGCCATCCTCATCGGCAAGACGAACATGGACGAGTTCGCCATGGGGTCGTCGACCGAGAACTCGGCCTTCGGCCCGACCCGCAACCCCCACGACGTGTCCAAGGTGCCGGGCGGGTCGAGCGGGGGGAGTGCCGCGGCGGTGGCGGCCGGGTTCGCCGGCGTGGCCCTGGGGTCGGACACGGGCGGCTCCATCCGCCAGCCCGCCTCGCTGTGCGGGGTCGTCGGGGTCAAGCCGACCTACGGCCGGGTCTCCCGGTACGGCCTGGTGGCTTACGCCTCGTCCCTCGACCAGATCGGGCCCCTCACGACGACGGTGGCCGACGCCGCCCTGGTCCTCGACGTCATCGGCGGCCACGACCCCCTCGACTCGACCTCGGTCCCCGAGGCCCTGCCCCGCCTGACCGGCGTGCTCGACGAGGGCGTGGAGGGGCTGCGTGTGGGCGTCGTCCAGGAGCTGACGTGGGACGCCGACCCCGACGTGCTGGCCCGGGTCGTCGCCGCCGGACGGGCCCTCGAAGCGGCCGGGGCCAAGGTCGAGGACGTGGCCGTCCCCGCCGCCGCCTACGGGCTGTCGGCCTACTACCTGATCGCGCCGGCCGAGGCGTCCTCCAACCTCTCGCGCTACGACGGCGTCCGCTACGGCCTGCGGGTGGACGGGGCCGACGTCAACGAGATGTACGCCCGCACCCGGGCGGCCGGGTTCGGGGCCGAGGTCAAGCGCCGGATCATGCTGGGCACCTACGCCCTGTCGGCCGGGTACTACGACGCCTATTACGGCCACGCCCAGCGGGTCCGCACCCTGATCCTGCGGGACTTCGAGGCCGCCTACGAGCAGTTCGACGTGCTGCTGTCGCCCGCGTCGCCGTCGACTGCGTTCCCGCTGGGGGCCAAGGTCGAGGACCCGCTGGCCATGTACCTCATGGACGTCTGCACGATCCCCTCCAACCTGACCGGCCACCCGGCCATGTCGGTGCCCTACGGCCAGGGCGACGACGGCCTGCCCGTCGGCGTCCAAGTCCTCGCGCCGGCGCTGGGCGAGGCGGTCATGTTCCGGGTGGCGGCCGCCCTGGAGGCGAGCCTGTCGTGACCGCCGGCTGGGAGACCGTCATCGGGCTCGAGGTCCACTGCGAGCTGGCCACGGCGACCAAGCTCTTCTGCGGGTGCCGCAACGAGTTCGGGGCCGAACCCAACACACTGATCTGCCCCGTCTGCATGGGCCTGCCCGGCTCGCTGCCCGTCCTCAACCGCCAGGCCGTCGAGCTGGCCATGCGGATCGGCGCCGCCCTGGGTTGTGAGATCCGGCCGTCGATCTTCCACCGGAAGAACTACTTCTATCCCGACATGCCCAAGGACTACCAGGTCAGCCAGTACGACCAGCCCATCAACGTGGCGGGCCACCTCGACCTCCCGGACGGGTCGCGCGTCGGTATCCACCGGGCCCACATCGAGGAGGACACGGGCAAGACGACCCACGCCGGCGAGTCGGGGCGGATCCACAGCGCCACCTACGCCCTCGTGGACTACAACCGGGCCGGCGTCCCGCTGGTCGAGATCGTCAGCGAGCCCGACATCGGCAGCGCCGACCAGGCCAAGGCCTACGTGACCGAACTGCGGGCTGTCCTGGTGGCAACGGGCGCGTCGGAGGCCCGCATGGAGGAGGGCTCGATGCGGGTCGATGCCAACGTGTCGGTGCGGCGCCCCGGCGAAGCACTGGGCACCCGGGCCGAGATCAAGAACCTCAACTCGGTGC
>JBOGID010000380.1:0-11061 GCA_050742295.1 Acidimicrobiales bacterium | reverse complement strand
GCCGGGTCGTGCTGATCTCCGGCGAGCCTGGCATCGGCAAGACAAGGCTGGCCGAGGAGCTCGCCCGCGAGGCCGGGCACCGGGGCCTGCAGGTGGCGTGGGGGCGGGCGCCCGACGGCGAGGCGGCGCCCGCGTACTGGCCCTGGGTCCAGATCATCCGCACGCTGGCGGCCGAGGGCGAGGTGGCGTCGGTGCAGCGGGCGCTGGCCACCGATGCCGAGGACCTGGCCCGGTTGGTGCCCGAAGTCGCCGACCTGGCCGGCCGGGAGCTGGCCGGCGTCGCCTCCGCCCTGTCGGAAACGGCCCGTACCCGCCTGTACGACGCCGTGGTCGGGTTCGTCCTGCGCCTGGCCGCGGACCGGCCGGTCGTGCTGGCCATCGACGACCTGCACTGGGCCGACTGGCCGACGCTGCAGCTCGTCCAGCTGCTGGCGGCCCGCCTGACGACGGCTCGTGTGCTCCTCGTGGCGACCTACCGGGAGCAGGACACGGGGACGTCGGGGCCGGTGGTCGCCACCTTGGCCACGCTGGCCCGCGTACCCGACCTCCTCCGCATCCGGCTCTCCGGTCTGGCCGAGGAGAGCATCGCCCTCCTCCTCGCCTACGCCACCGGCCGCGACGCCGACCCCGAGGTAGCTGAGGCGATCCGGGCCCGCACCGAAGGCAACCCCTTCTTCGTCTCGGAGCTGCTCCAGCTGCTGCAGGCCAGCGGCCAGCTCGCCGGGACCGACCACCAGATCGCCAGCTACGTGATCCCGTTGGGCGTCCGAGACGTCGTCCGCCAGCGCCTCGCCCGCCTGCCCGGCGACTCCCGGTCGTTCCTCGGGCCGGCGGCGGTGGCGGGCCGGGAGTTCGACGTGGACGTGGTGGCGACCGCCGCCGGCGTCGACGGCGACCGTGCGCTGGAGCTGGTCGAGTCGGCCCTCGACGTCGGCGTCGTGGTCGAGGACCCGGCGACGGCTGGCTCGTACCGGTTCTCCCACAGCATCGTGCGGGAGACGATCTACGACGGGCTATCGGCGCTGCGTCGCGCTCGGTTGCACCGCGCCATCGGGCTGGCGCTGGCCCGGGGGCCGCATGCGGAAGACGACCACGCCGCCGAGATCGCCGACCACTTCCTGGCCGCCTCCACGGCCGGCGACGCCGACGAGGCGTACCGGTGGGCGCTGCGCGCCGCCGACCGGGCCGCCAAGGTGCTCGCCTTCGAGCAGGCCGTGGCGCTCCTGGAGCGGGCAATTCAGCTGTCCACGAGAAACCGGGCGCCGCAGGAAGCGCTCCGCCGGGAGCTGTCGGCCCGGAGACGCATCGCCGGCGTGCTGCTGATGAAGCACTGGTACGCGGCGCCGGAGGTCGGCGAGGCGTGGTCGCAGGCTGCCGAACTGTGTCGGCGCGTCGACGACTCCCCTGACGTGCTCCCGTGCCTCTGGGCGGCCTGGTCGTACCGCTATGTCCGCGGCGACCTGGTCCGGGCCCGGGAACTGGCGACGGAGATGCTCGCCCGCGCCGAACGCACCGGCGATGGGGTGTTCGACGTCGTCGGCAACCACTGTGCCGGGATCGTGGACGTCCACCTCGGACGGCTCCGGGAGGCCGGCGAGCATCTGCGGCGGGTCGAGGCCGGCCTGGCGCGCCTGCCGTCCGACTTCCACGCCGGCCTCGTCTGGGAGCCCGACCTCCGGTCGGGGCACCTGATCTTCCGGGGCCTGATCGAGTGCCTGGCCGCGGGCCCCGAGGGCGCGCGCACGCTCGACGAGAGCCTTGTGCACGCCCGCCGGCTCGGCCGGCCCCTCAGCGTCGTGGCCGCCCTCTTCCTGACCGCGCTCGGCAAGCTCATGTTCGATGACCGTCGGGCCGCCAAGCGGCTGGCGGCGGACGGCGTCGCCGTCTCCGACGAGCACGGCTTTCGCCTGTTCGCGGCGATGATGGGGGTCCTGCGCGGGGCCGCGTCTTCGGACCCGACGATCATCCGCAGCGCCCTCGACGAGTTCGAGGGGACGGGGTCACGGATGCTGCTGACCCTGTTCTGGGGCCTGCTCGCCGAGTGCGAGCGGGTCGAGGGGAGGCGCGACGAAGCCCTCGCCTGCGTGGAGAGGGCCCTCGCTGAGGCCCGGTCGACGGGCGAACGGTTCTGGGAGCCCGAGCTCCACCGCCTGCAGGGCGACCTGCTCCTCGACGCCGGGCCCGAGCGGCGCTCCGACGCCGAGGCGTGCTTCTTGTCGGGCCTCGCCCTGGCCCGCGAGCAGGGCGCCCACGTCCTCGAACACCGGATCGCGAAGCGGCTGCGGCGCACCCTGTTGGGCTAGTGCTAGTGCTAGTTCTCCTGACATTTCAGTTACAACCAAGAAGTGCTTAAGAGCCCGGCGCGATGGTGTTCCTCGGCGGTCGCAACGTCGGCCGGACGACTGGGGGGAGATGCCGGTGCAACCCTGCTGGCCCAGGGGCTGCGGGTCCATACGCCGTGCCTGGTAGCACCGGGAGCGTGCACTCCAACCATCGTCCGGCCGACGCCTACGGGTAGGCGTACAACGAGTCGCGACTGGTCGTCGCGGAGGCTGGGAGGCGACCAGGCGCCAGGATCTTGACGGGGTACGCGCGGCCCGTCAAGCCGCGGCTAGGTCGGCGAATTCCTGCGACGGAGAGGAGTTCGCCGACTGCTGCGGGTCGGACTCGGACTCGGACTCGCGACGCGACGGCGGGCGCGGGCGCGAACGTCACCGTGACGCTGGTGTAGCCGAGGGTCGGGAGCATGTTCTCGAGCATGATGCGGGTGTTGGTCTCGGCCCGGGCCCGGAGGTCGCTTCCGAGGGCGGCGGCTGCCATCTTCTGCTCGGCGGCGACGAAGTAGGGCCGGTCGCTCGTCGGAGTGTCGGAGAAGATCGATCCGATGCGGTCGAGCAGGCCCCGCTCGCGGCTGACGACCCGGCTCTGCTTGGGGTCGACCCGCGGCGCCGTCAGGTTGGGCGCCGGCAGGGTGATGGTCGCCGACAGGCGGTCGGGCGACACGGCGATCGAGCGGTCGTCGAGGGCCGAGAAGTCGACGGTGGCATCGACGGAGCCGGCGGCGGTGAACACCGTCCGCTCGCCGCGGATGATGGCGGGGACGTGCTTCGTGTCCTTCTCGGTGTCGACGACCACCTGGGAGTTCGCCGTCGCCGCGTGGTAGAGGTTCAGGTCCTCCAGGGACTTGAGGAGCGTGGGCTGGCTCCGGTCGACGGTCTCGGTGGGGAACGGGTTCTTGACGTCGGGCATGAGGTCGAACCCCAGCTGCCCGGCGGCGGCGACCACGCCCATGACCACCAAGGCCAGCGCCATCAGCTTCCCGACCCGGGAGCCGCCGCCCCCCCTCCGCGCCGGTCCGGCCCGTGGTCATGATGACAGAGGTAGGTGGCGTACCAGAACTCGCGGGGTGGCCGTAGCCTGCCGGGGCGTGACCCCGTTCGTCGCCGATTTTCGCCGCCATGCAAGCGATGCGGTGCGCGTGGTGTTGGCGGCGGTGGTACTGACGCTGGCGTCCGTCCCCGTGAGCCGCCGGCACCTCCCGATCCTGGAGCGGGACGCCTTCCGGTTCTTCAACGACCTCCCGTCGTTCCTCTTTCCGGTGATCTGGCCGGTCATGCAGCTGGGCAGCGCGGCGGCCGTCCCGGTGGTGGCGGGCCTGGCCCTTGTCTTCCGGCGCCGACGCATGGCCATCGACCTGGCCCTCAGCGGGACTGCGGCCTTCGTCATCGCCCGGCTGGTGAAGGACTGGGTGCAGCGGGGCCGTCCCGCCGCCTTCCTGGACGACGTGTTCGTCCGCGGTGGCGCGGCCAGCGGCCTGGGCTTCATCTCCGGGCACTCGGCCGTGGCCGCCGCCCTGGCCACCGCGGCCGCGCCGTGGCTGGGCCGCCGGGGCCGCCGGCTGGCCTGGGGACTCGTCTTCGTCGTGATGGTGTCCCGGGTCTACACGGGCGCCCACCTGCCCCTCGACGTCATCGGCGGGGCGGCGATGGGGTGGGGCATCGGCGCCCTCATGCACCTGGCCGTTGGCGCGCCCGTGGCCCGCCTCACACCGGAGATCACCAGGCGGGTGCTCACCAGCCTGGGCCTCGCCGTCGACGGCGTGTGCCAGGTGCAGGACAGCGGGCGCCACGCCCTCGTCCAGACCCCCGACACCGAACGCCTCTACGCCACCGTCGTCAGCCGCGACCACCGCGACACCGACCTCGTCCACCGCAGCTGGCGGCGGCTCGTGTCGCGCTGGGTGCGGGAGCGGGGGCGGTTCGTGCCGCCCCGGGAACGGGTGCACCGCCACGCCGCCCTGTCCCTGCTAGCACGGAACCGGGGCATACGCACGCCCGAGGTCCTGGGCGTCGGGACGTTCGGGAACGGTGCGGGCGTTGTCGTCGAGCGCTATGTCGAGGGGCGCCGGCTGGCGCACCTCACGCAGGCCGAGGCGGTGGCGGTCCTGCCCAACGTGTGGGCCCAGGTCGGTGCCCTCCACGGGGCCGGGATCACCCACGGCGACCTGGGGGCGGCCAACGTCCTGATCGACGGGCGGGGCCAGCCGTGGCTGCTCGACTTCACCGACGGGCTGGTGGCCGCCGACCCGACCCGCTACGCCCGCGACGTCGCCGACCTGCTGGCCGACCTCACCGACCTGGTGGGCGCCGAGGTGGCCGTGCGGTCGGCCACCGAAGCGCTGGGCTCGCCCGCCATCGGCCCCCTTCGGGGCCTGCTGGCGCACCCGTACTGGTCAGGCGAGAGCAAGGAGGTCCGCCGGGTGCGGACCGAGCTGCTGGGAGCCCTCAGTACTCAGTCGGGATCCAGTTGAGCTTGTCCTTGGGCGGGCGCCGGTAGCCGGGGTCCTCCTGGCGGGGCGGCAGCGTGATCGTCTCCCGGGGAACGTCCGTGTAGGGCACCAGCGACAGGAGGTGGTGGATGGTGTTGAGCCGGGCCGTGCGCTTGTCGTCGGCGTCCACCTCCCACCACGGCGCCTCCGGGGTGGACGTCGACTCCATCATCCGGTCCTTGGCCTTGGAGTACTCGACCCAGCGCGACCTCGAACAGAGGTCTATCGCCGACAGCTTCCACTGCTTGCTGCGGTCGTCGATGCGGGCCTGGAACCGGCGCTCCTGCTCGCCGTCGGACACCGAGAACCAGTACTTGACGAGCTGGATGCCCGATCGCATCAGCATCCGTTCGAACTCGGGCACGGACCGCAGGAACTCCCAGTACTCCTCGTCGGTGCAGAACCCCATGACCCGCTCGACGCCGGCCCGGTTGTACCAGGACCGGTCGAACAGCACGATCTCGCCCGCTGCCGGCAGGTGGGCGGCGTAGCGCTGGAAGTACCACTGCCTCTGCTCCCGCTCGGTGGGCGTGGGCAGGGCCACGACCCGGCAGGCGCGGGGGTTGAGCGGTTCGGCGATGCGCTTGATCGTGCCGCCCTTGCCCGCGGCGTCGCGCCCCTCGAAGAGGACGACGAGCTTGTGCCCGGTGTGGCGCACCCAGTCCTGCATGGTGACCAGCTCGAGCTGGAGCTCGACCAGTTCCCTCTCGAAGTCCTTGGCCTTCACGGCGTCGCCGCCGCCGGTGTGGGCGAGGGCTGTGGCTCCTTGCGCCAGCTGCGGTTGCGCCGCCAGACCCCGTAGCAGGCCACGCCCAGCGGGATGGGCAGCACGTAGGTGAGCAGGCGGTAGACGAGGACGGCGGCCACGACCTGCTCCCGGTCGCCGCCGGCGGCGGAGAGGCCGCCGATGAGGGCCAGCTCGATGACGCCCAGCCCGCCCGGCGTCAGCGGGATGGCGGTGACCAGGCGGGCGAAGGCGAACACGGCCAGCACCTCGGCCCAGTGGGCCTCGCCGTTGGACACCCCGATGTGGCGCAGCGACAGGAGCAGGACGAGGTAGAGGGACAGGTGGCTCACGATGGTCGAGACGGTGAGGGCCAGCCAGCGGGTGCGCAGCAGGCCGATGGTCTTCTCGCGGAACCGGGTCACGGCGATGTCCCACCCGGTGGCGGGCGGCTTGCCGAGGAGGCGCAGCACGGCGCTCACAACCCTGCCCGAGGTGTTGCCCAGCTTGGCCGCAGCCGCCTCGGTGCGCAGAGCCAGGGCGAACACCACGATGGCGCCGGTCAGGCCGGCGATGCCGAGGCCGGCGGCGATGATCCGCCCGACGGTGACCTCGCCCTGGACGGCCAGGGCGGCGAGGGCGAACACGGGGATGGCGAGCTTGGCGAAGTTGTTCCAGATGCCCGAGATCAGCATGGCGAGGGTGACGACCGACCGCCGGAACCCCCACGAGTGGAGCATCTGATAGGTCAGGCCGATGGAGATGTAGCTCCCTCCGGGGACGGTGTTGGCCACGGCCGTCGACGCCTCCGTCGCCACCAAGGCCTGGGCCACGGTCAGGCCGGGGAGGCACGAGACCCAGACGAAGCCGTAGGTGACCAGGTTCCAGGCCGCGGCGACGGCCAGCGTGGTGACCTCCAGCCACGTCATGGCCCGGATGTGGTCCCAGACCTCGGACAGGTCGGCCACCTGGGGAAGGACGAACACGAAGATGGCGACGACCAGCACGAGCGAAATGGCGCCCTGGACGACCTTGTTGGTCGTGGAGTTCTTCTCGACCGGCGGCGGCGCGTCCATCAGCGGGTCCAGCGTCGCGCGGGTTGGGGGGACGTGCGCCGTCCCCTCAGGCTTCCGACGAGAGTGGACGACACGGATCGGATGATTCGAAGCCGAAGGGCCCGACGGCGGGTCCCGGTTCTGGTGGCGGCACTGGTCGCGGCCGGCTCGTTCGTGCCCGGGGTGGCGCCGTCCGTTGGGGCCACCCCCGTGCCCGGCGCGCCGGCCTGCCCCATGACGCCGGCCGACTCGTTATGGCACGCCGACGTGTCGGCTCTGCCCGTCCACACGTCGTCGGCCGGGTGGGTCACGAGCGTCGGCACCACGGCCGAGCTGAAGGCCGATTTCGGCGCCGGCATGTGGGACGGCGGGCCCATCGGCATCCCCTACACGACGGTCTCGGGCACCCAGGCCCGGGTGCCGGTCAGCTTCGACTACGCCGACGAGAGCGACCCCGGGCCCTACCCGGTGCCGGCCAACGCGCCAATCGAGGGCGGGCCCAACTCCAGCGGCGACCGCCACGTGCTGGTCGTCGACCGCGACGCCTGCCGCCTGTGGGAGCTGTACGCCGCCTACCCGCAGAACGGCGGCACGTCGTGGACGGCCGGCTCGGGCGCCACGTGGGACCTGCGGACCAACACCATGCGCCCGCTCGGCTGGACGTCGGGCGACGCTGCCGGGCTGCCCATCCTGCCCGGCCTCGTCCGCTACGACGAGGTGGCGTCGGGCGTGATCGACCACGCCATCCGCTTCACCCCCCCGGACGGCAACGCCTACGTGTGGCCCGCCAGTCACAAAGCGGCGACGGGTGGGGCGTCGGACCCGCCCATGGGCCAGTGGTTCCGCCTCCGGGCCGACTTCGACATCAGCGGCTACTCGGCCCAGAACCAGGTGATCCTGCGGGCCCTGCAGGAGCACGGCATGGTGCTGGCCGACAACGGCTCGTCGTGGTTCATGAGCGGCGCCCCTGACTCGCGCTGGAACGACGGTGACCTGCAGAACCTCCGCAACGTGCCCGGCTCGGCGTTCGAGGCGGTGGACGTCTCGTCCATCAAGGCGTCGAACACGTCCTACGCGGTGCGGACGTCGGGCGTCACGACGACCCTGCCGCCGCCAGCCACCGTTCCCCCGACGACCGTGCCGCCGACCACGATCACGACGGCCACCCGGCCGCCCTCGACGACCACCTCCACGACCACCGTGCCCGCGACGACGACGCTCCCACCGCCCACGACAGTGCCGCCCACGACCGTGCCGCCGGCGCCCACGAACCTGCTCACCAACCCCGGCTTCGAGTCCAGCCTGGCCGGCTGGAACACCGGCACCAACCGCACGATCCTCACCCGCATCTGCACGGTGGCCCACGGCGCGGCCTGTTCGGTGCAGCTGGGGGCGCGTTCGTCGGGCGAGACCGTCCTCGACGACTCGCCCAACGCCGTGAACTCCACGGTCGGGGGCACTACGTACACCGCGTCGGCTTGGGTCAACGTGCCCGTCGGCCGGTCGGTCACCGTCCGGCTCCGCGAGTACCGGGTCTCGGCCATCGTCCGCTACCGGACGGTCGTGTCCACCGGCACCGGCACGTGGCAACAGCTCTCGGTGACGAGCGCCCCGACCGACGCCGGCGGCTCCCTCAGCCTCGACGTCATCGTGTCGCTGACCACGAGCCAGAAGGCGTACGTCGACGACCTGTCGCTCCGCCGCGCCTGAGCGTCACCGGTCGGCCCGCCATTCGTAGAACGTGAGGGCGCCGTCCACGGCCAGCCCCAACGCCGCGCCGCCGGCGATGTCGAGGGGGAGGTGGGCGCCGACGTAGAGGCGGGACAGGCCGACGAGGGGGACGGCCGCGACGAGGGCTAGGCGGCTACGGCGGCCCACGACCGGCAGGGCGGTGGAGGCCAGGGCCACGGCCACACCGGCGTGGCCCGACAGGTAGCCCATGCCCGACGCCGGCTTGCCCCGGTGCCGGACATCGCCCAGCAGGGCGGCGGGCCGGCCCCGTCGGGCCACCCGCTTCACGGCCTTGGACAGGGCCCACGTGAGGGAGCCGGCCGCGAACAGCCGGATGGCCAGGCGGTACCGGCCTTTCCACCACGCGATGGCGGCGGCCAGGAATGCGGCGCCCAGCGCCCCGCCCTGCATCACCACCCAGATGGGTGTGTAGAGGCGGTCGGGCAGGCCATTCACGGCCCGGAACGCCCGTGCCTCGCGGGGGCCCACTTGGTGGCGCCGCAACGGGAGGGCCGAGACCACCAGCCCCGCCAGTCCCAGCAGCATGCGGGTGCGGGCCGCCGCCTGGCGATGCCCGCTCACTCTCAACCCGGGCACGAGGTCCCCCGCCCGCACAGGGTCAGGTCCTGCTGCTGGCGGACGTGCTCCACCAGGCGGTTCCGGGGCGTGAAGGCCAGGGCCCGTTCGGCGAAGAAGACCTCGTCGGGCGTCTCGGCGGCGGTGACCGAGAACCGGTAGGTCGCACAACCACCCGGGAACACGTACGTGCGCACCAGCGGGGCCCGGGCCGCCGTCACCGGTGCCTCGAACCGCTCGGTGTCGACCTCGTCGGTGGAGATCGGGCGCAGGCCCCGCACGTCACAGGACTCCCGCAGGGTGACCACCACCGCCCGGTGGCCGGAGAGGTCGGAGCTGAGCGAGAACTCGGCCTTGCCGTTGAGCGCGCTTTCGCTGCCGAACTCCCACCCCGACGGCAGGGCGGCGATGCACGGGATCTGGCTGGCCGAGGGCACGGCCTGGGCCATGAGGATCACAGGCGTGCTGGTGCCGCACTCCGGGGATCGCTGCACCGGCAGGTTCCGCACGTTGGAGAACAGGTTGATGGTCTGCCCGGTGGCCGCGATGAAGAGAGCGACGACAACGAGGGCGGTCACCACCCGCCGGACGCTCCAGCGCTGGATGCCGATGGGCGACCGTTCGGGGGCGAGGGCGCGGAACTCGGCCAGCAGGTCCCGGCCGTCGCGCTTCATGGCCGCCCGCAGCTGGGTCGGGCTGGCCACGCCCCGGGTGGCGGCGAAGGCCTCGGCGATCTCGTCGGGCGTGAACCACTGCAGGGCCCGCTCGTAGACCCGGCCGCTGGTGCTCCTCACGGCCAGGACCAGCATCATGTTTGCCAGATCGACGGCCTGGCGCCACGGCGACGGCCGCACCTGCACGAAAAAGGCGTCGATCAGGTACACCGTCCCGTCCCGCACAAGCAGGTTGGCGGGCTTGACGTCCCGGTGGGCGAGCCCGGCGTCCCAGAGCTGGCGGACCAGCTCCAGGCCGTTGTCGATGACGGTGTCGTCCACCTCGGCATCGCCGATCTCCTGCGCGCCCTGGAGGAACTCGGTGACGATGAGGTACTCCCGCTCGGGGGTGATCTCGACGATCCCGTAGGGCGCGGCGGTCGGGATGCAGGCGTCGCGCAGGAGGCGGAAGTTGTAGTCCTCCGACTCGACGAAGCGGCGCACCGTCTGGAACGGCGCCTCGTCCTCCAAGGCGCCGTAGAGGAGGCTGCGGCCCAGCTTGTACCAGCGGTCGGCCATGACGTGGCTCTTGGCGTAGAGCTTGGCGAAGACGTAGGTGTCGGGGTCGCCGGCGACCCGCAGGCGCAGGGGCGTGGACCCGCCCGACCCCTCCAGGCCGACGGGCTTGATCTCCAGGACCTCGAGGCCCAGCTGCTGCTCGACCGCCTCGCGGATGGCCCGGCCCCGTTCGCCGCCCACGTCGAGGTGGGCCTTCTTGCCCCGCCGGTACACGACCGGGAACGCCTCGTTGGGCGTGAACAGGCGGAAGGCGACCAGGGGGATGCTCACGCCCAGGATGACGCCGTAGGCGATGTCGGACGGGTGGTCGACGCCCAGGTACAGGCGGGAGAAGGCGAACACCGCCACCAGCGCGGCGATGGCGAACTTGGCGTAGGTGCGGGCCCGGCCCGGCACCACCACCGTGTAGGCGATGCCCATCAGAACGGTCGTGATGGCGGCAACGGGCGGCGAGGGCATGGAGAAGCCGCCCCAGTCGCCGACGATGCGCACGCCGTAGGGCCGGGGCCGGGCCACCTCCTGGTAGATGGTGCTGCCGGCCGCCGACAGCACCATGAGGGCGCCCAGGAACGTGAACAGGTGGCGCCACCGCCGGAACACGACGAGGGCGGCGACCGTCGCCCAACCCAGGACGGTCGGGCCCCACAGCGAACCGGCGGTGTTGATGACGCCCATGACGGTGGTGACGCTCGACGCGCGCAGGTCGGCGAAGAAGCGCAGGATGTTGTTCTCGAGCTGGATGCCGGTCTGAGGCTGGGAGGCGATCGGCAGCCAGATCAGGTTGGCGATGGCCAGCACGGCGACGGTCAGCCACACCTTGCCGCTGGGGCCGAGGCAGCGAGGGAGCGGCGGGGCCGAGCCCGACGGCCGGCGTTGGCGGCGCCCGCGCCGCGACGTCGGCGGCAGCGGCAGGGT